>DASUYU010000312.1:0-7524 GCA_036377235.1 Thermoleophilaceae bacterium
CCCATCGGGCCTGCCGCACGGCCCGCAGCCGGGCGCCGTCGAGAAGGCGCTCGGCAAGAGCTCGACCGACGAGCTGGCCGTCATGTGGGACACGTTCAGGCCGCTCCGCCTGTCCACGCTCTGGCAGGACGTGGACAGGCCGGAGTACGCCTATTCGTGGAACCCGGACAAGGCCGGGTCGGACGCGGGCGCGACGGTCACCGCCCGCTAGGACCGCCCGCTAGAAGTACATCCCGCCGAACTGGCCGCCGGTCACGTTCAGCACCTGGCCATGCACGTAGTCGGCCCACGGTGAGCACAGGAAGAAGACGGGCCCGGCCGCCTCCTCGGGCGTGGCCGGGCGGCCGATCGGGATGATCATCGCCGCCATCGCGCGCATCTGCTCGGGGATGCCCAGCTGGATCTCCTCGCCGTCCTTGGTCATCGTGTTGCCCGACTCCTTGGCGGCGGTGAGGCGCGTCTCGACGAACCCGAACGCCACGGCGTTCACGTTGATCTTGAACTGGCCCCACTCCTTGGCGAGCGTCTTCGTGAGCCCCACGACGGCCGCCTTGCCGGCCGAGTAGTTCGCCTGCCCGGCGTTCCCCATGGTCCCGGAGATCGAGCTGATGTTCACGATCTTGCGGAAGACCTCCCGACCCTCCTCCTTCTCCTTCTTGGCCGGCTCGCGCAGGTGAGGCGCGGCGGCGCGGAGGATCCGGAACGGCACCACCGTGTGGATGTCGAGCATCGCCTGGAACTCGTCGTCCGACATCTTGTGGGCGACGTTGTCGCGGGTGTAGCCCGCGTTGTTCACGATGATGTCGATCTGGCCGAACTCGTCCACGGCCTTCTGGATCAGCTGGTCCGGCACGCCCTCCTTCGTGAGGTCGCCGCCGAAGACGGCCGTCTCGCCCGAGATCTCCGAGGCCGCCTGCTCGGCGACGTCGCCATCGAGATCGTTGATCAGCACGCGCGCGCCCTGCTCGGCCAGCAGCTCCGCCGTGGCACGCCCGATTCCCCGCGCCGATCCAGTGACGATCGCCGCCTTTCCGTCCAGCACTCCCATTCAGGTCTCCTTTGAGCTCTTGAGCGCCCGGCATCATAGGTACATGGCGCTCTACGCAATCCGGTACGGCATCCCGCTGGTCCTGCTGATCGCCGGCGTGATCGTCAGCGCGACCGCGGGCGGTGTGGGCATCGCGGCCGGCGCGCTCTTCATCAGCGCGGGCAGCGCGGTGCTCCTACTGAACGTGCTCCACCGGATCGGCGTGGAGGGCGACAAGGAGCGGGATCGCGAGGAGGAGGCTCGCGAGTACTTCGACAAGCACGGGCACTGGCCGGATTAGAGCCCGAGCTGCTTCGCCAGGATCTCCTTCATCACCTCGTCGGTGCCGCCGCCGATCGGGCCCAGGCGGGTGTCGCGCATCGCACGGCCGATCTCCAGATCCCCCTGCATCGCTCTCCACGCCATCTCGGCCACCTCGAACGCGGCACGTTGTGACATCAGCTTTGCCTCCGTGACCTCACGAACGGCGTTCCCGTCTTCGGCGAATAGGCGAAGCGCGTGATAGGTGAGCGACCGGGATGCCTCGTGCTTAACGGCCATCTCGGCGACCAGATGCCGCCACTCGCTGCCGGGATCCGACTCGACCACCCGCTCGATCACCGACTCCATCGACGCCACGGCTCCCAGCGCCATGATCAGCCGCTCCCACTGAAAGTTGGCCATGATCAGGTAGAAGCCGCGGTTCTCCTCGCCGAGCAGGTTCTCCTCGGGCACGAACACGTCGGAGAAGGCGAGCTCCGCGGTGTCCGACGCCCGCCAGCCGAGCTTCTCGAGCTTGCGCGAGGTCTCGAACCCGTCCATCTCGCGCTCGAGGATCAGGAACGAGATGCCCTGGTGACCGCCCTCCTCGGTGGTCTTCACGGCGGTCACGACGAAGTCGGCCCGCACGCCGTTCGTGATGAACGTCTTCGAGCCGTTCACCACGTAGCCGCCGTCCACCCGCCGGGCGACGGTCCGGAGACCGGCCACGTCGGACCCGGCGCCCGGCTCGGTGATCCCGAGCGCGGCGATCCGCTCGCCGCGGATGGCCGGGGCGAGGAAGCGCTCCTTCTGGTCGTCCGTGCCGAACTTCCAGACAGGCGGCGTGGCGATGCCGATGTGCGCCCCGATCCCCGCGGACAGCCCGCCGGACCCGGAGCGGCCGAGCTCCTCCTGGAGGACCGCGTCCTCGAGATAGCCGCCGCCGCGCCCCCCGTACTCGACCGGGTACTTCAGCCCGAGCAGCCCGAGCTCGGCCATCCGGGTGAAGACCTCGTTCGGGAACCACTCCGCCGCCTCCCACTCGGCCGCATGCGGCCGCAGCTCCTCGGCGACGAAGCGGCGGATCTCGGTCCTGAGCTCGTCGTGCTCCGCGCGGAAGGGCGGGAGCGGGCGGGCCGCCGGCTCAGAGACCGTAGGACCGCCCGATCACGTCCAGCATCACCTCGTCCGTGCCCGCGCCGATCCGGTTCAGGCGCATGTCGCGCCACGCGCGCTCGATCCCGTACTCCTTCATGTAGCCCGCGCCGCCGTGGATCTGGAGGCACTCGTCGATCACCTCGCAGGCCATGCGGGCGGTGTAGAGCTTCGCCATCGAGATCTCGCGGACCGGGTACTCGCCGTTCGCGAATCGCCAGGCCGTCGTGTAGACCATCTGGCGGCCGGCCTCGATCTTCGTGGCCATGTCAGCGAACTTGTGGCGGATCGCCTGGAAGCGGCCGATCGGGCGGCCGAACGCGGTGCGCTCGGTGGCGTACTGGAGCGTCCTGTCGAAGCACTTCTGCGCGCCCGCCACGCACCCCGCCGCGCCGATCAGCCGCTCGCCCTGGAGCTCCCACATGATGTGGTAGAAGCCCTTGCCCTCCTGCCCGAGCAGGGCGTCCGCGGGCACGCGCACGTCCTGGAAGGCGAGGAGCGCGGTGTCGGACGAGTGCATCCCGAGCTTCTCGAGCTTCTTCTCGCGGATCACGCCGGGCAGGTCCATGTCCACCAGGAACAGGCTGAAGCCGTCGTATCCGGCGTCCGGGTCGGTCTTCGTCACGAGCACGATGAAGTCGGCCCGGTGTCCGTTCGTGATGTAGGTCTTCGAGCCGTTGATGACCCAGTCGTCGCCGTCGCGCACGGCGCGCGTCTTGATGCCGGACACGTCGCTGCCGGCGTCGGGCTCCGTAATCCCGAGGCAGGAGATCCTCTCGCCGCGGATCGCCGGGACGAGGTAGGCCTGCTTCTGCTCCTCGGTGCCGAACTTGAAGACCGGCGGCGTGGCCATGTCGGTGTGCACCGCCACGCCCATCGCGAGGCCGCCCGAGTTCGAATGGGTCATCTCCTCGCCCAGCACGATGTTGCAGTAGTAGTCGCCGCCCTGGCCGCCGTACTCCTCGGGGTAGGAGAGGCCGAGGAAGCCCAGCTCGCCCATGCGCGTGAACACCGAGTCGGGGAACGTCGTCTCCTCCCACTCCTCGGCGTGCGGGGCGAGCTCCTTCGTCACGAACGCGCGGATCGACTCCCGCAGCTGGTCGTGCTCCTCGGTGAAGATGAAGTGCTTGCGGCTGCCGCCGTGGTCCGGCTTCAGCAGCGTGTCTGCGGTGGCCATCCCCGCAAAGTACCGTGCGACGCATGAGTGAGCGCGAATTCGACGTGGTGGTGATCGGCGCGGGGCCGGCGGGAGAGGTGTGCGCGGGCCGCCTCGGCGAGGGCGGGCTCGCGGTGGCGATCGTGGAGCCGCACCTGATCGGGGGCGAGTGCTCCTACTTCGCGTGCATGCCCTCGAAGGCGATGCTGCGGCCGGGCGAGCTCCTGGTGGAGGCGCGCCGCATCCCGGGCGTGGCCGAGGCGGTTACCGGCGACCTCGACACGGGCGCCGTGCTGCGGCGCCGCGACGAGATCATCCACCACCTCGACGACTCGGCCCAGGTGCCGTGGCTGGAGCAGCGGAACGTGACGATCGTGCGAGCTCCCGGCCGCCTCGACGGCGAGCGGCGCGTGGTGGCCGGCGACGACACGCTCGTGGCCCGGAAGGCGGTCGTGGTGGCCACCGGCAGCTCGCCGCTGATCCCGCCGATCGACGGTCTGCGCGAGGCCGACCCGTGGACGAACCGCGACGCCACCATCGCGAAGGAGGTGCCGGCTCGGCTGGCGATCCTGGGCGGGGGAGTGGTGGGAGTCGAGATGGCGCAGGCGTACAGCTCGTTCGGCTCACAGGTGACCGTGATCGAGCGGGGCGACCGCCTGATCGCGCGCGAGGAGCCGTTCGCGGCCGACGACGTGGAGCAGTCGCTGCGCGAGAAGGGCGTGGACGTGATGCTCGGAGTGAGCGCGACCGCCGTGCGCGCGGAGAGCGGCGAGGTCACGGTCGAGCTCGACCAGGGCGGCCCGGTCCACGCCGACGAGCTGCTGGTGGCGATCGGCCGCAGGCTGAACAGCGACGAGATCGGGGTCGACACGGTCGGGCTCGAGCCCGGCAAGCCGATCGAGGTCGACAGCTCGATGCGGGCCAAGGGCTCGGAGTGGCTGTACGCCGTCGGCGACGTGAACGGCCGCGCGCTCCTCACGCATATGGGCAAGTACCAGGCGCGCATCGCGGCCGACGTGATCCTCGGCTACCCGAGCGGCTGCCTGCCGACCAACGGAATCGGCGCCCGCTCGCCCCGCGTGATCTTCACGGACCCGCACGTGGCCGCCGTGGGATACACGCTGGACGCCGCCCAGCAGGAGGGGCTGAACGTGCGGGCGGTGGACGTCTCGACCCAGGGAAACGCCGGCGCGAGCTTCTTCGGCCGCGACGACGCCCGCGGCACCACCCGCCTCGTGGTCGACGACGACCGGAACATCATCGTCGGCGCCACGTTCACCGGGCCGGAGGTCGCCGAGTTCCTCCAGGCGGCCACGATCGCCGTGGTGGGCGAGGTGCCGCTCGACAGGCTGTTCCACGCGGTGCCGGCCTTCCCCACCCGCAGCGAGGTGTGGCTCTATCTGCTCGAGGCGCTCGGCATCGCCGGGCCTTGCGGCGGGCCGCAGCGGGCTTAGGATCTCTCCCATGGACGTTGTGGTCGCAGGCGGTCACGGCAAGGTGGGCATCCGGCTGCTTCGGCTGCTCGCGGACGGCGGCCATCGCGCCCGCGGGCTGATCCGGAACCCCGATCACGCGGACGACCTCGAGGCGGCCGGAGCGGAGGCGGTCGTGTGCGACATGGAGGCGCTCGACGACCTGTCGGAGTGCTGCGCGGGAGCCGACGCCGTGGTGTTCGCCGCCGGCGCCGGCCCGGGCAGCGGGCCGGAACGGAAGCGAACGGTGGACTACGGCGCCGCGGTGAAGCTGATGCAGGCCGGCGTGCCGCGGTACGTCATGGTCAGCGCGATCAGCGCGGGCCGGCCGGACGACTGGTCCGAGGAGATGCGCCCCTACTACGAGGCCAAGGCCGGGGCGGACGAGCGCCTCACCGAGAGCGGCCTCGACTACACCATCGTCCGCCCGGGCGGCCTCACGGACGACCCCGGCACCGGCCGGGTGAGGATCGGCACCGAGCTCGACTACGGGAACATTCCGCGGGACGACGTGGCCGCGGTGCTCCTCGCGGTGCTGGAGACGCCCGACACGGTGGGCAAGACGTTCGAGCTGGTGTCCGGCGACACGCCGGTCGACGAGGCCGTCCGCTCCCTGTGAACGAGCGGCGCGCCGCGGAGGTGCTGCGTCGCGTGCGTTCGGTGCCCGAGGGGCACGTGACGACCTACGGCGACCTGTCGCCGGGCGCGCCCCGGTTCGCCGGCACGGTGCTGTCCGACTGCGACGAGCCGGACGTGCCGTGGCACCGGATCGTGCGAGCGGACGGCTCGCTCGCGAAGGGCGCCCGCCAACGCCGGCTGCTCGACGCCGAGGGCGTGCCGTTCCGGGGCGAGCGCGTGGACATGCGCGAGGCCTGGGTGCCGGTCTAAGGCTCGGTCGTCTTGATGATCAGGACGTCGCACGGACTCCGGTGCGAGACCCTGTTCGGCACGCTGCCGAAGATCCGCTTGGGGCCCTGCATGCCGACGCTTCCGACCACGATGAGGTCGGCGCCCGCCTGCTCCGCGACTTCCACGAGCGCGTCCGCGGCCGTGCCCGTCGGGGCGTGCTGCTCCACCTGGAGATCGCCCGTCTGGTCGAGCGCCCGCTCCAGGACGGCATCGGCCTTGAAGCTGGACGGCGCGACGTAGTCCTCGCCCGCCGGGGCGCCGCCGGTGACCTTCGCCGGGAGCGGCTCGTAGGCGCTCACCAGGTGGAGGCGTGCCCCCGATGTCCTGGCGATCTCGATGGCCCGGTCCAGAGCCATCTCCGAGGTGTGCGAGCCATCGATGCCGACGACGATCGAGCTGTACATGCCACTCCCTGGAGTTGCGGACATGCTGACCGTAGTAGAAATCACCGCGTGCCCTCCGAGACGGTTCGCTACGAGGTCAGCGATGGCGGTGTCGCGACGATCGCGATGGACCTGCCCGACACGCGAAACGCGCTGTCGAACGAGCTGCTCACCGATCTGATCGGCGCGTTCGAGCTGGCGCGCGCCGACGACGGGGTCCGCTGCGTCGTGCTCACCTCCACGCACGAGAAGGTGTTCTCGGCGGGCGGGAGCCTCGACCAGTTCGCCGCCGACGTGCCGCTGGTGCACAAGCACTTCGGCACCGAGCGGTTCCCGCACCTCTTCCAGACCATCCTGCAGCTCGGCAAGCCCACGATCTGCGCGGCGAACGGGCACGTGCTGGCCGGAGCGCTGGGGATCGCGCTGGCGTGCGACCTGATCGTCGCGAAGGAGAGCGCCACCTTCGGCACGCCCGAGATCAACGTGGGCGTCTTCCCGTTCATGATCATGGCGCTGATCTACCGCAACGTGCCGCGCAAGAAGGCGAACGAGCTGCTCCTGCTCGGCGAGCGGATCTCGGCGGAGGAGGCGCGCGAGGCGGGCATCGTGAACCGGGTGGTGCCGGACGGCGATTTCGACGCGGCCGTGGCCGACTGGGCGGGCAGGCTCGCCGGCAAGTCGCCCGTGCTGATGAAGCTCGGCAAGGACGCCATGTACCGGCAGCTCGACATGCCGCTGGACGAGGCGCTCGACTTCCTGCGCTCGCAGCTCTCGATCGCGTTCACGACCGAGGACATCCAGGAGGGCGTGAAGGCCTTCTTCGAGAAGCGCGAGCCGAACTGGACGGGTCGCTGACCGCGTGGGCGTCTCGGTAGTAGCGCTGCGCTGCCGCACCGCGGACCGCTTCCCCGGCGCGCCGCGCGGGGTGGAGATCCTGGCACCGCTCGTGGCGGGAGCGCTGGGCGTGGAGCCGCGCTTCATCGGCTCCGCGGGCGAGGTGCGCGAGACGCGCTACGAGGACGACCTCACCGAGTCGCGCGGGTGCCTGCTCGAGGCCGGCGGCCAGATCGAGGACGCGCTCTCGGGCGGCAACACGCCCGTGCTCCTGGCCGCCGACTGCTCGGTGGCCGCGAGCACGCTCCCGGCGGTGGGCAGGCACCG
>DASUYU010000313.1:0-2723 GCA_036377235.1 Thermoleophilaceae bacterium
CCCGAAGTTCTCCATGATGAGGAGAGCGTCGCCGTCGCCGTCCTCCGCGGCGGCGACGAGCCTGCGTGCGGACAGCGTTCCGTCCGGCCCGAGGCGCTCGGCGAGGCGGCTGTCGGGCTTGTCTTTGGCGACCTCCGTGCCGTCGCGCGCGAGCGCCTGTCCCGAGCAGTAGGACTCGAGGCAGCCGCGGTTCGGGCAGTTGCCCGGGCAGGGCGGCCCGTCAGAGTTCACGGCGATGTGACCCAGCTCGGCGCCGAGCCCGTGAGCGCCGCGGAAGGTCATGCCGTCGATCACCACGCCCCCTCCTACCCCGGTCCCGAGGGTGAGCATCACGAGATTGCGCACGCCCACCATGTGCGCCTCGGCGAGCGCGGCGCAGTTCGCGTCGTTGTCCACGTAGACGGGCACGCCGAACCGGCGGCCCAGCTCCTCGCGGAGCGGCACGCCGGTGAGCGGGATGTTCACGCTCGTCTCGACGGTGCCGGTCTCGAACTCGATCTGCGACGGCACGCCGACGCCGATGGCGTCCGGCTGCCCGGCGTCCGCGATCACGTCGCGCACCACGTGCTCCACGCCGTCGAGCAGCGCGTCAGCGCTGACGGTGACGGTCGGATGCTCTCTCGTGCGGGTCGCCGTCACACCTTCGACAGCGGCGACAGCGGCGACGGCGACCTTGGTACCTCCTACATCCACTCCCAGGACCACGGGAGATTCCTATCTCCGGGAACGCGGTCCTGCAAGCTTCGCGGATTCAGGCCGCGTTCTTGTAAAGACCCATCAGCTGAGCCCAGCCCCCATCGCCGCCGACCGACTCGCGCATGGCCGCGCCGGCCTCACCGTGCACCTCGAAGCCGCTGTGGACGAGGGTGACACGAGTCGCCCCGTCCTCCTCCGCGTCGAAGGAGATCTCGACCTGGGTGGCGTTCTGCCGGTCCGGGTCGAACTTCCACTCGGGCGTGAGCTGCCAGGCGAGCAGGATCCGGTGCGGGCGGTCCACCTCGAGGACCGTGCCCCAATCGCACTCCTCACCGCCTTCGCTGCGCTCGTACCAGCGACCGCCCTCGCGGGGCTCCAGGAACACGTCGGCGGCGTCCGCGTCCGCGATGTGATGGCTGTCCTTCGGCCACCACTCGCCGAAGCGGTCGGTGAAGAGCTCGAATGCCGCCTCGCGCGGCAGCGGCACGAGCACCGAGGTCGTCACTGCTTCCATCGTCTCCGTCATCTGTCCTCCTCGCGCCGGGCCGCCTCATTGAACGCGGCGAGCGCATCGGTCCAGAACCGGTCCAGGTACGAGCGCATCCCGGCCACGCCGTCCGGATCGACCCGGTACAGCCGCCGGTTGCCGTCCCTCGTCGCGACGACTAGCCCGGCGTCCGCGAGCACCTTCAGGTGCTGCGATACGGCCGGCCGCGAGACGGGCAGCTCCTCCGCGAGCTCGCCCACCGGCCGCGGCCGGCCGGCGAGCCCCTCGAAGATCTGCCGCCGCGTGGGATCCGCGAGGGCGCTGAAGCCGTTCTGGTAAGTGTTCACTTACGGTAAGTATACACTTACATCAGCGGTTCCGCCCAGGCCCTGTACGTGACACCGAAGACGGTGGAGGTCCACCTCTCGAACGCGTACCGGAAGCTGGACATCGCGTCACGGCGCGAGCTGCCCGCGGCCCTGACGCCGAGCACCCCCTGACGTAGGGGTATGCGCGGAAAAGATCCGGGTCAGGGTTAGGGGCGACCTCGATGCCATGCGGGCCGCCGGCGCCGATGCTTGGCGCATGCTCATCTCTCAGTCAACTCGCTTCTCCGAACTCCAGTCACGACTCCACGGCCAGGTCCTCACCGACATCGACGAGGCCTGGGACTCCGCCCGCCAGACCTTCAACGTTCTCCTCGACCAGCGTCCTGCTGCCGTCGTACGGGTGGCCAATGCCGACGACGTAGCCGAGACGATCCGCTACGCGGCCCAGCGCGGGCTTCGGGTCGCTCCGCAGGGCACTGGCCACAACGCCGGCCCGGTGGACGGTCTCGAGGACGCGCTCCTCCTTCGCACGGACGCACTTCAGGGCGTCGAGATCGACGCCGTGGCGCGGCGCGCCCGCGTGGGCGCCGGCGTGCGCTGGGGCGCGGTGGCCGACGCCGCCGGCGAGGCGGACCTCGTCGCCCTTCACGGCTCGTCGCGCACCGTGGGCGTGGCCGGCTACTCGCTCGGCGGCGGCATCGGCTGGCTCGCCCGCAAGCATGGCCTCCAGTCGAACGCCCTCACCGCGGTCGAGATCGTCACCGCCGACGGCGAGCTCCGCCGGATCGACCACGACAACGAGACCGATCTGTTCTGGGCGGTCCGCGGCGGCGGCGGCAACTACGGCGTGGTCACCGCGCTCGAGTTCGACCTGTTCACGGCCCCCGAGCTCTACGCGGGTGCGCTGTTCTTCCCGTTCGAGCGCGCCCCCGAGGTCATGCACACGTGGCACGAGCTCGTCTCCGCCGGCCTCCCCGACGAGATCACGACGGTCGCCCGGGTGTACCAGTTCCCGCCGGTGCCGTTCCTGCCGGAGCTCATTCGCGGCATGTCGTTCACCGTGGTACAGGCCGCGTACCTCGGAGGCGAGAGCGACGGCGCGGACCTGATCCGTCCGCTCACCGAGCTCGGCCCGGACATGAACACGTTCGCGATGGTGGGACCCGACGCCCTCGGCCACCTCGCCATGGATCCCCAGGATCCGATCCCGG
>DASUYU010000314.1:0-2217 GCA_036377235.1 Thermoleophilaceae bacterium
TGGAGGCCGCCCTCGAGCCGATCCTCTGCGTCGGCGAGTCCGAGGAGGAGCGCGAGCGCGACGAGACCCAGCGCAAGCTCCGGACCCAGGTGCGGGAGGCGCTCGAGCGGGTGCCGGACGAACGCCTGCCCGACGTGGTGATCGCGTACGAGCCGATCTGGGCGATCGGGACCGGGAAGGTGGCCACGCCGGAGATCGCGCAGGACGCGATCGCGTTCATCCGCGCGCTGGTGGGCGACCGCTCCCAGGAGGCGGCGGCGCGCGTGCGCATCCTCTACGGCGGGAGCGTCAAGCCGGACAACGCGGCCGAGATCCTGGCCCAGCCGGACGTGGACGGCGCGCTCGTGGGCGGCGCGAGCCTCGATCCGAAGGGGCTCGTCGAGATAGCTGCCGCCGCGGCGCCGTGACGTTCGACCGCGCCGTCCTGGTGGTGCTGGACGGCTGGGCGCTGGCGGAGCCGGGCCCCGGGAACGCGGTCGAACTGGCCGACACGCCGGTGTTCGACGAGCTGTGGGAGCGCTGGCCGCACACCACGCTCGTCACGTACGGCCCGGCCGTGGGGCTGCCGGAGGGCCAGATGGGCAACTCCGAGGTCGGGCACCTGAACCTGGGCGCGGGCGCGGTGGTCAAGCAGGACCTGCTGAGGATCGACGAGGCGATCGAGGACGGCTCGTTCTACGAGAACGAGGCGCTGCGGGCGGCCTGCGACACGGAGCGGCTGCACCTGCTCGGGCTCGTGTCCGACGGCGGTGTGCACTCGAGCATGGACCACCTCAGGGCCCTGATCGACCTCGCCGGCCGGCGGGAGGTCCCGGAGGTCATCGTTCACGCGTTCACCGACGGTCGCGACACCGCACCCGACAGCGGCGTTCGGCATGTGGCCGAGGTCGAGTCGTGGGGAGGCGCACGGGTCGCGACGGTGAGCGGCCGCTACTACGCCATGGACCGGGACAAGCGCTGGGACCGCACTGAGCTCGCCTTTGACGCGATCGTGAACGGCGAGGCGGAGTTCTCGGCCGAGAGCGGCGAGGAGGCGGTGCGCGCCGCGTACGAGCGGGGCGAGACGGACGAGTTCATCAAGCCCACGGTCGTCAGCTCCCCCGACGCGGACGGCCGCATCCGCGACGGCGACCGGGCGATCTTCTTCAACTTCCGCCCGGACCGCGCCCGCCAGCTCACCGAGAAGCTCGGTGAGGCCGGGGTCCCGCTCACGACGCTCACCGAGTACAACGAGGACTGGGACTACCCGACCGCCTTCCCGCCGGCTCGTCCCGACGTGACGCTCGCCTCGACGCTGGCCGACCGCGGCAAGTCGCAGCTCCACGTGGCCGAGACCGAGAAGTACGCGCACGTGACGTACTTCTTCAACGGGGGCGAGGAGGACGAGTACCCGGGCGAGGAGCGCGAGCTCGTGGACTCGCCGCGCGACGTGCCGACCTACGACAAGAAGCCCGAGATGAGCGCCCGCGAGGCCGCCCGCGCGTTCACCGAGCGCTGGCGCGAGGGCGACCTCACCTTCGGGGTAATCAACTTCGCCAACCCGGACATGGTCGGCCACACGGGCGTGATCGAGGCCGCCGTGACGGCCGTGGAGACGGTGGACGCATGCCTCGGCGATGTGGTGAAGGCGGTGGAGGAGACCGGCGGCGTCTGCGTGATCACCGCCGACCACGGCAACGCCGACCAGATGCTCGAGCCCGACGGCAGCCCGAACACCGCCCACTCGAAGAACCCCGTGCCGCTGATCGTGACCGCCGACGTGGGCGAGCTCCGCGGCGACGGCACGCTCTCCGACGTGGCGCCCACGATCCTGCAACTGCTGGGTGAGGAGCAGCCTGACCAGATGTCTGGGAGAGGCCTCCAAAAAACTTGACAAGAGGCGACTTAGGTTTTATTCTCGCTGTGTCCTTACACACGGAGGTGAACAATGGCACTGTTGATGAAGCCTGAGCCCTTTGCCCGTGACATCGACCGCGTCTTCGACGCCTTCTTTGGGCAGACCGAACAGGCGCGCCGGTGGGTGCCGCCGGTGGACCTCGTCGAGGCGGAGAACCTCTTCGTCCTGAAGGCGGACCTGCCCGGCCTGAGCGAGGGCGACGTGAACATCGAGGTGCAGGACGGCACACTCACCATCTCGGGCGAGCGGAAGGCCGAGCACGAGCAGCGCGAGAAGGGCTGGTACCGGATCGAGCGCTCGTTCGGCCGCTTCAGCCGCTC
>DASUYU010000315.1:0-3194 GCA_036377235.1 Thermoleophilaceae bacterium
TTGGCCCGCCGCTGGCGCTCGGCGTCGCGCTCGCCGGCCGCGCGGCTCTCGTCCAGGAACTCCCGCTCGGTGGCGTTCAGGTCGCGGCGATGCGCGTCGGCCCACTCCAGGGCGGCCGCGAGGCGGGCGCCGCGATACAGGTCAGAGGGCTCCCTGCCGCCGGTCTCCCAGAGGCGGGCGGCGTTCCCGAGCCGGCGGTGCAAACGGATGCCCTCGCGGTCCTCGTCGAGCCAGCCGCGAAGCGTTGGCCACTCGCGGATGAGCACCTCGTGGGCGACCTCCGCCGAGCCCTCACCGAGGGTCACGAGCCGCGCGCCCGCGAGCCGGTCGAGCAGTGCCTTGACAGCGTCTGGCGAGGCCCCCTCCGGCACGAGGTCGTCGATGTCCACGCGACGGCGGGTGTCCTCGATGCCCTCTCCTAGCTCGGTCAGCCGCAAGAAGAGGCTGCGCACCAGCGCACGCTGGTCGGGTGGTACCGACTCGACCAGCGTGTCGGCGGTCTGGGCCACAGCGGAGCCGACGCCACCGCTCTCCCGGTAGCCCTCGACCGTCAGCGTCCGTCCGTCGCGCCGCTCCCAGGTCGCTCGCAACGCGTGGGAGAGAAGCGGGAGGGCGCCGGGCTCGCCGGAGACGTCGCGCAGCACGAGCTCGACGAGTCCCGGCTCGAGGCGCAGCCCGGCGAGCCGCGCCGGCTCCGTCACCGCGCGCTGGAGCTCCGAGTCGGTCATCGCGCCGAGCAGGATCTGGTTGTCGGCCGCTGCACGGGCGAGGCCGGCGTGAGTGCTGAGCTGGCCGTAGAGGTCGGCGCGCACGCCGATCACCACGGGGCCGGGAAGGTCGAGCAGCGCGTCGATGAAGTCGCGCCGCCGGCTCGGGTCGTGGCTTAGCGTGAACAGCTCCTCGAACTGGTCGACGATCACAAGCTCGCTCGCCTTCCCCGGCACGTCGAGCCGGGGGTCGGCGCCCGGCGTCACCAGACGAACGCTGTCGATGCCGTCGACCTCGCCGGCCTCGACGGCGGCGGCCATTCCGGCGCGGAGGACCGAGGACTTGCCGCTACCCGAGGCGCCCACCAGGGCCACGAGCCGGCCGGGAGCGAGGCGATCGAGAAGATCTCGCACCACGTCCTCGCGACCGAAGAAGAACGCGCGATCCTCGGTCCCGAAGGCCAACAGGCCGCGATACGGGCAGTCCGTGACGGGAAGCGGTGCGTCGACGCCGGGTCCCTTGAGCGCGTGGATCCGCTCCGGAGCGGCCAATCCCTTCAAGCGGTGCGGTCCAACGTCCACCAGCTCGCAGGCCTCGGGCAGGCGCCCGGCGACGAGGTCCGCGCTCACTGAAGACAGGAAGATCTGCCCTCCATCGGCCTGTCCGCGAAGGCGCGCCGCGAGGTTGATCGTGGGCCCGAAGTAGTCGGTCCCGCGGCGGTCCGCCTCGCCGGTGTGGATTCCGAAGCGAGCGGCGATCTGAAGGCCGCCCGGCCAGGGCTCGGTCGCCAGCGCCCTGGTCGCCGCGAGCGCGGCGGCGAGCGCCTGGGGCGCAGAGTCGAAGACCGACACCGTGGAGTCGCCCTCGCCCATGGACTTGAGGAAGCGCCCACCGTGCGACTCCACCTGGTCGGCGATCAGCTCGTCGTGGCGGACGAGCGCCTCGGCCATCGCGACCGGCTCCCTGTCCCACATGACGGTGGAGCCCTCGATGTCCGACAGGCAGAAGGTCATGACACCGGTCGGCAGGGCGGCGCCCCACCCTGTCCGAAGGCGCTCGACCAGCTCGCCCGGAGTGGCGGGCCGGCGCGCCGGGTCGGTCGCCAACCCGAGGCGGATCGCCTCCTCGAGTCGCTCGGCCTGCGCCGGGTCGATGCCGTCCCACGACGGGAGAAGGCCCGACGGAGGCGAGCCCGTGAGCAGGGCGAACGCCGTCGCAGCAAGCGCATAGATGTCACTCGCGCGCGACGGCCCCGCGTCGGTGGCCAGCTCCGGGGCGCGGAAGCCGGGCGTGCCCGTCCGGCGGCGCGGGGCGTCCGGCGCCGACGACAGTCCGAAGTCCACCAGCTTGATGCGGGCGCCCTTGGTCAGGATCAGGTTTGCAGGCTTCACGTCGCCGTGGATGACGGGGGGATCCTGGGAATGGAGGTGCGTCAGGGCCTCCGCCGCCTGGGCGAGATAGGCCAGCACGCTCGACGGCGCCAGCCCTGGACGGCCGCGATCGGCCAGCAGCTTCGCCAGGTCAGTCCCGTCGACCCAGTCCATTGCGACCACGTAGCTGTCGACGTCGAAGAAGTCCTCGCGCACGAGCGGTAAGGCAGGGTGGGGCGCAATGCCGAGGAGGATGCGTGCCTCTCCGAGAAGCTCCTCGCGTGCGCGGGCGTCGCGAGCCGGTCGAATCTTCAGGGCGACGAGGCGCTCGTGCTGGTGGTCCAGCGCCTTGACCACGCGCGCCTCACCGCCGATCCCGAGCGTCTCGAGGACCTCGTAGCGATCCCTGAGCAACGGGGCCATCGTGCTCATCGCGTCCACACCCAACCTACCCCTCGTGTCGCGGCGCGCGCAAGCGGCGCGGTAGTGCCCGTAGGCTTGGCTGCGTGGGGCCCGAGATCGAGGTGATGTCGGCCGGGCGCGACTGGCGGCTTCCGCTGGAGGCTGACCGGATGACGATCGGGAAGTCGGCCGAGAACGACGTCGCTCTGCCCCACGATCCCATGGCGAGCGGGCTCCACGCGGTCCTCGAGCGGTTCGCTGCCGGCTGGTGCGTGGCCGACCTGGGCTCGTCGAACGGCACCTGGCTGAACGGTGGGCGCATCTGGGCGTCACAGCGTCTGCGACATGGCGACGAAATCCGCGTGGGCCAAACGCGGTTGATATTCCGCGACTTCGAGGGAGCTGGAGGCGCGCAGACCGAGACCGAGGAGGCACCTCCCTCGCTGACGGCACGCGAGCGAGACGTGCTGGTCGCGCTATGTCGACCGCTCCTCGCGCGGGACATGTTCACCGAGCCGGCTTCGACCCGCGCGATCGCCGAGGAGCTCGTCATCACACAGGCGGCCGTCAAGCAGCATCTCGCGAACCTGTTCGACAAGTTCGGTGTCTCCGCCGGCGAGTCGAACCGCCGGGTCCGCCTGGCCAACGATGCGCTGCGGCGAGGAGCGGTATCCATCAGCGACCTCCGTGCTGGTGATCCCTGACGAAGGCGGC
>DASUYU010000316.1:0-2078 GCA_036377235.1 Thermoleophilaceae bacterium
GCGAGGTGCGGCTCACGCGCGGCGCTCCATTGACTCTGCGTGCACAGGAAAGCCCTCCGCTCGCGCAAGTGCCGCGCCGGCGGGCGCGAGACGAGCGGCGGCCTCGCGCGGCAAGGATACGCGAGCCATGCGCCGCCGGAACGTCGCCGGCGACAGCGCCGACTGGAACCTGGCGGCCCCACCGGTCGGCAGCACGTGGTTCGAGCCGGCGACGTAGTCCCCGAACGCGGTCGCCGATCCGGCGCCCACGAAGAGGCACCCGGCGTTCCGCACCCGGTCCGCCAGCGCCTCCGCCTCCTCCCCGACGAGCTCGAGATGCTCGGGAGCGATCTCCTCCGCCAACCGGAGCGCCACGCCGAGGTCGCTCGTCTCGACGAGCTGCGCCTCGCCCTCCGGCCCACGCTGCTCGACCACGCTCGCGACCTCGTCAAGGAGGCCGCTCTCGGGGGAGAAGCACCACACCGGGCTGTCGGGCCCATGCTCGGCCTGCGCCATGAGGTCAAGGGCGATGAGTGAGGGATCCGCGCCGCTGCTCGCGATCACGGCGAGCTCACTCGGGCCGGCGATTCCGTCGATGCCAACCTGGCCCACCACCTGGCGCTTGGCCTCCTGTACGTACGGGTTTCCGGGACCGACGATCACGTCAACGGGTCGCACGGATTCCGTGCCGTAAGCGAGCGCCGCAATCGCCTGCGCGCCGCCCATCCGGTAGACCTCGGTGACCTCGCAGAGGACGCAGGCGGCGAGGATCACGGGATGGGCGACGCCGCCGGGGCCGGGCGGGGCACAGACGGCGATCTCCTTCACACCCGCGGCCCGCGCGGTCACCGCCCCCATCACGACCGTGGAGGGGTAGGGCGCCCGCCCACCGGGCACGTAGACCGCCGCTCGGCGCACCGGACGTTCGACCACCTCGACCGTGTGACCTTCCGGAAGCTCGATCGTCACCGGTTCGTCACGGACCTGCGCCCGCGCGACGGCCCTCACGTTCGCGATGGCGGTGCGGAGCCCGTTCAGGACATCGCGTTCGAGGACGCCGACCGCCGACTCGAGCTCATCGACGTCCACCACCAGCTGATCCGGGCCGAGCTCGGCGTGATCGAAGCGCTCGGTGAAGTCGAGCACCGCGGCATCGCCCCTCTCACGCACCTCTTCGATGATGCTCGTGACGCCGGGGATGGCGCTGGGCGCGGAGCCCGTCCGGAACCAGGCGTTGCGTGCGCGATGGACCCTCATCCGCGCACCCTCTCCACGATCGCGTCGATCTCCGTCGCCTTCAGCTTGTGCGCCACCGGGTTCGCGATCAGGCGGGCCGTGCTCGTCGTGATTCGTTCGAAGACCTTCAGGTTGTTCTCGGCGAGGGTCTTGCCCGTTGCGGTCAGGTCCACGATGCCGTCCACCAGGCCGGTCAAGGGGGCCAGCTCCACCGAGCCCTTCACCTCGACGATCTCCGCCTGGCGGCCGGTCTCCGCGAAGTGGGCGGCGGCCATGCGGGGGTACTTCGTCGCTATCCGGACGCGGCCCAGGCGGCGCAGGGCGTCGGCGATCGGGTCGCCGGTGTCGGGCGCCGCCACCACCATCTCGCACTCGCCGTAGCCGAGGTCGAGCAGCTCGTACACCTTCCGCTCCGACTGCTCCAGCAGCACGTCCTTGCCGGTGATGCCGATGTCGGCCGAGCCGTGCTCCACGTAGGTGGGCACGTCGCTGGGGCGCATGGTCACCACGCCGATGTCGGCGAACAGCAGCTTGCGGTCGTTCGAGCGCACCTCGGCGGTGTCGATCCCGAGGCCGTCCAGGAGGTCCAGCGTGCCGCCGAACAGCGCGCCGCGCGGCACCGCGATGGTGAGCCGGCCGCTCACGAGCCGGGCTCCTCCGCTCTCCCGAGCGCCTCCTCCGCCGCCTGCGCCAGATGCACCCGCGCCACGTCCACCGCGAGCCCGCAGGCGGGCAGGTCGCGGCCGAACTTCCCGATCAGGTTGTCGTAGCGGCCCCCACCTCCGAGGGTGAAGCCCACGGCCGGGTCGTACACCTCGAACACCGGGCCCGTGTAGTAGCCGAGCTCGCGCACGAGGCCCAGG
>DASUYU010000317.1:0-49491 GCA_036377235.1 Thermoleophilaceae bacterium
GTCGGCGTGCTGAAGGAGCTCGTCCACGTCGGCGCCGTGCTCCGGATAGAAGGCGATCCCGATGCTGGCCTCGATCTCGAGCGGCATCCCATGCACGGTGAAGGGCTTCGACAGGACTCCCTGCACGCGTTCGACGAGAGCGCTCGTCTCGCGCTTGTCCACGTCCGTGAGCAGAAAGCCGAACTCGTCACCCCCAAGACGGGCAACGGTCTCGGAGCTGCGCACGCACTCGCCGAGCCGTGTGCCCAGCTCGTGGAGAAGCCGGTCTCCGAAGTGGTGCCCGAGGGTGTCGTTCACGTCCTTGAAGCAGTCGAGGTCCATGATCAGCAGGGCGAAGGGCTCCTCGCGGCGGCGGGACCGCTCGAGCGCGTGCTGGACGCGGTCGTGGAAGAGGTCGCGGTTCGGTAGTCCGGTGAGGCCATCGTGCAGGGCCTGGTGACGAAGGGCCTGCTCGCCGTTCTTCCGCTCGATGAACTGCGCCAGCTGGCTCGCGATCGCGCGGAGCGTCCCCGCCACCTCCTTGTCCGGCTCGCACATGCCGCGGCCCCGGAAAGCCAGCACGCCGAGGACCTCGGCACCTGAGCGCACCGGCACCGCGTAGGTCCCGTCGCGGGACGACGATTCCTGCGGCTTCGAAGCGGGTGACCCGCTCTCGCGCACGAGATCGGCGACGTCCACATCGAGCTCGCCTCGGGAAGCCACGCATCTGAGCTCGTCGTGCTCCGGATCCACCAGCCAGACCGCCCCGCTTTCCCAGGCGAGCGTCTCGCAGACGACCTCCACTATCTGCGGCGCCGCCTCCTCGGTCGTCTCGGCCTCCGCTGTGACTCGCGCGACTCCGTGCACGGCGGCCAGTCGCTGTTCCGACTCCTTCCGCGTGGTGATGTCGAGCAGATAGCCCTGCGTGAAGAGCTTCCGCCCGTCCGCGTCCTGGACGACCAGGCTCTCGTCCTGAACCCAGACCGTCCGCCCGTCGCGGGTGATCAGCCTGTATTCGGCCACGAACGGCTCCGCGGTCTCGTTGCAGTGGGTGACGAGCGCGAGGATTCGATCGCGATCGTCCGGGTGGAGCAGCTTCGGAAAGAACTCTGGATCGCTGAGCCACTCGTCCACCGAGTAGCCGAGCAGCGACTCGACCTGAGGACTCGCGTACAGCGACGTGGCGCTCTCCGTGAGCGCGTCGATGTACGTGACGAGCGGAAGCTGCTCGACCAAGGTCCTGTACTTGGCCTCCGCCGCGAGCAGCTGGGCCTCGGTACTCGACCGCCGCACTCGCGCGAGAAGCTCCCTGTGGCGCCACAGAGCGAACATCTCCAGTCAATATCGGCCGCGGCAGGGGTCCAGTTGATCGCTCGTGCTGCGGGGCTTTCGAGCGACTTCCAAACCTTCTGTCTGCTCCTGCGTTCCAGTGTGTGGACCGACCTGGTGGCAGCCGTCAACACAGTCCCGAAGCCCTCGCTGTTGGCGCTTTTTGCGCCAGATTGCGCTGGCTTCAGGCGACATTCTGTCGGAAGCGTGTGCTTGCCGAGAAAGCTGATCCGCGAGGACCCCGCGGGACGACGGGTTGTCCATATACTCGCCGCCCACCTTCAAACTCTGCCTGGCTCGGGGTCCCGGTAGATCACGCGCTCCCGGCCGCATGGCGATGGCGAACAGGACGACCGACATCGCGCATACCGGCCAGCCTTCTCCCGCGGGAGAAGTCGAGAAGGTCCGGAAAAACGGGCGGCCCCGCCGCCCGCTGCGAACGACCCTAAAGCCGACCACGCCGCAAGCAAGCGGACGAGTGGGGGTCGACGGGAAGTTCTTCGCGGCCGGTGGCCAGCGATTCCACTTCCGTGGCGTCACGTACGGGACGTTCGAGCCCCGCACCGACGGGGCTCGCTTCCCGGAGCACACACGGATCGAGCGGGACATGAGAATGATGAGCGAGGCGGGGTTTACCGTGGTCCGCACGTACACCCTCCCGACGGAAGACCTCCTGGAGGCCGCGGCTGATCAAGGTCTTCGGGTTCTCGCGGGGATCTTCTATCCCGACTGGCGGTATCTACTCGGTGGCTCGCGTCGACAGATGCGGAAGGTGGTCCGCGAGGCAAGCCGAGAGGTTGCCGAGGCGGCGGGGAGGCTTTCCGGTGACGAGCGGATTCTGGGACTGTCGCTCGGAAACGAAGTCCCGGCCGACGTGCTCCGCTGGTATGGCACCGGGGTGGTGGCCGACACGATCCGCAGCCTCGTCGAGCTGGTGCGTGAGGAAGACGCCGACCAGCTTGTCACCTACGCCAACTACCCCACCGCCGAGTATCTGCCGCTCGAGAGCCTCGATTTCCTGATGTTCAACGTGTTCCTCGAGCGTAGGCCCGATTTCCGCCGCTACCTCACTCGACTGCATCACCTGGCCGGAGACCGCCCGCTCGTTCTGAGCGAGGTGGGCGTCCATGCCGGCTCGGGTCCGGACGCCGAGCGCGAGCAGGCGGAGGCGCTCTCGTGGCAGCTCGAGACTGCCATCGAACGTGGCGTGGCCGGTACATGCATCTTCTCGTGGACGGATGACTGGTTCGTCGGTGACGAACGCGTGACCGGTTGGCGCTTCGGCCTCACGCGCGAGGACCGCTCGCCGCGCCGGGCCCTCGGCGTGGCCCGGCACTGGAACCGGCGAACGGTGCGGGACCTGGACTTCAGCTGGCCGGCGATCAGCGTGGTCATCTGCGCCCACAACTCGGCGGCCACACTCGACGAGTGTCTCCGCCACACCTGCGCGCTCGACTACCCCGAGCTCGAGGTGATCGTCGTGGACGACGGCTCAACCGACACGTCGCCCCAGATCGCGGCGCGCTATCCCGAGGTACGGCTCGTCCAGATCGCTCACAGCGGCCTCGCCGCCGCCCGGAACGAAGGCCTCCGCGCCGCTACCGGGGACCTCATCGCATACCTCGACAGCGACGCGTTCCCCGCGCCCGAGTGGCCCTACTACCTCGCTCTGGGGCTCGACGGGTCCGACGTGGGCGGAGTTGGGGGCCCGAACCTGCCGCCGCCCGACGATCCACTGGGCGCGCAAGCCGTCGCGCGCTCTCCGGGCGGCCCGGTGCACGTGCTCACGTCGGACGACCGCGCCGAGCACGTGCCGGGATGCAACATGGCGTTCTGGAAGCTGGTCCTGACCGAGGTCGGAGGCTTCGACCCCGTCTATCGCATCGCCGGCGACGACGTGGACCTATGCTGGAAGGTCCAGGACCGCAACTGGAAGCTCGGCTTCCACCCCGCGGCAGTGGTCTGGCACCACCGCCGGCCCGGCCTCGGGGTGTACCTGCGGCAGCAGCACGAGTACGGCAAGGCCGAGGCCCTCGTGGAGGCACGTCACCCCGAGCGCTTCACCGCGACCGGCACGGCGCGCTGGCGGGGACATATCTATAACTCCCTCGTTCCCTCGCTGACCGCGCAACGCATCTACCGTGGCGTGTACGGCTCGGCCGCCTATCAGTCCGTGTACCGAGTCGGGGGTCATGCCCTCGACCTCCTGCACCAGCTTGGCGTTCCGCTGGCCACGGTGCTCGTGCTAACCGCGCCCGCCGCCGAGGTCTCACCGCTGCTGGGCCTGCCCGCCGTCGTCGCTCTTGCCTTCCTCGTGGGGCTCGCGCTCGTGGACGTGTCGCGGGTACAGCCCCCGCGCCGACACGATCGGACGGGCCTGGGCTTTCGGGCGCGGGTGATGATCCATCATCTACTGCAGCCGCTCGTGCGGACGTGGGGCCGCGCTCGGCACCGGCAGGAAGCGCGGCGCGAACTGGAGCCGCCGCAAGCCTTGCCTCCCGCGGTCAGCCTCGCCTCCGGCGTCGTCGTGCTCGAGGAGGACCGACCGCGGGCAGACCTGGTCGCGGCGGTCGTCAACAGGCTGCGCAGGCGCGGAGTGCGAGCCACCCAGCCGAGCGGTTGGGAGGACTACGATTCGCGCCTGCTGCTCTCGCCGCTCATCCACTGCGACCTGCAGACGAGCAGCCACCCTGAGGGATTCGTGCAGATGAGGATCCGGCTGCGGCCGCGGCTCCTGCTCCCGGTGCTCGTCGCGACGGTGGCCCTCGCCGCCCTCGTCATCAATCCGTGGCTCTGGCTCCTCCTGCTCGTGCCGGCTTGGAGCGCCGGCCGCGCCGTCGTCCTGGCGCGCCGACTCCCAGCCGCGATCGTCGAGCCGGCCAAGCCACAGCCAGGGTGACCGACTCAGGGACTGGCGATCCCGTCGTCGCGAGCGGCGATGGCGAACTCCCGGGCTACGACGCCGCGAACATCACGACGATGCTCGGGGCGCCCTCGAACAAGGGCGCCCTGCGGCGAGGCTTCAAGTCGCTGCCGCGAATCCTTCCGTATCTGCGCCCGTACCGGAAGTTCGCGTTCTTCTCCGTCCTGATCACGATCCTGCTCGCCGTCCTCGCGCTGGCCGAGCCGTGGCCGCTGGCATTCGTCGTCGACAGCATCATCGGCGAGAAGCCGGCGCCCGATTGGGTAACCGAGATCTTCGGCTCAGGCGTCGGGGCGATGATCGCGCTCGCCGTCGCGGCGACGATGTTCCTGACGCTGCTCGCCGGGGCGCTGACGGTCCTGAACGAGTACCTCTCTACCACGGTTGATCAGCGGATGGTCCTGGACCTTCGCAGCGACATGTTCGAGCACGCGCAGAAGCTCTCCCTGGCTTTCCACGACAAGGAGAGCAAGGGCATCCTCATGTACCGGATCAACGACCAGGCCGCCGCCATGGGCCAGATCGTGGTCGCGCTGCCTGTGCTGGCCCAGAACCTGCTGACCGTCATGGGCATGGCCTACATAACGGTGAAGATCAACCCACTCCTTGCTCTGCTTGCGCTGGGCACCACGCCGTTCATCGTCTATTCGACGACCTATTACACGGACCGCATCGAGCCGCGCCTGTACCGCGTGCGCGGGCTGGGAGCGATCAACCTCGCGATCGTCTACGAGGCCATGGCGATGATGCGCGTCGTGCTCGCGTTCGGGACGCAGCGGCGCGAGTACACCCGCTTCCGCGACCAGGGCGAGACTTTCGTCGACGAGACAGTCGGCCTGACGGTGCGCCAGACCGCCTTCAAGCTGGTGGTCCAGCTGACCACCGCGGCGGGCACGGCGGCGGTAATCGGCGTGGGGGCCTATCAGGCGGTGAATCGCCAGATCTCCGCAGGCGAGCTGCTGGTCGTCCTGTCCTACATAGGCCAGATCTATCAGCCGCTCGAGCAGTTGACCGCCACCATCACGGGCTTCCAGCAGTGGTTCATCAACCTCCTGATGTCGTTCGACCTCATGGACATGAAGCCAGAGGTCACCCAGAAGCGGGACGCAAGGCCCATGGAGAGGTCGAGGGGGGAGGTCGAGCTCGACGGAGTCGGGTTCGCATACGAGGGGCGGCCGGATGTCCTCAAGGACGTCTCGGCCCGCATTCCGGCCGGGCAGGCCGTCGCGATTGTTGGTCCGACGGGGGCCGGCAAGTCGACGCTGGTGAGCCTCTTGCCGCGCTTCTACGACGCTCACCAGGGCAGCGTGCGGATCGACGGCCACGACGTGCGGGATCTGAGGCTCGCCGACCTCCGCAATCAGTTCAGCATCGTGTTGCAGGATCCGCTTCTGTTCACGGGAACGATCGCCGGCAACATCAGGTACGGCAAGCCCGATGCGCCGATGGAGGAGGTCATCGAGGCGGCCGAGGCGGCGAACGCCCATGAGTTCATCACCGCGTTGCCCGACGGGTACGACACGCAGCTCGGCGAGGGCGGCGCCAGGATCTCGGGCGGCGAGCGCCAGCGCATAGCCGTAGCTCGAGCGTTCCTGCGAGACGCACCGATCCTGATCCTCGACGAGCCCACTTCCTCGATCGACTCCCGAACCGAGGCCGTGATCCTGGATGCACTGGACCGCCTGATGGAGGGGCGGACGACAATCATGATCGCGCACCGGCTGTCGACACTTCGAAGCGTCGACGAGATCCTCGTGATGGACCACGGCGAGATCGTCGAGCAGGGCAACCACGACGACCTGCTTGCGCAGCCCGGCCTCTACAGGCAGCTGTGGGAGTCCCAGACGCGGGCGGCAGCCGCTCAGTTGCCGCACCCGCCGCTCACAGTCGTGGGAAAGCTGGAGGGGCCGAGCGCCGAAACCATGCCGGGGCCGCCGCCTGCGCCGACCCGACCCAAGATCGTGCTGCTCGGGATGCTGACCAAGATTCCCGTCGGCGGACCCGCCTGGCTCGTCGGGCACTACGCCGCTGGCTTCGAGCGGCTCGGCTACGACGTCTACTACGTCGAGGCGCACGCTCGCACACCGTCCATGTTCATGGCCCACAAGGAGGACGACGGCAGCCGAAAAGCTGCCGCCTTCATCGCCAAGACGGCGAAGCGCTTCGGCCTCGAGGATCGCTGGGCGTTCCAGGCGCTGCACGAGAACGGGCGCTGCTACGGGATGAGCGCGGAGGAGCTCGACCGGCTGTACCGCGACGCCGCGCTGATCGTGAACATGCACGGCGGGACCCTTCCCCTGCCCGAGCACGCGGCGACCGACCGGCTGGTCTTCCTGGGCAGCGATCCGGTCGAGGTGGAGTTGGAGGTCGAGCGCGGCGACCAGCACGCTCTGGAGTTCCTCGACCAACACGTCGCGTACTTCACGTGGGGCCTCAACTACGGCAATCCGGACTGCGAACTGCCCTGGGCGCGCCCCTACCCGTTCATCCCCTCGCCGCCGCCGGTCATCATGGACTTCTGGGAGAGCTGGGACGAGCCATCCGGTCCCTTCACCACCATCGGCAACTGGCGCCAGCGCTACCGCGACGTGCACTTCCAGGGGCAGACCTTCCGCTGGAGCAAGCACCAGCAGTTCCTGAGGTTCATCGACCTCCCGGCGCGGGCGAAGGCCCCCATGGAGCTCGCGCTCGCCAGCTACGAGCCGCACGACCGGCTCCTGCTCGCAGAGCACGGCTGGCGCGTCCGGCGGGCGGAGGAGGTCTCGCTGGAGCTGGATTCGTACCGGGACTACATCGTGAACTCGGCTGGTGAGGTCTCGGCGGCGAAGGAGCAGAACGTTCACTTCCGCACCGGCTGGTTCAGCGAGCGCAGCGCCACCTACCTCGCGGCCGGCAGACCCGTGATCGTGCAGAGCACAGGCTTCGAGAACTTCCTGCCCTCCGGCGAGGGGCTGTTCGGCTTCGATGACCTCGAGGAAGCGGTTGAGGCGGTGCGAGCGGTCCAGTCGGAGCCGGCCCGCCATCGTCGCGTTGCGCGCGAGATCGCGCGCGAGTTCCTCAACCACGAGGTGGTGCTCGGCGACATGCTCGAGCACGTCGGGCTGTCGAAGACTACGCACGGACGCCGCCGGCCGTCGCCGCGCTCGCCCGCACCGGTGGACTTTCCCGCCGAGCTGTCGCTCGAGGTCAGGTCCCGGCGACCCCTGCAGCTCGCGGACGAAACGGTCGAGCACGTCCTCCACCGTCCGGTGCCTGCGGCTACGTCGTGGTCGCCGCCGTACGAGGTGAGCGTGGTGATACCGATCCACGACAGCCTTCCCTGCACGCGGATGGCTGTCGAGGCGGTGCTGGCGAACACGTCGGACGTGCGATACGAGCTGGTGGCGGTGGATAACGCCTCGGGCGGCGCGACCCAGGAGTATCTCGAGGTCCTCGCCGCGCGCAACCCTCACGTCAAAGTGACCCGCATTGCGGAGAAGCTGAGCGTCGCAGCGGCTTACAACGCGGGCATTCGGGCCGGCAGTGGGGAGCTCCTCGTCCTGCTCAACAACGACACCGTCGTACCACCGGGATGCCTCGGCAGTCTCACCGAGCGGCTCGACGATCCGGAAATCGGGTTGATTGGACCGGCCACCAACCGCTGGGGCGGTCCGGCTCAGATCTCGACGTCCTACGCGACCTATGGCGAGATGCTGGCCTTCACCCGCCGGCACGTCGGCGAGTTCGACCGAAGTCGTCTAATGGTCGATGTCCCGTTGGTCGTCATGTTCTGTGCCGCGCTGCGCCGCGAGGTCTTCGAATCGGTGGGCGAGTTCGAGGAGGCTTACGAGGTCGGTATGTTCGACCAGGACTACGCGCGTCGCGTCCGTCACGCCGGTTACCGGGTCGCCCGGGCAGATGACGTGTTCGTGCACCGCTTCGGGGAGGCCTGGCTCGAGAGTCTGGAATCAGGTCCGGACTTCGCCCGTGCGGCCATGAGGCACAGGGTCGAGGCTGCCGTCCGCCGCCATGTGCCGGCTGGGTCGAAGGTATTGGTGGTGAGCAACGGCGACGACTCGCTCCTGGGCTTCGACGGCCGTGACGCGTCGCATTTCCCGCAGCTCGAGGACGGCACCTACGCGGGGGCCGATCCCGCCAGCGACGAGGAGGCGATCGTCGCCCTCGAGCGTCTTCGTCGGCGGGGGGCCGGTTACCTCGTGCTGCCGACTCCGGCGCTCTGGTGGCTCGACCACTACCGGGACTTCCGCCGTCACCTCGAGAGCTACACCCAGAGGAGCTATGACAAGGAGACTGCCGTCATCTACGAGCTCTCGCGCCCAGCTGAGAAGACCGGTGAAGGGGAGGCCAGCGCATGAGCGGGCCGTTCCCGGACGACCTCGTGCTCGACCCCGTTTCGCGCCGGCCCACACGGCTCGAGGAGGGGACGCTCCACCGGCTCCTCGACCGTGCCGTCCCGGTTTTCGCCGCCCTCTCCTCCGAAGAGCCCGAGGTGAGCGTCATCGTGGTCACGCGCGACAATCTTGCCTTCCTCAGGCTGTGCCTCGAGAGCGTGCTCGCCGACGACGGGACGCCGCTCGAGCTCATAGTCGTCGACAACGGCTCGAGCGACGGCACGGGCGCCTACCTCGCGCGGCTCGCTGAGCGAAACCACGGCGTGCGCCTGATCGTGAACGACTCCAACCAGGCGTTCGCGAAGGCCTGCAACCAGGGCGCGGCGATCGCACGCGCGCCGGTGATCGTGCTGCTCAACGACGATATCGCCGTTCCGCCGGGCTGGCTCGGACGGCTGCTCCCCCACCTCCACCGGGCCGGGGTCGGAATGGTGGGGCCCACGACCAACCGCACCGGGAACGAGGCCCAGGTGGACGCGAGCTACCGGACGTGGGCGGAGCTCTTGTCCTTCGCCGACGCGCGAGCCGTTCAGCATGCTGGCGAGGCGTTCGACATTCCGACCCTGACGATGTTCTGCGTCGCGATTCGCCGGGAGGTGTTCGACGAGCTCGGTCCACTCGACGAGCGTTTCGAGACGGGGCTGCTGGAGGACGACGACTACTCGCGTCGCGTGCGTGAGGCGGGCTACCGGCTGCTCTGCGCCGACGACGCGTTCGTACACCACTTCGGCGAGACCTCGTTCGGCAAGCTTGTGGCGAGCGGGGAGTACGCCCGCGTCCTGGAAGCGAACCGCGCGCGTTTCGAGCAGAAGTGGCAGGAACCGTGGCAGCCCTACGCACGCCGCCAGAGCGATCGCTACGAAGAGCTGGCCGACCGAGTCCGGCTGGCGGTGGTCCACACCGTCCCCGTCGGGGCGACCGTGTTGATCGTCAGCCGCGGGGACGAACAGTTGCTGCGCATCGACGGTTGCCGCGCGTGGCACTTCCCGCGCGACGATGCCGGGGGCTATGCCGGCCACCACCCGGCCGACAGCGCAGAAGCCGTTGCGCGGCTCGAGGCGCAACGCGCCGCCGGCGCCGAGTACATCGTCTTACCCGCGACAGGGATGTGGTGGCTGGAGCACTACAAAGGACTACGGCGGCACCTCGACGCCGGCTATCCCAGGGTCTTCTCCGATCCCGCCGTGTGTGTGATCTTCGACCTGCGGTAACACGCGCGAGACACGACTGTGCGTGACCGAGACTCACCGCCGTGGGGGCGGCTCGCACTCGCTGTCCTCGTATTCACCGGAATTCTGGTGTTCGTGATCCGGGCCACATCCGACAGGGGGGCCGGCGCCGAAGGTGCCGCGATCGCGGTGGCCGGGAGGGCAGCGACGGTGTTCGACTGGAGCTCTCAAGCGTGTGCGCCCGAGAACATCCCGGACCTGCCGGTGCGGGCGTTTCGCGACCATCGCGGCAGAGTTCAGCTCATCCTCGCTCACGACGTGAACCGCCGCATGGTCGGGCCCACCCTCGACCACGTCCGAGTCGATTGCGCCGTCACGATGCGCTCGACGCGTAACCCCGATCCTGCGGCGTTCGACGACGCCGAATGGATTGGCTCGGTGTTCACACGGGACGGCCGCCGCGTCGCCGCGCTGGTCCACGAGGAGTATCACGGTGCCCGGCCCGGCATCTGCGACAGGACCGGCGGCACGCCGCCGTGCTGGTACAACGCGGTCACCCTCGCCCGCTCCGACGATGGCGGCCGATCCTTCGAGCCGAGGCCGGGCCAGCTTGTCGCCGCCTCCACCTACCGCTACCGGCCCCGCGCGGCGCCGACCGGCATCTTCACCCCCTCGAACATCGTCGGAAAGGGCGACGGCTACTACTACGCGCTGGTCGTATCGCGTGCGCCCGGTGGCGCGACCGGCAGCTGCCTGATCCGCAGCCCCGATCCGTTCGTGCCGTCCTCCTGGCGCGCTTGGGATGGCGAAGCGTTCCGCATCCGCTTCGCGAACCCCTATCGCGTCACACCTGGCGCCGCTCTGGCCTGCACGCCGGTTGCGAGGTCCGAGATCGTCGAGATGCACGAGAGCCTCACATACAACACTTACCTCGACCGATATCTGCTCGTGGGACTCGCCTCACTTCCAGGGCCGAGTGGAAAGCTCGTGACGGGCGTCTACTTCTCACTCTCCCGGGACCTGATTCACTGGACCAGCCGCCGACTGATGATGAAGGCGACCGTGACTCACACGTTTCGCTGCGGAGGCGCCGATCCGATCGCCTATCCGTCCCTGATCGATCCTCGTAGCCACTCCCGCACGTTCGCGACGACCGGTCGCCGCCCCTACCTGTACTTGACCCGCTTCAACTACGAGCACTGCAGACAAAGCCTGGATCGCGACCTGGTCCGCCTGCCGGTGGAGATCTCGAAGTGAACGCGGCGCGCGGACGGGGGAGCCCGATCCCGGCGAACGGCGTCTGCGTGCTCGGAATGCACCGAAGCGGAACCTCGCTCGTCGCAGGCCTCATGAGAGATCTCGGAATCGATCTCGGGCCGGACGAAGCGCTCCTGCCGCCGGACTCGAACAACCCGAGCGGCTACTTCGAGCTCACCGAGCTGGTCCACCTCAACAACGAGATCCTCGCGCACTATGGCGGGAGCTGGGACGAGCTCCCAGAGTTGCCACCCGGCTGGGAGAACTCCGAGGAGCTTGCGGCGATCCGCGATCGCGCCCGGCGCCTCCTGAGCAGGCGCTTTGCCGCATCGTCGCACTGGGGGTGGAAGGATCCGCGGACCTGCGTGACGCTGCCCTTCTGGCAGGGACTGGCCCCGGACCTCCGCTACGTGATCTGCGTGCGCAACCCGGTCGACGTCGCTCACTCGCTTCGCACGCGCGAGGGAGATGAACGAGGGCTTGCCGAGCACGCGCTCGATTGGCTTCGGCACACCGCCTCGGCGCTCGCCTACACGGCCGGCCGGCCCCGTGTAGTCGTCCACTACGAGCGGTTCTTCGAGGACGGCGAGCACGAGCTGCGGCGGCTGGCGGCATTTCTCGGGTGCGAGGATCGGCTCGACGACCCCGAGAGGATGAGCCGTATCCGCGAGTTCATCAACCCGGCGCTCGTGCATGCGCGTTCGGCATCCGCCGCGATCGCCGATTATCCAGCGATGCCGTTCGAGGTCGCCGCCCTCTATCTGGCGCTCAACCTCGTCGCCGATCTCGAAGCGGGAGCCGGACGAGCCGTCGCGCCGGAGGCGTGGGCCGGCATCGACGCCCTGGCAGGGCGGAACCTCAGGGATACGCTACGACCGTGATCAAGTCTCCGCCGGCCGATCGAGAGCTCGACTTCATTCGGGACATCTCACCGCGGGACGGGATGAATATGTCGACGGACGACGTGTACTTCCGCTATGGGCTGGGCGCGCTTGCGTACGTGCGGCTCGCTCTTCAGGCCGCCGGGCAGGATGAGCCTCGACGCATCCTCGACCTTCCGAGTGGTTATGGCAGGGTCCTTCGCATGCTGAAGGCGGCCTTTCCCGATGCCGATCTCACCGCGTGCGACCTCGATCGAGAGGGGGTCGACTTCTGTGCTGAGACCTTCGGGGCCATCCCCGCCTACTCGGCCGAAGATCCGAGCGCGCTGCGACTCGCGGGCAATTACGACCTGATCTGGTGTGGATCGCTGCTCACCCACCTCGATGCCGAAGGCTGGAGAAGGTTCCTCTCCTGGTTCGAGCTGCAGCTGAGTGAGGGCGGGGTCCTCGTGTTCACCACCCATGGAAGGTTGCACGCCGAGGAGATCAGAAGGGGGCGGCAGGAGTTTCCGGTCAGGGACCTTGCCGAGCTCGTAGCCGCCTACGAGCGCGACGGATTCGGCTATCAGCGCTACATCGACTTCGAAGCGAACTACGGAATCTCGCTTTCATCCCCCACCTGGGTCTGCAAACAGCTCGCGCGCTGCCCCGACCTGGAGCTGCTGATATACACGGAACGTGGATGGATGGGCCGCCAGGACGCGGTGGCCTGTGTTCGTCGACCCGATCACGTCCGGTCGGCGGCCATGATTCCTGCTTCGTAGCCCGGCTCGTCCGACATCAGCCGTTCGATTCGCTCACCCCAGAGTGACGTCTGGAGCCACGCGTTGTAGCGAGCGTTGTCCTGACGCTCGGCCGTCGCGTACGACCTGCCCTCGAGGTGGTACAGAGCAATCTCGGGCCGATACCAGTTTTCGTATCCGGCCTGTCCCAGCCTCAGGCAGAGGTCCGAGTCCTCGTAGTCGCCCTGGATGTAGACCGCCCGCAGGCCGTCGAGCTCGCTGTAGAGGGCACGATCGATCAGCAGACACGCTGCCGTGACCGCGGGCACGGGGCGTGGCACGTTGGCCGCGGGCAGGGTGTGGTGCAGGCCCTTGAAGTAATGCGCGTTCTCCCAGGCGCCCAGGGCAACCGAGCGGCGGAAGTACAGCCCCGCATGCTGAAGCGTGTCGTCCTCGAAAAGGAGCTTCGGGCCGAGGGCGCCCACTCGAGGCGTCGCATCGTGGAGGCCGGCCAGCCCGCTGAGCCAACCCGAGCCTGCCGGGAGGACGTCGGAGTTGAGGAGAAGCAACAACCTGCCGGTCGCGAGTGACGCGCCGCGATTGTTCGCGACGGCGAAGCCACCGTTCTGGGACAGCGTCGCGATCCGGAACGGGACTCGGTACAGCTCGAACAGCCGTTCCGACTCGGCCAGCGCGGATGCCGACAGCTCAGGGGAGTCCAGCACGTAGATGAGCTCGGCCTCCGAGAGCTCTGGGTCGGACGCGAACTGGGCGAGCTGGTGCTGGAGCAGGTCGATCCGCTTGTACAACGGAATGACGATCGAGACATCCGGTGACCGAGGCGCCTCGCCGAAGCGTGCGACGTGCTCGATCTCGACCATGGCCGCAAGGCGCTCCTGTAGCCGGGCCACGGCGGGGAGCACGTGTTCGGTTACCGGGCTCAGCGGCGATCGCTCGCGCTCGAGCGTGGAGACGATCGCGCCCCTTGCCGCGTGAATCCCGTCGATCGGTTCGGGAGCCTCGACCTCCACCACAGAGCCGGCGGCGTTCTCGAGCTCGAAGATCCAACCCCGGGTCAGGCGCGAGGGGGCATCGAGTGGAAGCGAGCAGACGAAGCCCCGGCTCTCCGGGCCGCTGAGCGGGAAGAGCCGGTCGGTGTCGGGGCGCGGCACCCGGGCCATGTGCTCGAGCAGCTCGACGCGGGAGCCCTCCGGGGAGACAGCTGAAAGCCGGACGATCGGCGCTTGCTCGTCGTGGGTCCATCCGCGCACGAAGAAGAACCGCTCGTCGACACGAACGAGTTCGTCGATGCGGAGCGCGGTCGGGCCTTCGGATCCCGGGCCGATTCGCGGATGCGGGTCGCGCAACGCATCGCGCATCAGCGTGAGGCTCTCGCTCAGGCCGAGCGGATCGACGCGCGAGCCGATCGCGTCCGAGAACTCGAGCAGGAACGTCGTGATTCGGGTTCGGGTCCGAGCGTCGAGCCTCGCCAAATGCTCACGCACCAGTGTGCGCAGGTCGACCTTGAGCGTCCCCGCGGACGCCGGACCCGGCAATGCGGTCGTCGGACCGGACCCGAAGGTGAGCTCGATCCGGCTGGAGCCGGGCGGGGAAGCGCGGACGGCGAAGAGTGCCCGCCCGGCGCCATCGTCCTCGGACCGGCTGAGCCATGCGGAACGAGCCTCTGTCGGAACCGGCGAGCCGTCGATCATCGCCGGCACCGACATATCGGTCGCGTGGCGGAGATCGAACTCGACGACCGCGAGCAGGACGTCGGCCGCTAGCCAGGCCCCGCTTCGAACCTCGAACCCCTGTCGCGGTGGTGGCGGCGCGCTCATTCGACCACAGCGCCCGGTACGGCCCCGAGCGTGGTCGCCTGCCGACCCGCGCGCTCGCCCTGCCGCCGTTCGAGCAGGTCTTCGTAGAGCTCCGACAGCCGCTCCACGTGCTCGTCCATCGGGTGGACGCCCTCGATGCCGTCATGGAGCCTCTTCCAGAGGCCAGGTGTGCAGACGGCGCTCTCGACGACGTCCGCAAGGCTGTCCGGATCCCCCGCCCGAAAATGCAGCCCGTTCGTCCCGTCGGCGACCTTCTCCGCCATGCCGCCGATGTCGCTGCAGATCACCGGACGCCGGTGAAGGAACGCCTCCTGGATCACGAGCGGGGAGTTCTCCCACCAGATCGACGGCACGACCACGTAATCGGTCCTGGCCAGCAGGGCCGGGAGGTCCTCGGCCGAGTAGGCGCCGGCGAAGGTGACGTGCTCCTCGATCGCACCGAGCAGCGAGTCGAACTCGTCGAGAAACTCCTGGGGCTGGAGCTCGAGGTTGGCGCCGTGGATGGAGAGGCGCACGTCGACCCCTCGCTCGACCAGGCGCTTCATCGCCTGGAGCAGCACCGCGATCCCCTTGTAATGGCTCAGCTGACCGAAGAAGGCGATCCGATTGCGATTCGGCGGTTCTCCGGGCTGGGCGCCCTCGCGGACGGGTAGGCGACCGTAGTCCTCGACGACGATCTTGTCCGCGGGGATGCCCCAATCCACATATCGGTCGCGAAGGAACCGGCTCGGTGCCACGAACCGGTCCACGAGGTCGAGATGGGACTGGATGAAGCGCTTACGCATGAAGAACTCCTGCGGCGCGATGTCCGGGAAGCACTCGTGACAGCGCCGCGGCGACTCGTGCGAGCACGGTTCCTCGCTCCCGACCCTGAGCATCTGGCCCTGCCGGTGGCAGATCGGCAGGAACTCGTGGAGCGTGTAGACGATCGCGGACTCCGGGAGCCCGTTCCGAACCGCCCGGATCGCCTCGTAGCCGATGAACAGCGTGTGCTGGAAATGAACGACCTCCGGGCGATACGCCGCGAGGAAGTCCGCGAAGTGGCGAGTGATCACCTCCCTGTTCCGCGTCGTCCCCAGGAACCAGTCGAAGTCGCTGTACTCGCTGTAGAAGAAGTACTGGTTGGGATCGCCGTCGACGCCGGTGAGCAGGGTGCCCTCGTGATAGCGGCCGATCTTCGAGATCGGCTTGCCGCTCCTGGCCAACAGCAGCGGCTCGAAGCGCCCGGACTCGCGCATTGCTTCGTACAGCTCGAGCGCGTATGCCTCGGCTCCCCCCGGCCGGACACGAGGGTGGTTGTGACTGACGTAGAGAACCGTGCGCTTCGTCATCTCGAGCCCTCGCGGTCTTCGGTGTCCTTGAGCTCGTAGAGCGTGCATATGCCCTCTCGGACCGCCACCTTCTCGCCGCGCTTCTCAAGAGGCTCACGCAGGGCCGCGAGGCCCCCCGCCAACCGGGGGACCGTCGCCGGCAGCACGAGGTATCTGATGCCGCGCGCTTGCGCGGTGGCCAACTGCGCGGCGATCGTGGCCTCGCCGTCATGCGGGAAATGCACCGCTTCCCGACCGAGTTGAAGAAGATCGTCGTCGCCCTCGCTGACCACGAGCACGACCTCGTGATCCGGCAGCAGGCTGTCCAACAAACTCCGTATGGCCGGCACCAGCGGATGCCGCACTCCCGCGCCGTTGCTCGCCTCAAGGTCGGCACGTGGCGGCGCAGCTTGGCTCGGGCTCGCGGCCGGACCCGCGCGCAGGTCGTAGATCAAGCACGTGTCGGGACAGTCCGCCACGAGCCGATAGCGAGATCCCAGATGCTGGGCCAGGGCGGCGTAGTGGTCCAGCCACCAGAAGTACGTGCTCGGCAGAAGGAAGTAGTCGGCGCCCTCCCCTCGGAGCTCTTCCACATGGGCGATCGCCTCCGCTGCGTCGCCGGGATGATGCCCCGCGTATCTTCCGTCCGCCGCGCGCGGAAAGTGCCAGCCCTCACGGGAGTCGAACCCGACGAGCTCCTGGTCGCCTTTGCTCACCACCACCACGGTCGACTCTCGGTCGAGCAAACAGCCCACCAGCCCGCGGATGCGGCGGCGCATGTCGACATAGTCGGTCTGTGGGTCGCGCGGAAACCCACCAGCGGGGCGCTCCACAAGTCCAGTTCTGCTGTCCGTAGCGCTCAGGTTGGCCTCCCTGACGTGCCGAGCGTCGGGCGAGAGAGGATATAGGCCTTCGTGCAAAGCTCCCAGCCATGGCCGAGCGCTCCCAGCCGACCACGGAGGACCTGCTGAGGCGGCTGCAGGACGGAATCGCCGACGTCCTCGAGTCGATCCTCGCCGAGCGGGTGATCTCCGAGTCGCCGCACCAGATCACGGGTGGCGGCTACCAGACGGTTCGCCTGGGTGATCGCCTGCGCGACGGCTTTCGGCTGGCCCGTCCCCATCTGCTTTCCGGCTTCGAGCTCCAAGGCCGGACGGCGTGCGACCTCGGCGCCAACCTCGGCGAGATCTCGCGGGATCTGCGGCGCGCCGGCGCGCAACTCGTCCACGCGTACGAGTACGACCCCCTCTTCACGCAGTTGGCGCGATACCTGACGGCATACAACGGCATGAGCGACGTCGACCACTTCGAGGCGGACGTCTCCGCCGAGGGATTTCTCCGCCAGGGCTACGACATCTGCGTCGGGCTGTCCGCGTACAGCTTCATGCAGCACAACATCGATTACATCTGCGGTCAGACTGCCGAGCAGATGCTCGTGGAGACTCACGAGGTCGAGGAGGGCTGGTACGACCTCTACGCGCAGCCGATCATCCGCCACTTTCCCCACTGGTGCTGCTTTGCTCGCGTTCCTCACAGCGGTCCCGACTCCGAGAAGTGGCGACTGTGGCTGACCTTCTCGAAGAAAGGGCTGATGCCCTTCTACCGCAGGCGCGCCGTCTCGCTGGTGCCTGACGCTGAGGGTGTCATCGAGATCGACCTGCGCCGCTCGACGCTCCACTTCCCGGAAACCGCCAACCTCATTTTCGAGCGGCGCCACGAGCTTCTCTCGCCGGCAAGCTTGCGCCTCTACGCCGACGAGCTGGCCGAGCACGAGCACCGTCTCGAGGCCGGCCACCCCGTGGACGTTTCGATGTCCGGCCAGGTCTACTGGCTAGCTCTCTTCTCCGGACTCGCCCAATATCAGGCCGACCGCGGGCTCGAGGAGGGCAACGTCTACCTGCGATGGCTCGCGCGCGGCATCGCGTCAGGAAAGGTCGATCCCGGGCTGAAGCCGCTACTCGACAACCCGTCGGACCTGCGGACGCGAATATCGCCACGGATGGCGGCACTCGCGCGGGCTCTCCGCGATGGCGACGTCAGTCACTTCGGAGACATGCCGATCGCGTTCAACGCGACGCCCTTCCATTCCGCGCTCGCCCGCCTCCCCCTGACAACACTCGCGGTGAAGGAGTCCGGCGAGCGGCTGACTGTCACCAACATGGACGGCCATCACCGGCTGTTCATCATGAAGCTGCTCGACATCGACAGCTGCTCGATGATGACCATCTGGGACCCGGAGTGGCTGACGCGAACTCGAGACGCCCGGCCCGTCGTCAACTACGAAACGCGCATGTACCAGTATCTCGCCGGCATCGAGGTTGAGGACCCTGTGCTGGCCGTCTAGCGAGGCGAGCTCACCTCGGGCCCGTGCCCGTAGATCTCCCGCCAGTCGAAGATTGGACGCGGGTCGAGCTCGGAGACGCCATCGTCGAAGTGAAGCGCGGCCGCGGGAATCCGAACCGACCCAGGGCGCTGGCGCATGTTCTCGTAGTGGAAGTTCAGTGGCCCGCGGCGCAAGCCCGCGCGATCCTTCCGCAGGCGCGCGCTCATCTGTTCCGGCGAGCGCATGGGGTAATGACGAAGGTTGAAGGGGCGGGGCGCAGCGGTCCCGTCGAGCGGGTTGTGATTGAAGCGGCGAACGTTGGTGACCCGCGCGCGCCAGGAGCGGATGCGCGGCGGGCAGTCCGGCCAGAGGGAGTAATGGCGCACGCGGTCGGTCGTCTGCGCGATGGCGGGGTCATCCTCCTCGGTGCACCAGAAGTTGAAGTTGCGGAACTCGATCCAGTCGACCCCGGCATCATGTGCTTCGACGACGTACTCGTAGTAGGAGCGGTCGCGCGCCGGACCCTCGAGGAACTCGTCCTGGTCCGGCCAGGAGATCCAGTCGTAGTCCCGCACGTAGGTCTCGATCAGGTGGCGGGACATGGCCGGGTAGAGCTCGTAGAAGTCGAACTCGCGAGGCAGGCGCCGGATCTCGCGGCAGTGGCCGCGATAGCGCTCGAGGATGCTCGGAGTCTGATCGGTCGAGCCGTGGTCCCACGCGACCAGATCGTGGTTCTGTTCGAGGAGGTAGGCAAGCGACTCCTCGAGCAGGTCCCCGTCGTTGTAACAGAGGAGAACCGCGAGGCAGCTGGGCGTGCTCACGGCCCTGTGCCGGGTCGCGTGAACACGAACGCCTTATTGAGGAAGCCGGTCGTCTGGACCGGCGGGTTGAGGCTCCACTCATGCTCCAGGGCGAAGCCGAGCTGGTTGAGCTTGGTCACGAGACCCGCATCGGTGATGCCCCACTGCCAGATCCCCCGAGTGTCGCGATACGGCCTGTGCTGGCCGGGATACCACTCGTCGAGGCGATCGAACAGCTCGGTGTGGAACTGCGACGGCGGCACCGCCTCGAGGTATCTCTCGCGCCCCAGATCGAGCAGGCGAACCGCCGACTCGCCGAGCTGCCACTGCGGATTGGCGATCACGAAGGACGACGCCGCGGGCGCGTACATCTCGAGCAGCTCGTCCCAATCGGGATCGACCATGCCAACGAGCACGTCGAACATCAGGATCGCATCGACCTGCCCGAGATCGGACACGGTGTCCGGGTCCGCAAAGCTCGTGTCGACCACCTCCATGCCGGGACGCTCGCTGGCCTGCTCGATCACGTTCAACACCTGATCGCCGGCTCGTCTGGGGCTGAGATCGATGAGGACTCCGCGCTGCACGGCCGGCTTGTCGATCGTGTAGAAGGCGTACTGGCCGTAATCCGGGCCGTGCTCGAGGCTTGCGAACGACTCGATCCCGAGCTCGTCCACCGCGTAGTCGATCGCGCCTGCCTTGGCGGTAGGAGGCGGCGAGGTCTGCTCATCGCCGGCCGTGCGCCCACCGGCCCTGCCGTTCGAGCGGAGCTCCCGCGTCGTCTCCTCGAGCCGCTTCCTTGCTTCGTCGAGCTCGTGCCTCGTCATGTCGAGCTCATGCTGCAAGCGCGCGAGCTCGCGCCCTGCCGCTGACGCGCGCATCTGGTGGGCCACCATGATCGCCCTGGCGCAGGCCGCCTCCGCCTCGGCGCGCAGCGCCCGCGCCGATGGATCCGCCCCCGTCTCGGGAAGGTGCGCGTGCCACTTCTCGGCGAGCCTGATGTGCGTCTGGATCCACGTCTCCGGTTCGCTGATCAGCTCGAGCGAGTGGTGGTGAATGGCGCGAAATTCGGCTGTCGCCAGCCTCTTGCCCGCCGCGCGAGCCTGCATGCAGATGTCGAAGTCGTAGCCGTGCAGCTTTCCCAGCGACTCGTCGAAGCGGAGGTTCCGCACGGCCCAGGGCGAGAGCACCATGACGAAGCCGTCGACCGAGTCCACCTCGCCGGTCTCTGCGTATGACGGAGCAACCTCCGGCCGCCACGAGATGCCCGGGAAGTCGCCGCCGCCATATTCCGGGTAGCGGTGAATCAGCCCTGCCCACGTGAGCGCGCCCTGCCACCAGGCGAGGCTGCGGACCCCGACGGCGCCGACGCACCCGACGATGGCAACCTCCGGATCTTCCAGCGCCTTCCTCACCGTCGCGGCGAAGTCCGCATCGACGAGCTCCACGTCCTGGTGTAGGAGGACGAGCGCCTCGAGGTTTTCATGCGGGGAGGCCTTGTCGAGAAGCATGTTGTAGTTGCGGAAGACCGAGCCCACGGTGTGGTGGGCCAGCACGATCGAATCGGGCTCGGCGACGCGTTCGATACCAGGAGCCGCGCAGCGGTCGTATGTGTCCGAGTCGGTGACCGCCGTGCCGAAGACGATCACCCGGACTCCCCGCCGGGCTTCGCGTCCGGCACACCGAGCCGCGCACGCAGGTCGCTGAGCTCGCGCTCCAAGGCGAGCTCGCGCTCGGTCGGGATGCGAACTCGTGGGGCGTCGCCCTCCGAGCGCTCCGATGCCGCGACGGACCTCCGTCGCTCGCTCGCGCCGCTCGGGCGAGCGGGATCCGGCTCGTCCTCCCGGCGCCAGCGGACGCCGTTCCAGTCGGCCTTCTCGATCTGCTCGGTGATACCGCGCTCGCGACGGAAATCCTCGACGGCCGCCCGGCATTCCGGGATCAGCCCGTAGTCGTCGATGATCAGGTAGCCACCCCTCGACAACCCCGGATACAGGGACTCCAGGCCGATCCAGGTCGCCTCGTACGTGTCGCCGTCGAGGCGGACTGCCGACCAGCGACGGTCGCGGAGGGCGGGGAGGGTCTCGCTGAAGAAGCCGCGCACCAGCTCGATCCCCTGCTCGAGCCCAAAGCGCGCGAAGTGGCTCACGACCTCTTCGGCCGGCGCCGAGAGAAATTCGACTCTGCTGAGGTCCAGGTCGACGTCTTCGGGGAAGGTCCCCTCGTCGGGCTCAGGGAGCCCCTGGAAGGAGTCGGCCAAGACCACAGTACGGTCGTCCTCCCCCAGCGAATCGAGTGTCGCGCGGGCCAGGATCGCGGCTCCGCCGCGCCAGGTCCCCGCCTCGATCACATCGCCTTCGACGCCATCGGCGACGATGGACTCGATGCATGCCTGCAGATCGTCGAGCCGCTCGAGCCCGACCATCGTCAAACCGCTGAACGGCCAATCTGCGCCCATCACGCGGAGCTGAAGCTCCTCAGGCTCCAGCTCACGCAGGAACACGGGAACATCGGGCCGTCGCGTGTCGCCCGTCCTGCTCACCGACAGCGTCCGGGCGCCCGTCAGGTCGCACAGACACAGCTTCAGCAGCTCGAGGTAGGCGACCCGCATCGGCTCTGCGCCCGGTCGCGGCCGAGACGCCCGGATCTCGCGATCGGTAGTCCGCCTCAGGTAGTGGGCCCGAAGCGATTCCTCGGTTTCCCGGCGCAAGGACTCCTTGTTGGCGGGACCACCGCTCATGTCAGCGGGAAGATATCTAGCGTTCGGCCTGTGGTCGCAGTCGAGCGCCAGCTCGGAGCCTCGGAGGGGCACGAGCTCCAGATCGCCCTCGATCGGCCCCTGCCCCGGGCCCTGCCGGTCGGTGCGGCAACGGCGGTGTTCTGCGCGGGCAGCTGTTTCCACCGCCATCAGCGCATAAGGGACCTGGCAATTCTGGTCGACGGCATACGACACCAGCCGGCTGCGCAGCGGATGCCGCGGCTCGACCGCTTCCGGGAGCTGCACACCACATTCCCGCCCGGCCGGGGAACGGTGGCCACGCGCGACCCCGATTCGCCCCAAGACCCCGAGCTCCGGTCCTACCGCAGCGGCTTCTGGGCGACGGTTCCGATCGGGCGGCGGGAGCACCCCGGCACTCTGGACCTGACACTCGAGGCGCGGCTCGCCGATGGGGCGATGCAGCGTGCCGCGCTCGGCACGATCGAAATCGTCGAGCGGCCAACACCTCCGTTCTACGACAACCTGCCGAACGCGGCCGGACAGCCCCTGATCGCGATCTGCATGGCCAGCTTCAACTCGGACATCGAGCTCTTTCGCGTCCAGATCGAGTCGATCCGCGCGCAGAGCTATCCGAATTGGATCTGCCTCATCAGCGACGACTGCTCGGAGGACGAGCGGTTCGAGGCGATAGGGGAGGCCGTCGAGGGCGACGCGCGGTTCCGGCTCTCGCGCGCCGAGCGCCACCTGGGTTTCTACCGCAACTTCGAGCGTGCCCTGACGCTGGTCCCCCGGGACGCCGAGCTCGTCGCGCTCAGTGACCACGACGATCGCTGGTATCCGGACAAGCTGGAGGCGCTGGCGAACGCGATCGGCTCCGCGCACCTGGCCTTCAGCGACGTCAGGCGGGTCGATACGGACGGACGCGTGCGCGCGGAGACGCTGTGGGAGGGGCGGCGGAGCAGCCACGACAACCTGGCCTCGCTGCTGATCTCGAACACGATCGTGGGCGCCTCGTGCATGTTCCGCCGCAAGGTGATCGACTACGCCCTGCCGTTCCCGGACAGCCCCGGGTGGGACTTCCACGATCACTGGTTGGCGCTGGTGGGGTTGGCGCTCGGTGAGGTCGCGTATGTCGACCGCCCGCTGTACGACTACGTCCAGCATCCGCGCGCCGTCCTAGGACGCGCGGCGTGGGAGGAGGAGCCGTCGCGGAAAGTCGATCGGCTCGGTCCGCGGGACCGGATCAGCGCCGTCCTCGCCCGCTGGCGCTCGTTGTACTTCTTCCTCTACCTCCAGCGTGATTTTCACGCTCGAGTACTGCTCGCACGCTGCGCGGACCATCTCACGGCCCGGAAGCGGCAGGCGCTGCGACGGGTCGCGGGCGCGGCCAGCTCCCCAACAGCTTTCGCGTGGCTCGCGGCTCGCCCGGCGCGCTCCGTCTTCGGGCGCAACGAGACCTTGGGTATGGAGTCTTTCCTGGCAAGGGGGATCCTCTGGCTGCTCCTGATCCGTGTCCGGACCCGGAGGCGTGAACGACCAGGGGGCGCGAGGGATGACGCCCGTCTGCCCCCGTTCGACCCGCAGGCGCTCGGGAATAGAGAGCGGCGCTGGCTCAGCCGGGCATGAGCCAGTCCCGGACCGCCTCGATGTCGTTGGCGATCTGCGGCGGCATCTCTTCCTGATGCGCGAGGTAGTAATCGAAGCCGCGATCCCGGAACTCGGACTCGATCTCCGGCAGCTCCTCCTCGAATCGCCTGGCGCTGTGGAGGTTGCGTACGAGACAAAGCCCCGTCGGAGCCGTGGGGACGACCACCATGTCCAGCTCAGGGCGGTGACGCCGAAGTGCGAGCGTGGCCTTCCAGACATCTCCGCAGTAGAAGTCCGTGGTCCGCTCGCGAGCGGAGGTCACGTCGTCGAGCGGCAGGCAGTCATGCAGGATGACGACCGTGTCATCGGCGGAGGCCCGCTCGAGGTTCACGAAATCACGCAACACCTGCTCGAACAGATGCAGCCCGTCGATGAACGCGAGCTCCACCGGGCCGCCGAGCAAATCGCGCGCGTCGTGCTGCGCGAAGAAGTCGTCGCTCGTCATCTCATAGATCGTCACGGCCGGGGAGAGGGTGTGCTCGATGGTGGGCGCCGGGTCGATGCCGATGGCCCGTGTGGACTTCGCCGCCTGCTCGAGCGAGACACCCTTGTCGACACCGATCTCGAGGTAGTTGACCGGCTTGAGGATCAGGTGGATCCACCTGAGCACCTGGTAGTAGACGGGACCCGGGAGCCGTCGAAGCGACTCGTTCAGGTGCTCGGAGAGGAGCGCCGCGTCCCGTGCTGTGCTTCCTTCCATGGGGACATCACTTTGACATGAAGATCAGCGTCGACATACCGGAGCCGCGTGAGGAGGTCCAGCACCGGCTGGCCCCCCAATTCGACTCGCTTCGCCGGAGCCGGCGAGAGCGGCGCGCGCCGGCGGGAACGCACAAACGCGGCGCCGCGCTGACAATCGTCCGCGACGAGCCCGTCTTTCTCCCGATCTGGCTCCGCTACTACTCGCGCTTCTTCCCGCCGGAGGACCTCTACGTTCTCGATCACGGCACGAGCGATGGATCCACCGATGGCGGCGGGTTCGTCCGGATCCCCGTCAGGCACGACACCGTCGACCACACCTGGATGGTGCGGACGATCGAGGATCACCAGCACGAGCTGATCGAGCGGTATGACGTCGTGGTCGTCACCGACGTCGACGAGATCGTGGCCCCGCACCCGGCGCTCGGCACGCTCGCGGACTACATCGACAGCCTCGAAGAGGGGTACGTCAATTGCCTGGGCTACGAGCTGATCCACCTCGTGGACCGCGAGGGACCCTTCGACCCGGCCCGGAACGTGCTCGACCAGCGCGGCCACTGGTTCGCCAGCGACATCTACGACAAGCCGGCGCTCGCAACGGAGCCGATGCGCTGGGTCCCGGGCTTCCACAGGTCGGCGGAGCTGAGGATGCGGCCCGACCCGGACCTGCGCCTAATCCACCTGCACCGGATGGACTACCAGATCTGCCTCGAGCGGCACCGCTACCGGCGGGGCCGCGCGTGGAACGAGCGGGACGTCGAACTGGGCTGGGCCAGCCACAACCGGATAACGGACGACGCGGAATTCGCGCGCTGGTTCTACGAGGACAGCAACGTGGCCTGGAACGAGCTCGTGGTCGAGAGGATTCCTGCCGCCTGGCGGGGACTGTTCTAGCCCGCCAGCATGCGCCGGCTGCGCGGTGTCAAGCACGCCGAGATGTCGAAGCCCCGCGGGTCGACCTGCGCATCGCCGCGGCGCACCTCCACCGCTCCGAGCCTCGTCGTGACGTCCGACACCAAACCGGGAACCGAAGGGAACGCGAGGAGGATCTCGAACAGGAGCCGGGTGAGCGGGACCGCGTCGGGAAACAGGCCGTCCTGGTCCGCGCTGCCCAGCACGCCGTGCGCCCAGCGCCAGTCCTCGATCACGTACACCCCTCCCGCGCGGACGCGCGGGAAGAGCTCGTTGAACGACGCCCGCGCGGGCTCGTACTGGTGCGAGCAGTCGTCCACCACGAGGTCGAGCGACTCGTTCCCGAACTCGTCCTCGACGATCTCGGCGAGCCGTCCCCGGTCCGACTGGTCGACGCCCTCGTGGACATGCACGTGCTCGGCCGCGCCGCCGCCGGCGAGGTAGTTTGCCAGGGCGGCCCCCCTGGGCGGTTCCAGGTCGATCGCGACCAGCAGGTCCGGGCGAGCGAGCTCGTTCAGGAAGGCTGTGCTGCCGCCCTGGAAGATGCCGAGCTCGAAGATACGGCGCGGACGCAACTCGCCGACGAGCGCGACGTAGCGGTCGATCAGCGGCTGCTCCTTGAAGAGCCAGAAGTCGGCTCCCTCCATGGAGATACGCGGCTCGTCGCGCTCGAGCAGATCAACCGGCAGGGTCTGGAACACCTTGTCGGCGACCACGCAGCGCTCCTCGCTCTCCCACGTCAGCTCGGTGGGCACGCTCGCGAAAACTACTATTGCTGCCGCCCGGTACCAACCGCGTGACGGCAAGGATGGAGAGCGCAGCGCAAACAGACGAGCGCGGGCGACGAGCAGTCGCGCGCTACCTCGATCTGCTCCGCGACGCGCTGCTCGACCGGCACTACCTCGAGAACGAGCTGCGCATAGAGCACCTCCTCGAGTCCCTCGCCTCCGGCGAGCCGGTCGACCCCGACAGGCTGGCGAATCCGGCTCGCCACATGACCGCTGAGCTGCGGCGGCTGAAGCAGGAACGCGAGGCCGGCGAGTTTCCGGCCGACGCCGCGAGCGCCGCCCGGCTGGACGGGCTCGCCTATGCGCCGCTCGGCCGCATACGCCTCGACCACCTCAGGGCGTGCCTCGAGCTGATTCGTGAGGACGGCGTGGAGGCCGATCTCGTCGACGCAGGCACGGGTCGCGGCGGCGCCGCGATCCTCATGCGCGGCTTCCTCGACGCCTACGAGCTCTCCGAGCCGCGCGTATGGGTCGCAGACCGCTTCGCCGGCCCGGCCGACCTTTATTCCGTGCGCGAGGCGTTCGCCCGTTTCAACCTGTTCGACGACCGCGACGTGTTCCTGGAAGGGCCCCCGGCGGGTACTCTCGCCCAGGCGGCTTCTTTGGGCGTCGTGGCGCTCCTTCGGATCGGATCGCGCGACCCGGAGGAGGCGCGCGGGGTGCTCGAGGCGCTGTACGACCGCGTCGCGCCGGGGGGCTTCGTGGTGATCGATGCCTACGGCGCCGGCGATTGCCAGGCGGCCGTCGACGCGTTCCGAGATGAACGCGGCGTGGCGGAACCGCTCGAGCGAATCGATTGGACCGGCGCCGCCTGGCGCAAGGCGCCTACGAAGACCGCGCGAAAGGCTCGCCGCTCGTCGCCACCCTCGACTAAGGCGAAGGACCTGTCGGTGGTCGCGGTCTTCTACAACATGCGGCGCGAAGCGGCCAGGACTCTCCATTCGCTCTCGCGGAGCTACCAGCGCGGCGTGGACGAGCTCGACTACGAGGTGATCGTGGTCGAGAACGGCTCCGATCCCGACAAGCGGCTCGGCGAGGGGTTCGTGCGCAGCTTCGGGCCCGAGTTCAAGTACCTCGATCTCGGGGACGAGGCGTCACCATCGCCCGCTCCCGCCGTGAACCGCGGCATCGCCGCGTCGACCGGCGGCAACGTGGCCGTGATGATCGACGGCGCGCACGTCCTGACCCCCGGTGTCCTGCGCCACGGCATGCTCGGGCTCTCGGCCTACGCGCCGGCTGTGGTCACCGCGAAGCACTGGTACGTCGGCCCGGGCCAGCAGCCCGAGACCGTGGCCGGCGGCTATGACCGGGACGTCGAAGATCGCCTGTTCGCGCAGATCAGGTGGCCGAAGGACGGTTACCGGCTGTTCGAGATCGGCCACTTCATCGGCGACCGCGACTGGTTCGACGGCGAGTGGGAGAGCAACTGCATCTTCGTCCCGCGCCCCCTTCTCGACCAGGCCGGTGGCATGGACGAGAGCTTCTCGACGCCGGGTGGGGGCTTTGCGAACCTCGACTTCTTCGAGCGCATGACGGGCACCCCTGGCACCACCCTCGTCACCATGCTCGGCGAGGGGACGTTCCACCAGGTTCATGGCGGAACCACCACGAACGAGACGCAGCCGGTCGAGCTGATCCGCAGCTACGAGAAGCAGTACGAGGAACTGCGGGGCCGCCGGTTCCGCATACCGGGTCAGCGGACGTCCTACGTGGGGAGCATCCACCCGGCGGCCAGCCGGATGAAGCCACGTCGCCTGCACACCTTCAAGAAATTCCGGGACGCCCACATCGGCGCGCGCGGCAGCCGGCCGTCGCGGCCGCTGCCTGTGCCGCAGGACCTGAAGCTCGACTTCATCGACGCCTTCTGGCGCAGTGAGGAGTGGCGCGGCGGCACCTGGCTCGGCAGGCGCACCCACCGGCCACCCACCGACCTGTTCGTCTACCAGGAGCTGATTGATCGCCTGCGGCCGGACTGGATCGTGGAGACGCGCACCGGGATGGGTGGGCGGGCGCTCTTCCTGGCGTCGATCTGTGACCTCGTCGGTGAGGGCCAGGTGCTGTCGATCGATGGCCACGGGGTCAGCGACCCGCCGAACCATCCGCGCATCACCTATCTTCGCGGCGATCCGGCGGCACCCGGGACCGCCGCGCACGCGCGGGAGATCGTCGGCCGCGAGCCGCGGGGGCTGGTCATCCTCGGCGGCGCCGGCGGTTCGCAGGTCGTGGCCGCCTTCCGCCACTATGCGCCGTTCGTGCCGGTGGGCTCCTACGTGGTCGTCGAGGACACCGTCCTGGACGGCATCCCCGTGTGGCCGGGCTTCGGCCCGGGGCCCAAGTCAGCGGTGCCGACCATCCTGGACGATCGCGAGTTCGTGCCGGACCCGAAGCTGGAGCGCTTCGCACTGAGTTTCAACGTTGGCGGATACCTGAAGCGAGTGCGCTGACTAGACGGGGTACAGGTGCTTCCGGTTCGTGTGGCGCCGAAGATCCACACCAGACGCGACTCGAAGGTCGGGGCCGGCCATCTAACCGGGATTCCTCGCGAGCGCCCATACCTGGACGGCGAGATCGGGATCGTCGTCGAGCGGGTGCCAAGGGCGATAGGCCGACCAGCGCCGGAGGTTCCCGACCACGCACTCCACGTTTCCCCAGGTCTCGACGGCATCCACCACGAGGCCGGAACTCTCCAGCAGTGCGCGCAGTCCGCGCGGCGTGAAGCGCCAGTAGTCGTTCATCCCGAAGAGGGGAAGCTCATGGACCTTGATCAGGAAGGGCGTCGAGACCACCAGATGACCACCTGGAGCGGTGAGCTCACGCAGGTTCGCCGCAGCGGCCCACGGGTCGATCACGTGCTCGAGGACCTGCTCGCAGATCACAACGTCGAAGGTGCCGCGATCCAACACCGGCGCACACACATCGAAGTCGGGGTAGTTGAGGCTGGTGTACTCCTTCCACCCCCGGTGGGCATGCGAGTCGCCGCTGATCTCCCCGGCGGTGAGAGCCGACGGCTCGAGCGAGTCGAGGTGAGCGGCGATCGCGTCGTTCATCACGACGCGCTGCCACTGGTCACCGGCCGTCGCCGCCTCAGGAAACAGCGCGGCGTCCTCCGCCACGCGACGGAGGTTGCGCAGGGGCCGATCGTCAGGCGTCATCGCGATCCAGCAGCGCGTCGCCGACTACGAGGAAGTCGACCCCGAGTGCCTCTGCACTTCGCACTGCCTCCTCCCCGGTGTTCACGATCGGCTCGCCCCGCGTGTTGAACGACGTGTTGATCAGCACGGGATCGACACCGGCCTGCTCGAGCTCCTGAAGCACAGTGCCGATGAAGCCGGCGCCGTCGGCCACCTGCGCGCGAGCTGTTCCGTCAACGTGCACAGTGGCCGGAATTCTCTCCCTGCCGACGCGTGTGACGCTCGCGGCTCCGAGCATGTAGCGCTGGAGTTCGCGGGGGCCTTCCCAGAAACACCCGTTGGCGCCGGAGCTGCCGATCGGGGCGAGAGGGCGCCACGGCTCCCGGCCCTTGAGCTCGTTGAGGCGGTCGCGCGTGGCCACGTCGTGGGGCAGGGCAATCAGCGAGCGGTGCCCCAGGGCCCGGGGCCCGACCTCGGCGCGCCCCCAGGCCACCGCCCCGATCTCGCCTCGCAGGAGGCGCTCGACCACGGCCGCCGGCTCGAGCTCCTCGCCCGTCCAGCCCTCCGGGATGGTCCTAGGCGTCTCCACGTCCGAGCCCAGATATGGGTCGAGCGGTGGCTGACGCTCGCGAGGTGGAGCCACGGCCCACGCAGAGCCCAGGGCACCGCCGGCGTCCGCGGCGACAGGCGGGACGTAGACGGGATCCTCGAGCAGCCCGTTCGTGGAGCAGTTGAGCGCCACGCCGCCGGCCAGGCAGACCGGATCGAGGGCGGTCACGGCGCGCGCGTGCTCCACCAGCGCGGGCACGAGTCGCTCGACGGCCGCCTGCGCACTCCAAGCGAGCCTCACTGCGAAGACGTCCTTGTCGAGGGCGCGGCTCGGGGTGGTCACCGGGATGGACCCGAGCCGGCCCAGCTCCTTCTCCCAGGCTGGAATGACGTCGTCGTAGTCGGCCTCGGGTCCCATGGCGAACGGAGGCTGGAAATCGACGCCGTCTCCTTCCATGAGCTGCCAGGGCTCTACCCCCTTCGCCTTTCCGTATGCGGCCAGACCCATCGTCTTACCGGCCTCGAGGAAGGTCAGGCCGATCGCCCGGCAGACGGCGTCGTACATGAAGCCAAGCGAGTGCGCCCGATCCCACGCCTCCCGTTGCACCAGGGGGGCGCCGAAGCGCGCCTCGTAGATCGTGACCGACTCGTCCTCGCCGTTGCCGTCGTTCACGAGGATGGCCGCGGCCTCGAAACCCGACGCGTAGAAGGCGGATAGGGCGTGAGCGCGGTGGTGCGGTACGCAGACGAGCTCGGGACCCCCGCGACCAGGGAAGGTCCACCCGAGGGCGCTGGAGAGGAACTCGCGGGGTGAGCTGAAGCCCCAGTCCGCGCCGAACCGCGGGTAGAGCCGCGGGAGGTCCCAGCCGATCGCGATGACGTCGAGGTCCTCGGGCTCGATGCCCGCCGTGTCAAGGCAGAAGCGAGCGGCATTTCGCGCATAGCTGCGAATGCCATGTTTCACTCGCGTGAAGCGTTCCTCTTCCGCCATCGCGTGGACGTTTCCATCCCCATCGACGAGGCAGGCCGCGGGGTCATGCCAGCCGACCGGAGGCCCGTTCAGACCGAGGACCCACATCGCTCGGCGGGCTCGATCACTCGGCCACTGGCTGCGCCGGCATGCCGACCACTGTCGTGTTGGGCGGGACGTCGTCAAGCACCACCGCGTTCGTCCCGACGCGGGCGCCTGCTCCGACTTCGATGTCGCCGAGAACCTTGGCGCCGGTACCGATCACGGCGGTCGCCCCGATCCTCGGCCCGGTTGTCTCTCCAGCGATGGGTCCAAGGAGCACCCACGGGTGGAGGGTCACGAAGGGCCCGACTTCCACGTCGCCGTCGATGACGACCTGCCCGTTCGGGATGTGCACTCCGGGATGCACCACCGCCGTGTCGGCGATCGAGACCTGACCCGATGCCACCGCCACCCGATGGGCGATCCAGGGGAGCACCGGGATCCCACGTGCTCGCAGGCGGACCTTCACCCGAAACGCGACGAGGGCGAGAAATCCGTCGGACCGCACGATCAGGCGCAGTGCCTGGAGGATGCCGTCGCGCCGCGAGCGAAATTCGTGACGCTCACCGCGGTAGGCCGCCGCCATGCGAGCGTCCGCCAGCACGGCGTCCGTGAGGCGATAGTTGAGGGCAATCCCTGCCCCACGCTGGGTCGTCGCGGCGATCTCTGGGACCTGCGCTGGCTCGGAGCCCTCCACGGCGGGAAAGTTACTCACCGGCCTCAGCTGATCCCCGCTTCCTCGCAGAACCGTGCCAGCACCCGCTCCGCGGCGAAGCAGTCCTCGGCAATTCGACGGGCCGCGGCGGCGTGCTCGGCGTAGCGAGCGACGATGTCATCGGCTCCGGCGACCGCCTCCTCGAACGTCCGGAACGCGACGACACCGAGCCCGGCTGGCAGGAACCGCGGGAAGCCGCTGTCCTGGACGAGGACCGGCCTGCCCGACGCCAGGTACCGGACGCTGCGGTCGCTGAACCAACCGCACGCGGTCTCGACGTAGACGCCCTGGGCGACCGAGAACTCGGCTGCCGATCCCTGCACGTAGGAGCGGAAGGCGTCCATGTCGCCGGCGACACATCGCGGGTCGACGAGGTGCCAACCGTGCTGCTCGAGCGCCCGCCGGTCGGCGTCGTCGGCGGGGTGGATGTCCAGCGCGAGCTCGAACTCGTGCCGTGACCGCGCCGGGAGCTCGATGAAGCGGCGGAACTCATGGACCTTCAGGCCGTAGCGGCGCCCGTCGTACTCGATTGGCCCGAAGGGCGGGCGCCAGCTGCCGACAGTGGTGAAGCGGCCGGCATCCCGCGGCTTGACGACGGGCCAGTCCTCGAGCACGACCGGCTGACGCACCGGCCGCCAGTCGACACCGGAGGTCGGAATCGGGCAGTCCGGGCAGCCGATCCGCTCGCCGATGGTGAAGTGGAGATCGTGGCCCTCGACCCGAGCGCCGGGGAGGCCCTGGGCGTGCCAGAACTGAGTGAAGCCGGGGTCGATGTCGAGCATCACGCGGCGCCGGAAGCTGTTGAAGAGCCGGGGCAGCGCGAGATGGCCGCTGATGTTGACGAGGGTGCTCTCCCCCGCGACGTCGCGGAGCTCGTCCACAGAGGGACCCGCGACGGTCTCACCGCCGGCGATGAGCGCCGCCCGCTCCGGCGCCAAGAACCGGGCGCTGACCGAGCGGAACCAGTCGACCGCGGACTCGTCGCCGCCCATGATCTCCTCCACGAACCAGACGTCGAGACCCAGGCGCTCGAGCCCTCGCACCCAGCTCATGCGCACCCACGCCTCCCCGGCGCTGCCCGGCTTGTTGGCGAGCGCACCCGCCACCACGACGCTCGTCACCTGACTCCCAGCTCCTCGAGCAGCCGCCGGAGCACCCGCTGCGCCGCGAAGTGCTCCTCGGCGATCGCGCGGGCCGCCCGGCTGTGGCGGTCGTAGTCGGCGCGTACCTCCTTCACCGCCGCGGTCGCCTCCGCCGGATCGGAGAACGCGAGGAGGCCCTCGCCGAGCGGCAGGACCCCCTCGAGGCCCGTGTCCTGCACCAGCGCCGGCCGGCCGCTCGCCAGATAGCAGGCGCTGCGGTCGCTGAACCACCCGCTCCTCGTGTCGACGTAGAGGTTCTTCGCGATCATGAGCTCCGCCGCGCTGCGCCGGACGTAGTCGCGGTAGCGCCAGGGGTCGCCGGCGACGGCCCGCGGATCCGCGAGCATCCACCCGTGCCGCTCGAGGCTCTCGGCGTCGGCGCGGTCGCCGTCGTCGATGTCGAGCGCGACCTCGAACCGCTCGCCGGTCTGTGCCGGAAGCTTGAGGAAGCGGCGGAACTCGTGTACGCGCAGGCCGTACCTGCGGCCGTCGTAGTCGACGGGACCGAAGGGCCCGCGCCAGCTCACGACGCTCGTGAAACGGCCGTCGTGCTGGGCGCCACGCGGCCACTCGCTCAGCTCGACCGGCGGGAGCGTCGTGATCCAGTCGATCCCGCAGGTCGGGACGGAGCAGCGGCGGCCACCGATTCCCTGTCCCACCGTCACGTGCCGGTCGTGCCCGCCGAACAGGTCGGCCAGCCCAAGCTCGTGCCACATCTGGCCGAACCCAGGATCGATGTCGAGGAACGCGCGGAGCGGGGCGGCGGCGAGGATCTCGTCGTCGTCCAGGTAGCCCATCACGTTCAGCAGTAGGACCGAGCGGCGGGCCATCTCGACCACCTCGGACCGCGGGCGCCCCGCGATGTCGCGCCCGCCGTCGAGGAGGACAGCCCAGCTGTCGGCGAGCCCGAACCGTTCCATGAGCGCGGCCAGGAAGGCGACGTTCGACTCGTCGGCGTCCATGCCGGGGTCGAGCCGGTCGACGAAGAGCACGTCGAAGCCCAGCCTGCGAAAGCCGAGCAGGTACTGGAGGAAGACCCACGCGTGCCCGCCGTGATGGGGGCGCTGCGCCATGGAGCCGGCGACGATCACTGCCTCGCGCAAGATCCGGATCATCGCAGCGGGGCCTCGTCGTGGCGTAACGTCGGGACAATGGTCGTCCTGGTCAGCGGAATGATTGCGGGAACGCCGGGTCAGGGCGGCGCGACCTGGGCGGTGCTCCAGTACCTGCTCGGTCTTCGCCGGCTCGAATGTGACGTCCACTTCGTCGAGCCGATCGCGGGCGACCGCGTGCAGCGAGCCTCCGTGGATTACTGCCGAGCGGTCATGGCGAGCTTCGGCTTCGACGATCGCTGGGGGCTCGTTCCTTCGGATCCCGCCGAGCCGGCCGGGATGTCGCGCGAGCGGTTGCGCCGGCTGGCTCGGCGAGCCGACGTCCTGCTGAACGTCTCGGGCATGCTCCAGGACCGCGACGTCCTGGAGCAGGTTCCCGTCCGCGCATTCATCGACCTCGACCCTGCCTTCACGCAGGTCTGGCACGCGGTGGAGGGGGTCGACATGCATCTTGATTCCCACACCCACTTCGTGACAGTGGCCGACGCGATCGGGCAGCGCGGCTCCGCAATTCCGGACTGTGGCCGCCGCTGGACGCCCACGCTGCCGCCGGTTGTACTCGAGGAGTGGCCGGTCGCGACACACATCCAGCACCGCGCGCTGACCACCGTCGGCCACTGGCGGAGCTACGGCTCGGTGCAACACGGCGGCGTGCGGTACGGCCAGAAGGCGCACTCGCTGCGACCGTTGATCGACCTGCCACGTTTGAGTGGCGCTCCGTTGGAGCCGGCCCTTGCGATCCACCCCGCCGAGACGGACGACCTGGCCGCCCTCGAGGCGAACGGGTGGCGCGTGCTCGATCCGGACACGGTCGCCGCGACGCCTGACGACTACCACAGGTTCGTCCAGGGATCGTGGGCGGAGTTCGGGCTCGCCAAGTCGGGTTACGTCCTCTCAGACAGCGGCTGGTTCAGCGACCGCAGCGCGTGCTATCTCGCGTCCGGCCGGCCGGTCGTCGCCCAGGACACCGGGTTCGGACGGCGACTCCCGTCGGGTGAGGGGTTGTTTGCGTTCACGACGGCGGACGACTTCGTCGCGGCCGTCGCCGCACTCGAGCGCGATTACGAACGCCACCGCGCCGCCGCGCGCGAGATCGCCGTGGAGCATCTGGACTCCGATCGCGTGCTCGGATCGCTTATGGAGGAGCTGTGCGCATGACCGCCACCGCCTCCGACCGTGAGCTGATCGAGCTGCTCCGCGACCAGGGCGGCCTGCACGACGTCGACGAGCTGACCAGGCGGCCCTACCACTACGCGACGAGCGCACCGATCGAGGAGATCCGGGTGCGCCGGCGGGGCGGAACGGAGACGGTTCTGCTCCTGAAGGACCTCTCGCGCGACCGGCTTCTCGGCGACGCGCGGAGCACGAAGCCGGCCTTCCTGCACCAGCCCCGCCGGGAGATCGAAACCTACCGCGGCATCCTCGTCCCGGCGGGCATCGGCCCGCGCTGCTTCGGCGTCGTCGCGAACTCCGACGAGCAGCGGCACTGGCTCGTGATCGAGCGGGTGCCGGGGGTAGAGCTCTGGCAGGTGGGCGAGCTGTCGGTGTGGGAGGTCGTGGCCAGGTGGCTCGGCGAGTTCCATGCGGCGTTTGCGGGGAGGATCGACGAGGCGAGGGCCGCAAACCCGTACCTCCTCGAGCTGTCGGAGGACTGGTTCCTGTCGTGGTCGGAACGCGCTCGCGCCGCCCTGGCCGCCTCCACCGATCCGAGAGCCGCGATCGTCGGCTCCGCACTGGAGCGCTACGACGAGGTGGCGACTTCGCTCGCCGCCCTCCCGCGCACCTTCGTTCACGGCGAGCTCTATCCCTCGAACGTGCTCGTGGTTCGCGAGGAGCACCCGCTTCGCGTGTGTCCGGTCGACTGGGAGATGGCGGGGATCGGGCCCGGACTCGTCGACCTCGCGGCGCTCGTCGGTGGGTGGGCGCCCGAAGAACGGAGCCGGCTTGTGAGCGCGTATGTCGACGCCGGAACGAGCACCGGCGGTGCGGCACGGCGCACCACGCTCGAGACCGACCTCGCGCGATGCCGGCTTCATCTCGCGCTGCAGTGGCTCGGCTGGTGCACGGACTGGCAGCCGCCGAGCGAACACGCCCACGACTGGATCGGAGAGGCGCTCGAGCTGACGCGGGAGCTGGGCCTGCCGTGAGCGGGCGGGTGCTGATCGTCAACGCCGACGATTTCGGGCGCTCCCCTGGAGTGAACAGCGGGATCATCCGAGCGCACGAGGAGGGCATCGTCACGAGCGCGACGCTGATGGTCCGGTGGCCGGACGCCGAGGAGGCGGCGGTGTACGCCCGCCGCACGTCGCTCGCCGTTGGACTGCACCTGGACCTCGGCGAGTGGGAGTACGCCCAGGGGGAGTGGCGTGCGCGCTACGAGGTGGTGGACACCGAGACCGCGGGGGCCGTCGCCGAGGAGCTCGAGCGCCAGCTGGGCCGGTTCGAGCGGCTCATGGGCGGGCCGCCAACCCACCTCGACTCGCACCAGCACGTCCATCGCGACGAGCCCGTCCGGACCGAGCTGCTCCGGGCGGGAGGGCTGCTTGGCGTGCCTGTACGGCATTACACGCCCGGGATCGCGTACAGCGGTGCGTTCTTCGGGCATGACGGCAGGGCCACCTCGCTGCCCGAGGCGATCACGGTCGAGGCGCTCGTGCGGGTGATCCAAGGGCTGCCTCCGGGCGTGACCGAGCTGAGCTGCCATCCCGCCGCCGAGGTCGACCACGAGTCGAGCTACGCGCACGAGCGCCTGCAGGAGATGGAGACGCTCTGCGACCCGCGAGTCCGAGCCGCTATCAGGCGCCGCGATGTCGCGCTGCGCTCGTTCGCCGACTTCCGCATGGATGCTGGGCGGGCGATGTCGCAGGAGAACATGGACATCGTCCGCCGCTGTTACGAGTCGTGGCGCCGGCGCGACTTCCCAGCGTTGTTGGCGCTCGTGGAGTCCGACGCCGTGTTGGATCTGTCGCGAAACGTCTTCAATCCGGATGTCTATCGGGGCCACGCGGGGTTCAGGCGCTGGGTCGACGCAACGGGGGAGGTCTGGGACGAACTGCAGTTCACGGCGCTCGAGTTCGTTGGTGAAGTGGGAAACCAGATCGTCACCGCCGTCCGGCTTTCGGGGACCGGCCGTGGAAGTGGGGCCGAGGCCGAGATGGAGGTCTGCCAAGTCTGGGAGCTGCGTGGCGGCAAGGTCGTGCGCTTGACGGGCGGCTACCGGGATCGCGCCGAGGCCCTGGAAGCCGTGGCCGTGGCGGACCACTAGGGCGTCTCGTGCCTCTCATCTCGGCCCCTTGCTTCTATTTCGCGGCGATCGCCGCGGCCACGCGGGTCTCGTCCGGGCCGGCGGGTCGCCGTGCCGCCACGACCGCCGCGATCCCTGCCTCGAATCCTTCGAAGCGGGCTTGGCCAGTGTCGGCGGGCTGGGTGGTGTCCGCGGCGCCGGGGCTCGCCTCCGGCGCGAGCACTGCGGCGAGCATGACGAAAATGATCAGGACGGCGGCCACGGCGGCGGCCAGGCGTGCGCCGAGCTGCTGTGTCGCAGGCGACCGCGCGAATGTGACGTATGACATCAGGACCCTCCTGTGGTTGGTCGGTGCAGGGCCCAGGAAGCATCTGCCGGGTCCGCCGGCGTGTCGTCATTCGGGCGGGTGAACCGCGCGAGAGTCGTCACCCCGCGGGGTGAGACACCGCGTCAGTCGGAGCCGACGGCGACTCGGCGGGGGAGCCGTGCGCTGAGCCGCCAGCCACCATCCGGCGCCGGCCCGGCCTCCAGGGTTCCGCCGAAGCTGCCGACGCGCTCGCGCAGGCCCTGCAGCCCCAGACCGGTACCCACGCCCGCCAGGTCGAGATCGCCGGCGGCGGGGGCATTGGTCACCTCGACCAGCAGCGCCTCGCGATCACCGCGCAGGAGCACTCGAACGGCGGCGCCGGCGGCATACCGGAGCGCGTTCGTAAGCCCCTCCTGCACGACCCGGTAGGCGGTCTCGACCACCGGCGCGGGGAGGCCCTCCGGCTCCCCTTCGAGGCGCAGCACGACATCCAGCCCACTGCCCGACGCGCGAGCGACGAGCTCCTCGACCAGCCCAAGGTCAGGGGCGGCGCCGATCGCGTCCTCGTCGCCGAGCAGAGCGACCAGCCGGCCCATGTCCTGCTCGGCCTGGCGAGCGGCCTCCCCGATCGCCTCGAAGGTCGCCGCCGTCGCCTCTGGGTCGCGCGCCGCGAGGCGCTGTCCGGCGCTCGCCTGGACGACCATCACGCTGATCGCGTGGGCGACGATGTCGTGCAGTTCCGACGCGATCCGGGCGCGCTCGTAACGGATCGACAACGCGGCGTGGGCCTCGCGCTCCTCGTCCAGCTCGCGCATGCGCTCGGCCAGCTGGGCTGACACCCGCTCGCGCTCGCCGAGCGCCCGGCCCCCGGCCCAGCCCGCGATTGGGGCAATCCAGAACCCGGGGGAATCGTGGGCGAACGCAGACATCACCTCGGATGTCCCGGTGATCGCGACCAACGCGGCGAAGCTTCCCCAGGGCGAGTCCCAGCGCCCGGCGCAGAACGCGTGCCCCGCCACGATCAGGTAGGCGGGCAGGGAGCCGCCGCCATCTTCGAAGAGGGACAGCCGGGCGATCGGCGCCGTGGCCAGCATCACCAGCACCGCGAGCACCCACGTGGCCCGTGGGTGGCGGGGAGCGGCTGCGAGCGCGGCCGAGAGGAGCGCCGCAACCGCCACGCTGCCCGGCGTGCTCACCCTGGCTGGACCGCTGCGAGCACGGGCAGCGAGACGACGGCCTCGGCGCGACCGCCCTTGGTGTTGGCCACGAGTGTGCCGTGCTGAAGCCTCACGCGCTCGCGCGCCCGCTCGATCGCGGCCTCGGACCGCCGCCGCGCCGGTCCTGAGATCGAGAGCTCGAGCGCATCGTCCTTGAACCGAACGCCCAGATCGACATCGGGGCCGTCTTCGAGCGCGGCCAACAGGTGCTCGACGACCCTGTAGGCGGCGAGCTCGACGCCGGCGGGCAGCACGCGCGGGTCACCCTCCACCGTCAGCCTCGCATCGGCACCCTTCGCATGCACGAGCAGCGCCTCGATCTGCGTGAGCGTCGGTTGCGGGGCGGTTGGGTGTGTGGAGCCGTCGTCTCGCAGCCCGACCACCACGGCGCGCATCTGCTCGAGTGTCCGCCTGCCCTCGTGCTCTATTTCGACCAGCGCGGCCGTCGCGCTAGCGCTGTCGTCCGAGCGCGAACCCGCGTCGGCCAAGCCCGCCAGCTGCCCGAGCCGCTGCTGCAGGAGCTGGTCCAGCTCGCTCGACAGCCGCGCGCGGTCGGTCGCGACCTCGAGCCGCGTGCGCTCGTCGCGGGCCTCGCGCAGCTCGGTCGTCCGCGTCCTCAGCGCGGCGGCCATTTCCGCGCGCGAGCGCACGACACGTCCGATGCCCCAGAGCGCCGCCGCCAGCGGCGTCACGAACGGAATGGCCGAGACGATGTCGTCGGCCCCGTCGGCAAGCATCATCGCGACGAGCGTGACCTCGGCGAGCAGGAGCCCGAGCAGGGCCTCCCGCGCGGGGAGCCGCGCCCCGGCCGCGAAGACGAGCAGGAACACCACCGGAATCACGATCCCGCAGCGGATCACATCGGTGCCGAACAACGCGATGTGCAGGAGCACAGCGGCGAGCACGGCGCCGAGGGCCACGTGGGGCGCAGCGCGACGCCACAGAAGTGGGACGGTCACGAGCAGGAAGAGCGGCACGGCCAGGACGCTCGCCTGGATCTCGTCGTCGCCGACCTCGGTGCTCATGTTGTACAGCGCGACCAGACTGGCGACGGCCGCCAGCGCGATGTCGCCCTTCCAGATCCGCCGAAGTGCGACGGGCACGGAGTCAATCATGGACTCGACACGTCCTTTCGTAAAGCGGTTGCAGGTCGCGACGAGCATCGGCCCAGCCGGCCGAGGTGTCCTCACCCGGGGAAATGAATCGCGGCATCGCGCTCACCCGCAGGGATGACACGGCGCGCGTGGCAGCGGCGATGATGTGCCCTCGGCATGGAGGGCTCATTCGTCACCGTGCTATTCAGCGACCTCGTCGGGTCGGCCGCGCTGTTCGACCGGCTGGGCGACGACGCGGCCGATGTCGTGCGCCGTGAGCACTTCGACGCGCTGCGGCGCGCCGTCGCCGAGCACGGCGGCCGCGAGATCAAGTCGACCGGCGACGGCCTGATGGTCGCCTTCCCGAGCGCTGTGGCGGCGGTGCGGTGCGCCGTGGACATGCAGCGCGCCACGGAGGCGGCCGGGGAGCTCGAGTTGCGCGTGGGTCTCGACGCCGGCGAACCGCTCCCCGACGGTGAGGACCTATACGGCACGCCCGTGATCGTGGCGAGCCGGCTCTGCGACGCGGCGGCTGCCGGCGAGATCCTGGCATCGGAGCTGGTGGGCCGGGTGGCGGGCAACCGGGTCGCGGAGCTGGTCGAACCGGCCGGCGCGATGCGGCTGCGCGGAGTCGGCGAGCGGGTTGGGACCTTCCGGGTGCGCTGGCGCGAGGACGAGGAGCCATCGCCGCGCAGCGCGCCGCCGGTCGCCCGGCACATAAGGGTCGTCGTGGCGGACGACCAGCAACTGCTGCGGTCCGGCTTCCGCGTGGTCCTGGATGACGAACCGGACATCACCGTCGTGGGCGAGGCCGCCGACGGGCTCGGCGCGGTCGACGTGGTGGTCCGCACCCGGCCCGACGTCGTCCTGATGGACATCCGCATGCCGGAGCTTGACGGTCTCGAGGCGGCCGAGCGCATCCTCTCCGACCCCGCGCTGGATACCGCGGTGCTGATGCTCACGACCTTCGACCGCGACGAGTACATCTACAGGGCGCTCCGCATCGGGGCGAGCGGATTCCTGCTGAAGGACGCCCCCGCCGACCGGCTCCTCGACGCGGTGCGCGTGGCCGCCACCGGCGACGCGCTCCTGGCGCCATCGGTCACCCGCCGGCTGATCGAGCAGTTCGCGCGCGTGGCCCCGCCCGATCCCGACGCGGTCCCCGCCGACTTGGAACAGCTCACACCGCGAGAGCTCGACGTGCTGCGGCTCGTGGCGCGCGGCCTGTCGAACACGGAGATCGCGGCGGAGCTCGTGCTCGGCGAGAACACGATCAAGACGCACGTGGCCCACGTGCTCGGCAAGCTCGGCCTCCGGGACCGGGTCCAGGCGGTCGTCGTCGCTTACGAGAAAGGGCTGGTGGCGCCGAAGCGCCAATGATCCGGAAGGAATCCGGCGGCTACCGCCGCCGGATGGTGACCTTCTTGAACGTGCTTCTTGCGGTTCCGCCGATCGGCTTGAACGTGAGCCTCAGGCGTACCGTCAACTTCCGCTTCCGGCGCAGGACCCGCTTGCCGGCCTTGGTCGGCCTGATGGCCAGGCGGACGCGCCCGGCCTGGGTCGCGACCTTCCGCGATCTCTTGACGAGACGCGTTCGGCCTGCCGCGGTCGCCCGGTTGCCGGCCTGCTGGGCGGTGATCGTGCCCGGCCCGGGGAGAACCAGGGTGATGAGCGTCGAGCCGTCCATCAGCTTGACCCGGCGCGCCACCGTGAAGTCATTCGACGGCGGCGCCCTCACGGCGATGCTCACGCGGGCGACGCTCGACCGGAGGTAGCCGTCCGCGACCCGATAGGTAAAGGAGTCGGCTCCGGAGAAGTCGTCGAAGCCGCGGTACTCGAAGCCCCCGTTGGGGGCGAGCGCCAGCGTTCCGTGGGTGGGACCTGACACGAGCTCCGCCGCAAGCGGGCCGACGGCCGAGTCGTTGGCGAGCACGCCCGGCTCCGCGACTCGGAGCGGCGACGCCTGGGCCGCGTCGTAGGAGTCATCGCCCGCGCGCGGCAGCCGGAAGCCGAGACAGTCCGGTCCGATGAGCTGCCGGGCCTCCTCGAGCTTTGGCTGGTACTGGCCGCGGAACTGCTCGGCCGGAAGCAGGACGTCGGCGATCCACTCGCCCCACGACAGGGGGTCCAACCCGAAGTCCCCATCGCCCGCCGCGATCCGAGTCGTGCGGACGGTGAGTGCGTGGTCGACGAACCACATGAGTTGCAGCTCGGGGTGATCTGGGAACCCGGCGTACGGCCCCTGGTTCCAGATGCCCTCGCGCATGCCGAAGAAGCCCTTTTCGTCGGCGTCACCAAAGGGCAGGTTCTTCAGACCGGAGGCGACGAGGGCTCCCATGACTGGTAGCTCGCCGGGGATTCCGCGCGCACGGGCGCCGTGTGCCATCCAGACGGCGATCGCCGAACTCGGCGCGAGGTCGCCGGGATATGCGACCGGCGCGTCGCAATCCTCGGCTCCCGCCGCCACCTGGGGCTGGACGGCGGCACCGATGGCAATGAGACAGGCAACCAGCGCGAGTCGCTTCAAAGGGGATCCTTGCTATCCGGCTCTCGGACCACCGTCCAATGTACCTGCCCGAGCGCCTCAGCCGAGGGCTACGACACGGTCCCCGTCCTCGCCGGGGCGCTCCCGTTCTCACGGCGCGGACCGGGCCCGCATTGCGGAATCCTGGCCGCGGCTCGCAGTCGAAGGCACATGCAGAAAGGCCCGCTACCGCACCCAGAGCTGGTCGATTGCCGGCTGACTGTTGGCGTCGAGCGTGAAGTGTCCGGTTCGCTGTGACACAAGTTCGGCTGACGCACCGTTGACCAAGGGGACCCACACGGCCTGCTGGACCGCCAGCCGGTCCGCCCTGGCCCAGATGCGCTGGGCCCTCGCCGGGTTCGTCGTCTCCAGCCCTTCCGCCTTCGCGATCAGGCCGTCGAAGGTCGGATTGCAGAAACCGCCCGCATTTGGGCTGTGGGCCCCCTCCTCCGGCCGGTAGTTGGCGCATGTGAGGAAGTAACCGAGGAACTGGCCCGGGGAGGGGTAGTCGGCGATCCAGTCGCCGGCTTTGATCTCCCAATCTCCCTCGGTCACCCGATGCTCGAACCGTTCGTCGCTCGCATACGCGACGATGCGCGGCCGGTAGCCGAGCTTTCGGAGGGTCGGAGCTACGACGGGTGCGACCGCCAGCCCGGTCCGGTCGCTGCGGACGGTCACGACATCTACCGTTGTTCCGGCCGTCCCCGACGCTCGGGCCAGGGCGCGTGCGCGGGCGAGGTCGGGCGCTTGCCAGCTGCCGTTCTCGCGGCCGTGCGTCCAAGGGCAGTAGGGCGAGTAGCCGGGCATGCTCGGGGGAAGCACCTGGCAGGTCGGCTCGGCCAATGCGAGCCCCCCCAATCGGCGTGCGGCGGCCGTCCGGTCGATTGCGAGGTTCAGTGCCCGCCGCGCGGCCAGCTTGTTGAACGGCGGGCGGCGGACGTTCAACTGCAGGAACGTCGTGTTCGGCTGTGCGTGCCGGCGCAGCTGTGAGGGGAATTGCGTCGAGAAGCGCCTGATCTTCGCCTCGCCGAGCTCGGAGATCTCGATCGCGAGATCGGCATCGCCCCGAAGGACCGATCTCGCGCGTGATTCGGGATCGTCGTCCATCGTGATCTCGATGCGGTCGGCGAAGCCATCGGGCTGGGCGGCGTGCGACCACTCTTCGAACGCCTCGTTGCGCACGAGCTGGAGGCGCTTTCCGGGAACGAACTTGCCCGCGCGGTAAGGGCCGGTGGAGGGAATGGGCTCGCGCGCGATATGGGTGCGAGGCGTTCCCGGGGGAGCCGGTCGCGCGGTGGGAAGGCTCAGCTTGAAGAGCAGCGCGGGGTCGGGCCGTGCGAGGTGAAACGCGACCGTGCCGGCGCGATCGTCCGTCACTATCCCGGCCGACAGGTTGCATGCGCGCGGTTGCCGTCTGCATGCGCCGGCTCCACGAACCGCGGAGTAGAGATCGGCGACTTCGCTGCCGAGCGCATAGACGCGCTCGAGCTCGCGCCGAAAATCAGAGGCCCGAACCGCCTCGCCGGAGGAGTACCGCAAGCCGGGACGGAGCCGGAAGCTGTATGTGCGGCCCCCATCGGTGGGCTCCGGGACCGTGAGCGCGAGGTCGGGTACGACCTGCGGGGCCCCCGCCTCGGAGGCCACCGCCAAGAGCCCGTCGCCGGTCGCGCGCCAGATGGCCGGATGGACGTCGAACGGCTCCGCGGGATCGAGATGCTCGAACTCGGAATAGCTGACGCGAAGCGTTCCACCGCGATGCTCGGCGCCGGCGGGGGCGCCACCAATAACCCACGGGACCCCGCCGGCCAGCGTAACCCCAACCGGCGCCGCGCCGACCCCGTACTCGCGACCCGCGGCGCCGGTCGCAGGATCGACGGCTATGAGCCCGCCGCCCTCGTTCGCGACCCAGACCCTGCTGCCGCCGGCCGTCACGTCCCTTGGGGCATTGCCCACCGGAACGGTCGAGGACACGGCGCTTCGGATGGGATCGATTCGCGAGATGGTGCCGTCGAGCGTGTTGACGACCCAGACCGCACCAGCGCCGATCGCGATCGGCCCGGCGCCACCCCCCAAGCCGACATCCGCCTGGATGCGGCCGGTGCTCGGGTCTATCCGAAGCGCCCGATGCGCGAGCGGCTCGGTCACCCAGAGCGATCCGAAGCCCACCGCCACGCCACCCGGCGTGGCGGGCAGGGGGAGTCGACGCCGGGGCACCCCGCTTTGGTCGTCGAGCGCGACCACGGAGTCGCGGTGTGAATCGGCAACCCAGAGCGCGCCGGCACCGGCGGCGAGATCGATCGGGCGGCCACCCACGCGGATCGTCTGGACCACGCGCCCGCCGCTCGGCTCGATCCGGGAGATGGTGCCGTCGTGGGCGTTTGCGACCCAAATCGCGCCCGCGGCGGCGGTGATTGCCACCGGCGAGCTCCCAACCTCCACCGTCTGGTCCACCTGACCCGTCTCGGAAGCGATTCGAGTCACCGTCCCATCCGCGGCATTGGCGACCCAGATCCGCCCGCCGGCCGCCGTTATTCCGCTCGGGTTGGAGCCCACCTCCGCGCTGTGGATGACGTCGCCGCTGGCCGGATCGACGGCCCCGGCCGCGTCGACGCCGATCGCCAGGCTGGAGCCGCCGCCTCCGTGCACGAGCAGGATCAACGTCGCGGCGACGGCGGCCACCCCACCCACGCCGAGCAACGCCGTCGCCGGCCGCCGTCGCCTTGTCTCGCGCAAGACGGGCCCGGCGACGGCGGGCTTGGAATCCGGCTCTACCAGGTCCAGCGACGGATCGTGCGCGAGGATCGCGCCCTCAAGGCGAGTGAGCTCGCGGCCGGGCTCCAAGCCGAGCTCGTCCACCAGCGAGCGCCGGGCATCCCGGTACGCGGCGAGCGCGTCCGCCTGCCTCCCCGACCGGTACAGCGCGAGCATGTACTGACCGACCAATCGCTCGCGGTAAGGGTGGTCACGGGCGAGCCCTTCGAGCTCGGGCACAAGGGACGCGTGGCGTCCGAGCGCCAGCCCTGCCTCGACCCTGTCCTCGATCGCCTGAAGGCGCAGCGCCTCGAGGCGGGCAATCTCGGGGGCCGCCCACTGCTCGTCCGCCACCTCCGGGTACGGGCTTCCCCGCCACAGGCCGAGCGCCTCGTCCAGGACGTCTGCGGCGCGCGCCGTAGCCCCGGACGCAAGTGCCCGCTGCCCGTCGGCAGCCAGCGCTTCGAATCGGGGCGCGTCACCGTCTTCGACGCGCAGCAGGTAGCCGGGCGCCCGGGTCTCGAGCACGTCCGGCGCACCGGCTTCCCGGAACGCCTTTCGTAGCCGCGAGACATAGGCGTCGAGACTGCGCGACGCGCGCTCGGGCGGGTCGCCGGCCCATAGCTCATCGATCAGCCGGTCGCGCGGGACGACCTCGCCGGAGTTGACCAGCAGGAGCGCGAGCAACGCGCGCTCCTTACCTCCTCCGATGGTGATCGCGAGCCCATCGACCTCGACCGCCAGCGGGCCAAGGACCAAGAACCTCATTGTCCAACGAGGCTAGGCCCGCAGCAAGAACTCTGCAACAGGACGTCAAGCGCCCGGATGCATGGTCTGGGGCATGAACAGATCAGCGCCGACGACCTCGCTCGCCGCGCTCGCCCTGGCGGGCGCACTACTGCTCGGCTGCGGCTCGGACGACGGCCCGCCTGAACAGGCCGGCTCGACCTCGGCGAGCACCGCCTCTGACGGAAAGATCACGTCGTCGATCCGCGAGGGTGCCGAGCTTGCCGACCCGGTTCGGTGGCAGGCCGCCTTGAAGGGCGTGGCGGCCGAGGACGTCTCCGAGGTCCGCTTCCTGATCGACGGCAGGGTCAAGCACGTCGAGCAGCTGGCGCCCTACGAGTTCGCGGGCAGTCACAACCTGTTGCTCCCGGGAACACTTGGGCCCGGCTCGCACACGTTCGCGGTCGACGCCCGGCTGGTCGGCGGCGGTCGGCTGACGGCGGCATCGACCGCGAAGGTCTCCGGGCGGGCGAAGCCGACCCCCGCGGCGGTGGTCGGTCGGTGGACGCGTACCGTGGCGCCCGCCGAGATCGCCCGAACCGACGGATTCCGAAGGGCTGAGTACGGGGAGCCTCTGCCGGCCGGGCGCTGGACGGTCGAGATCGGCGCCGACGGAGTGGCCCGCTACACCGATCCCTACCGCCGCTCCGACTCGTTGACCGTCGGGCAGGTTCGCTTCGGGCCCGACGGAAGCCTGGTCGTCGGCTACGAGATCCCGAATGCGGGTGGCGAGGGCTACTTCTGCCCCGACACGGTCGGGGTCGGCAGGTACGACTGGTCCGCGAGGGGCGACACGCTCGTGGTCGATGTGGTCCGCGACCGCGAGTGCGCGGATCGGAACAGCTTCTGGAACGGCACATTCACACGAATGGAGGATCAATGAGAAACCGCAGCGCCCAGTCCGTGGCGCGTCCGCGTCTTGCGCTCGGCGTCCTGATCGGAATGGTCGTCCTCTTGGCGGCGCCCGCGGCGACCTTCGCGCGGGCGGTCACCGGAAAGTTCCACGACGAGCTCCCAACCGAATCGGACACGATCACGAACTTCCCGTGCTCTGAGGGCGTTCCCGTGGTGATGACCAGCACCCTGATTCGAGACGGGCACTTCACCGACGCGGGGAGGCGCCTCTCCTTGCACGGCACGGACACGATCGACTACACCGTCGAGCTCGGAGATGGCCGCCATGCTGCCGGTCAGGTGATCGACCACTTCAACTTCACCTTCAACTTCAAGCAGACGCGCAGCGTCGCTACGAGCGCCCAGCAGGAGGCGGCGACCCTCTACTCGGCCGATGACCAGCCGATCGGAACGATCACCGTGCATGTGACCCACCACGTGATGTGGTCGGATCTGAACGGCAACTTCGCGCCGGACCCCGACGAGATCACGGCGGAGGTGGACAAGCTGAAGGTCACCTGTCCCTGACGACCGGGGACGACTCAGCGGGTGATCCGTAGGCGAGCCGTGTCGACCGTGCGCTGGCCGTCGGCGCCGGTCACCGCCAGCCGCAACTGATAGCGCCCCGGCGCCAGCCGCCGGGCGCGGCGCAAGCCCTTCCTGCGGGCATACAGCCCCACCCGTCCGACTCCTGCCTGGCGCATCGACAACCGCTTGGTCGCCAGGCGGCGGGAACGCTTGCGCAGCTCCAGCCGGACGCCCGCGGGAGCGCTGACGGCGAATCGCACCCGCAACAGGCGCCCGGACCGGACCCGGTAGCGATCGCTGGACAGGAGCGCAAGCAGCCGATCGGTGCCGGGCGGTCCCTGATTGCCCAAGGCTCCGACCTGGACGACGACCAATGCCGGCGCGGACTTCTTGCCGTCGGAGGTCGCCGCGACGCTGAAGAAATCGGTCCCGACGAAGCCGGCGGGCGGGGTGTAGAGCACGCTGCTGGTCGCCTGGTCGACGGCACCGAGCGTGCCGTGGCCGGGCTGGGCCTCGATCGTGATGCTGAGCGCGTCGCCGTTCGGGTCGCTGCACGCCAGCGGGACCGCGACCGGTGCGCCGGCCGGGCTGGCGGCCGCCGTGCCGAGGCAGATCGGCGGCACCTCGCGATCGAGGTGGACGATCGCGTCGTCATCCGAGGAGGCGACATAGATGGACGCGCCGTCGGGACTGACGGCGACGCCGTTGGCGCCGTCGAGTCCGGGGGCGTCGGCGAGCGCTCCAAAGCCGCACTCCGCCTTGCCGACGTCCTCCAAACAGTCGGCGAACTCAAGCGCACCGGTGGCGGAGCGCCCGAATCCGACGATCGAGGAATCCTCGAAGCCGGCCACAAGCACCGAGGCGCCGTCGGCGCTGACGGCGACACCCGCCGCACCGAGGAGGCCCGGGACCTCGTTCGTGGCCCCGCCCCCGCACACGTCGGACGCGATGTCCTCGACACACGCGATCGGGCTCAGCGTTCCGTCGCCGGCGCGATTGAAGCGCAGGAGCGCGTTGGCGGTCAGCGAGCCGACGTACACAGACGCCCCGTCGGGGCTCCCGGCGATGCCGAACGCACCCTGAAGGCCTGCCACGTCGTTCGTCGTCCCGGCGCCGCAGTCGCTGCCGGTCGCCTCGAAGCAGCCGGCGGGGGTCAGGGCGCCGTCTGGCGCGCGGTCGAACATGACCACAGCGCTGTCCGCGAACGACGCGACGTATACAGAGCCGCCGTCGGGGCTCACCGCAACGCCGCGAACGCCGTCCAGGCCCGGCGTCTCGTTCGCCGCTCCGACGCCACAGCCGTCGAGCCCGCTGTCCTCGATGCATCCAGCCGGTGTGAGCGCGCCGTCGGGCGCGCGCGTGAAGCGGACGATCGCCGCGTCCACGACCGACGAACCGACGTACACGGAGCTGCCGTCCGGGCTGATCGCGATCCCGCGCGCACCGTCGAGACCGGGAACGTCGGCGGCGGCGCCCGCGCCGCAGCCGGACAGCCCGGCATCCTCGAAGCACCCGACGGGCGTGATCGCGCCGTCGGCCGCCCGGTCGAACCTAACCACCGCGTCGTCGGTCACCGCCGTCACGTACACCGAGCGTCCGTCCGGGCTCACTGCGACGCCGGAAGCGCCGTCGAGCCCGGGGGTCTCGTTCGTGGTCCCCGTCCCGCACCCCTCCTGGCCGGCGTCCTCGTAGCAGCCCGCGAACGTGAGCGCACCGTCGGCTCCTCGCTCGAAGCGGGAGATGGAATCGTCAGTCGACGAGGCGACGTAGACGGAGCGCCCATCGGGGCTCACCGCGACACCACGGGCGCCGTTGAGGCGCGGTGCCTCGTTCGCCGTTCCGGTCCCGCAGCCGTCGAGTCCCGCGTCCTCGATGCAGGCGCGGAAACCGAGCGCGTGAAGGGCACGCGCCTCCGCGCCGGCCGCAAGCGGCCCGAGCGCCGCGACGAGCGCCGCTACCGAGAGCCCCGCGCGCACCGACCGGCTCGAGGGCATCGCGCCCAGCCTACCCCGGCCGGCCTGAGACCGGAACCCCTGCGCCGCGCTTACGACAGTTGGCGGGAGACCGACACCGGACTGTCGGTTGGCCCTACTGGGGCGCCAGGCGTGGCCAAGGGATCCTTTGGAAGCCGATTACGTCACCGCAGAAAGGAAACACGACGCCGTGCATGGACCGCCGTTGACACCACAAGAGGCTGTGACCTCCATCGCGCGGCGCGTCCGCGGAAGCGAGGCGCAGGGCTTCGACCGCGAGCAGGCGATCCTGCGCACCAGCATCGAAACCGGAATTGATCCGGAGAAGGTGCACTGGTGCGTGGAGACCGTATTCGGCGCCTCGTCGATTCGCCTCTCGCCCGCACCCAGACGACGCCGGAGGGCCTTGGCAATCGCCGCGGCGCTCTAAGCCATCCTCGCGCCTGGTCGGGTGCTCGCCGTCCGCTAAGCACGCGGCTCCCTCGCCCTCTCACATTCGCGAAAAATGTGCGTGCACCGCCAGCACAGACAACTGACTACGGTCACAAATCTGTGAGGAGCACGAGGTACCTCTGTAGAGGGTGACCGACGTGCCCGCCGACCTCCAGCCGTGCGGGCGTAGCGTCGCCGCAAGGTCCAAGGCCGAAAGGAACCCGCCATGCGAAGTCCTGCAGCAGTCGTCACCTTGGCGCTGTCGCTCGCGGTGGTTGCGCCAGCCCCGGCAGCGACTACGGATCCGCACGCCGGCTGCGCCGGAATGGTGGGAGCGAGCTTCGCTGGTCAACCCGGAGTCCGTGCCGAGACTGCGCACGGTTTCATCGCCGA
>DASUYU010000318.1:0-8379 GCA_036377235.1 Thermoleophilaceae bacterium
GCGGGAGGTGAGCGGCTCGAGCGGCCCGTCGAGCGGCGTGCGCGCAGCGTCGTACGCGAGCAGCACCTTGCCGTTCGCCGAGCAGTGGTAGGGCACGGTCCGGCCGACCCACTGAGTCGTGCCGAGGAAGTGCTTGCCCTCGACCTGGCTCAGGTGCTCGACGCCGCCGTGCCCGGGCACGCCGAGGTTGATCGTCTCGCCGGTCGCGTCGGCCAGCGCGCCCATGGGCCGCGCGGCGAGCTCCACCAGGTTGCGCCCGGCGAGGCCCCCGGCGAAGCGGAGCACGACCGGACCGGCGCGGAAGCGCCCGCGCTCGCCCTGCTGCTCCACGAGGCCGTTGCGCTCGAGCGCGCTCAGGAGTCGCGACGCCGTGCTCTTCGGGAGGCCGGCGTCCTCTGCCAGATCGGTCAGCCCGCGGGGGGAGTCGGCCTCGAGCACGAGCGCGAGCAATTGCGCGCCGCGATCGATGACCGCCGTCCCGGCGGCGGGCTGGAACTCTTGTTCCATGAGATGTATATTGTCGCTCGCCGCGCCCTTCGTCAAGGAGAATTCCGTGTTTCGCAACGAAATGCCCCGCTACGAGATCCTGAGCGAGGAGGCAATAGACACCCTCGACAGGGGCTGGCGGCGGATCGTCACGGAGCTGGGAGTGGAGTTCGCGCTCCCGGAGGCGGTCGAGTACTTCGAGAAGGCGGGCCAGCGCGTGGAGGGCGAGAAGGTGTTCCTCGACCCGGAGTTCGTGCTCGAGCAGGTGGCGAAGGCGCCCAGCGAGTTCGACCTGCAGGCCCGCAACCCGGACCACACCGTCCACATCGGCGGCGACCACATGGTGTTCGCCGGCGTCTACGGCCCGCCGTTCGTGCGGCGGGGCGCCGAGCGCGGCGACGCGCACATCGAGGACTTCGAGAACTTCGTCCGCCTCGGGCAGCACTTCCCGGAGATGGACTCCGCCGGCGGCACGGTGGTCGAGCCCGAGAACCGGCCGCTCGACTCGCGCCACCTCGACATGGTGTACGCGCTCCAGACGCTGTCGGACAAGCCGTACATGGGCTCGGTGATCTCGGCCGAGAACGCGCGCGACACGGTCGAGATGGGGCGGATCCTGTTCGGCGGCGATGACGCGCTGCAGCGCGCGCCGGTGTCGATCTCGCTGATCAACTGCAACTCGCCGCTCCGCTGGGACGACCGGATGCTGAGCGCGATGCTCGAGTACAACCGGACGAACCAGGCGGTCATCACGACCCCGTTCCTCCTGATGGGCGCGATGTCGCCGGTGTCGATCCCCGCCACGCTCGTGCAGCAGATGGCCGAGGCGCTGTCGGGGATCGCGCTCACCCAGCTCGTCCAGCCGGGCTGCCCGGTCGTCTTCGGCTCGTTCCTGTCGAACACCGACATGCAGTCGGGCTCGCCGAGCTTCGGCACGCCGGAGTCCGCGATCGGCCTCCTCTGCACCGGCCAGATCGCGCGCCACTTCAACCTGCCCTGGCGAAGCGGCGGCGGGCTCACCTCGAGCCAGATGCCCGACGCCCAGGCTGCCTACGAGGCGCTGATGACGATGCTGCCGACCTTCCTCGCCGGCGCGAACTTCGTGATGCACGCGGCCGGATGGCTGGAGGGCGGGCTCGTGTCGAGCTACGAGAAGTACATCGTCGACATCGAGATCCTGCGGATGCTGAAGCACGAGTTCAAGCCGCTCGAGGTCGACGAGGACTCGCTCGCGTTCGGCGCGCACGAGGAGGTCGGCTCCGGCGGGCACTTCCTTGGCGCGGCGCACACGCTCGAGCACTTCCGGACGGCGTTCTACCGGCCACTGCTCTCGTCCACCGAGAACTTCGAGCGGTGGTCGAAGAACGGCGGCGCGGACGCCGCCGAGCGCGCCGGCCGGATCGTGCAGGAGACGCTCGACAGCTACGAGCAGCCGCCGATCGACGACGGCGTGCGCGACCAGCTGCGCGACTACGTCGCCCGCCGCCGGATCGAGCTCGGCGACGAGCCTGTTCCCACTCCCAGCTTCTGATATATCACTGTTCCATGGACTCGCAAGCCGCCAGCTCCTCGCTTCCCGCCCAGGCCAAGTGCGTCGTGATCGGCGCCGGAATCGTCGGCAACTGCCTCGTCGGCCACCTCGCGCGGCTCGGCTGGAAGGACATGGTCCTGATCGACAAGGGCCCGCTCCCCAACCCGGGCGGGTCCACGGGCCACGCCTCGAACTTCATCTTCCCGGTCGACCACTCGCGCGAGATGACCGACCTCACCGCCGACAGCCTCCGGCAGTACGAGGAGCTCGGCGTGCTCACCACCTGCGGCGGCATCGAGGTCGCGCGCACCGAGGAGCGGATGGAGGAGCTGCGCCGCCGGATGGCGTCGGCCAAGGCGTTCGGCGTCGAGGACTGCTCGCTCGTCACGCCGGCGGAGATCAAGGAGCTCGTCCCGTACGTGGACGAGAGCATCCTGCTGGGCGGCTTCTACTCGAAGAGCGTCGGCGTTGTGGACTCGCTGCGAGCCGGCACGCTCATGCGCGAGGAGGCCCAGAGCGCCGGCGCGCTGACGGTGTCGGCGAACACCGAGGTGACCGGCATCGACGTCGAGGGCGGGCGGGTGAGGCGCGTGCGCACCGACCGCGGCGACGTGGAGGCGGAGTACGTGGTGGTCGCGTGCGGCGTGTGGAGCCCGCGGATCGCCAAGCTGGCCGGCGCCTCGATCCCGCTGACCCCGGCGGTCCACCAGATGATCGACGTGGGCCCCGTGCCGCACTTCGCCGACTCGAAGAGCGCCATCGAGTTCCCGATCGTGCGCGACATGGACACGAACATGTACGAGCGCCAGGACGGCAGCGGGCTCGAGGTGGGCTCCTACGCGCACCGGCCGATCCTGCACGACCCCGAGGAGATCCCCTCGATCGAGGAGTCGGCCCTCACCCCCACCGAGCTGCCGTTCACGCAGGACGACTTCGTCCAGCAGATGGAGGACGCGCTCCAGCTCGTGCCGGAGGTCCTGGGCAACGAGTCGGTGGGCATCAAGTACGCGATCAACGGCCTCCTGTCGCTCACGCCGGACGGGCTGCCGATCCTGGGCGAGACGAACGAGGTGCGCGGACTCTGGTCCGCCGCCGCCGTGTGGGTCAAGGAGGGCCCGGGGGTGGGCCGCGCCGTGGCCGAGTGGATGGTCGAGGGCGAGCCCGAGATCGACCTCCAGGCCTCCGACGTCGCCCGCTTCTACGAGCACCAGAAGACGCGCGAGTTCGTGCGGAGCCGCGCCGCCGAGGGCTTCAACAAGACCTACGGGATCGTGCACCCGGGGGAGCAGTGGGAGTCGGCGCGGCCGATCCGGCGCTCGCCGTTCTACGAGCGCGCGCAGGCGGCAGGCGCGGTCTTCTTCGAGGCCGCCGGCTGGGAGCGCCCGCACTGGTACGGCTCGAACGCACCGCTGCTCGAGGAGTTCGCCGACCAGATAAACGACCGCGAGGCCGAGTGGGACTCGCGCTGGTGGTCGCCGATCATCAACGCCGAGCACCTGGCGATGCGCGAGCGCGCGGCCATGTTCGACCTCACCGCGTTCTGCATCTTCGACATCGTCGGGCCGGGTGCGCTCGAGTGCGTGCAGAGGGTGTCGATGCGGCAGATGGACGTGAAGCTCGGCAAGGTCGTCTACACGCCGGTGCTCACGCCGCGCGGCGGCTTCCGCTCGGACCTCACCGTGATGCGGCTCGGCGACGAGCACTTCCGCGTGGTCACGGGCGGCGCGCACGGCATGGCTGACCTCAAGTGGTACCGCGACCACCTGCCCGGGGACGGTACGGCGCAGATCTTCGACCTGACCTCGCAGTGGACGACGCTCGGGCTGTGGGGCCCGCGGGCGCGCGACATCCTCGGCTCGCTCACGAGCGCGGACGTGTCGCACGAAGGCTTCCCGTTCGCCACCTGCGACACGATCGAGATGGGCCCGCTGCGCGTGCTGGCCTCGCGGATCTCGTACGTGGGCGACCTCGGCTGGGAGCTGTACGTCCCGATCGAGCAGGGCGCGCGGCTGTGGGACATGGTCGCCGAGGCCGGCGAGCCGCACGGGACAGTGCCGGCCGGCATCGGCGTGTACGGCACCACCGGCCGGCTCGAGAAGTGCTACCGCGCGTTCGGCTTCGAGCTGGACGGTGAGTACAACGTGGTCGAGGCCGGCATGGCCTGGGGCAAGGTCAAGGACCAGGACTTCGTCGGCAAGGAGGCGCACGTGCGCCATCGCGAGGAGGACCCGGCGACGGTCATGTGCGCGATCACCGTGGACGACCACACCTCGGCCTCCGGTGTGAAGCGGTACATGCTCGGCGGCGAGCCGATCGTGACGCGCGACGGCGAGCGCCTGGTGGACGCGCATGGGCGCGGCTCGTACGTGACGAGCGCGGGTGCCGGACCGTCGATCGGCAAGCACATCCTGATGTCGTACCTGCCGCCGGAGTACGCCAACGTCGGCGAGGAGCTGGCGGTCGAGTACATGACCGAGCTCTATCCGGTGACCGTGCAGACGAACGACTCGGCGGCGCTGCTCGATCCGGACAACGCACGGGTGAAGGCGGCCGATCCGGTTCCCGCATGAGGATCCTGGTCTGCGTCAAGCGCGTGCCGCTGACCGGCGGCAAGATGGTCCTCACGGCGGACGAGCAGGCGCTCGAGACGCGCCACCTCGGCTTCACGATCTCGCCGCACGAGGAGTGCGGGGTCGAGGAGGCGGTGCGGCTCGTGGAGAACCACGGCGGCGAGGTGACCGTGCTCACGCTCGGGCCCGCCGAGGCCGAGGAGCAGATCCGCGACTCGCTCGCCAACGGCGGCGACCGCGGCGTGCACCTCGTGACCGGTGACGAGGAGTGGGACCCGCAGGCCACCGCCGCGGTGATCGTCTCGACGGTCCAGGCCGAGGAGTCCGCCGGCGGCGGCTTCGACCTGATCGTGTTCGGCAACGAGTCGGCCGACGGGGGCAACTACCAGGTGGGCATCCGGGTGGCCTACGCGCTCGGGCGGCCGGTCGCGACCGGGCTGAAGGGGCTGTCCGTGGAAGACGGCCGTGTGCGCTGCGAGCAGGAGGTGCCCGGCGGCCGCGACATCTACGAGCTGCCGCTGCCGGCCGTGGTGAGCGTGCTCGAGGGGATCAACCTGCCGCGCTACCCGTCGGTGCCCGCGAAGCTGCGCGCGCGTTCGAAGCCGGTGGAGTCCTCGACGCCCGAGCGGCCCGAGCCGAAGCTGGAGAAGGTCCGCCTCGTGGTGCCGCCCGGCCAGGGCAAGCAGGCCGAGATCCTCGGCAACGGCCCCGACGCGGCGCCGCGCGTCGTGGAGATCATGCGCGAGATCGGAGTGGCGGGATGAGCGTGCTCGTCATGGTCGAGCCGGGCGAGGAGCTGTCGCTGCAGGCGATCTCCCTCGCGCGCGATCTCGGCAGCCCACTCCATGCACTCGCCATTGGCCGGCCCGGCACGGAATTGGGCGCCTACGGCGTTGAGACGTTGCACGTCGTGGAGGACGACCGACTCTCCGCATACGCCCCCGCGGCGTGGGCTGCCTGCCTGGAGCAGCTCCTCGACCGGCTGTCGCCCACGGCGGTGGTGGCGGCAGGAACGAACCGTGGCAATGAGGTGCTCGGTCACCTCGCGGCCCGCCGCGATCTGCCCTTCGCGGCAAACGTGATCGCAGTCGGAAGCGACGACGGTGTCACGCGCGTCCGATGGGGTGGGTCGCTGCTGGAGGAGGCGCGCATCCACGCCGAGCTGAAGCTCCTCACGGTCGCTCCGCACATGGTCGAGGCGAGCACGGTCAACGGCGGCCAGGCCCAGGTGGAGGGGTTCGAGCCGGACCTCGCCGAGGAGGATCTCGTGGTGCGTGTCGTGGAGCACGCCGAGACTCCGTCCGCCGGCATCTCGCTCGCGGAGGCGAAGGTCGTGGTGAGCGGCGGGCGAGGAGTGGGATCGGCGGACGGGTTCGGGATGCTCGAGGAGCTGGCCGGCCTCCTGAACGCGGCGGTCGGCTGCTCGCGCGTCGTGACCATGGCCGGCTGGCGCCCGCACACCGACCAGGTGGGCCAGACCGGCACGAAGGTCGCGCCCGACCTCTACATCGCCTGCGGCATCAGCGGCGCCACCCAGCACATCGCCGGCTGCAAGGGCGCGAAGAAGATCCTCGCGATCAACTCCGACGCCGAGGCGCCGATCCTGTCGAGCGCCGACTACGCGGTGATCGGCGACCTGGCCGAGATCGTCCCCGCGATCACCGAAGAGCTCCGGAAGGCGCAGTCCTGATCGCCGAGCGCCGCAGCGCGGTCCTCGCCGCCGAGCGCGGGAAGGCGCGGCTCCCATAGACATCGCGCTCGGCGCTGTCGCCCTCGCCGCGCTCCTCGCCGTCAGCGGCACGCTGTTTGCGACGCGCGCAAAGCTGCTCGTCGATCTCGTCAGGCTCGGCAAGCCGATCGACCGCTTCGGCGACGTGCCGAAGCGGGTCGAGAACGAGGCGGTGATCGTGCTCGGGCAGAGGAAGCTCCTTCAGCGCCTCGTGCCCGGCCTGATCCACGCCGCGATCTTCTGGGGCTTCCTCGTCCTCTTCCCCACGATCGTGATCGCGATGATCGGCGCGGTCAGCCGCGACGCCACGCTGCCGTGGCTCGGCCACCAGGGCTGGTTCGCGTTCATGGTCGACCTGTTCGCGGTGATGGTGCTGGCGGGCGTGATCGGCGCGGTGATCATCCGGAAGGTCCAGCGCCCAGTGCGCTTCGAGGGCAGCCACCTCGGCGAGGCCGACCTGATCCTCGCGCTGATCGCGGGCATCGTCACGACGCTGCTGCTCTGGCACGCGTCGCGCATCGCGCTCGGGCTGAACGAGTGGCCCGAGGGCTCGTCACCCGTCTCGAACGCGCTGTCGAACCTCTTCGGCGACGGCGGCGTCACGAAGGTGCTCGAGCGCGTCTTCGTGTGGGCGCACGTGGGGATCATCCTCACCTTCCTCGCCTACCTGCCGCACTCGAAGCACCTGCACATCGCCACCGCGGCCTTCAACGTGTACTTCACGCGCACACGCGCGCGAGGCAGGCTCGAGCCGCTGCGCTTCGACGTGCCCGAGGAGGAGATGCGCTTCGGAGCCGGCACGGTGCCCGACCTCACCTGGAAGCAGATGCTCGACACGTTCTCGTGCACCGAGTGCGGCCGCTGCCAGGACGTGTGCCCGGCATGGACGACCGGCAAGGAGCTGTCGCCGAAGCTCCTGATCATGGCGCTGCGCGACCAGGTGTTCGAGGAGGGGCCGCCGCTGGTCCGCGGCACGGAGGGCTTCGAGCCGACGCCGCTCGTGCCGAACGCGGTGACCGACAACGTGGTGTGGGACTGCGTGACCTGCGGCGCGTGCGTGCGCGAGTGCCCGGTCTCGATCGAGCACGTGGACCACATCATCGACCTGCGCCGCCACCTGGTGATGATGGACTCGTCGTTCCCGTCGGAGTCGGAGCAGATGCTGCGCGACGTGGAGCGGGCGTCCAACCCGTGGGGCAAGCCGCAGACCGAGCGCGGCGACTGGGCGGAGGAGCTGGGCGTGCGCGTGCTGGAGCCGGGCGACCCCGCGCCCGAGGTCCTCTACTGGGTGGGCTGCGCGGCCTCGTTCGACGAACGCGCGCGCACCGCGGCCGAGTCGACCGCGAAGCTGCTGAAGGCCGCCGGCGTGGACTTCGCCATCCTCGGCCCGCGCGAGTCGTGCACGGGCGACCCGGCCCGGCGGATCGGCAACGAGTACCTGTTCCAGGCGCACGCCGAGACGAACGTGTCGACGCTCAACGACGCGGGCGTGACGAAGATCGTGGCGAGCTGCCCGCACTGCTTCAACACGCTCGGCAACGAGTACCCGGACTTCGGCGGCAACTACGAGGTGGTTCACCACACCGAGCTGCTGGCGGACCTGGTTCGCGAGGGGAAGATCGCTCCGGCGGGCGGCGGGAACGGCCAGACGATCACCTACCACGACTCCTGCTACCTCGCCCGGCACAACGACGTGAAGGCGGACCCGCGCGAGATCGTCCAGGCGGTGGGCACCCCGATCGAGATGGAGCGGCGCGAGGAGCGCACCTTCTGCTGCGGAGCGGGCGGCGCGCACATGTGGATGGAGGAGCGCGCCGGCGCGATCAACGAGGAGCGCGTGCGCGAGGCGGCCGAGACCGGTGCCGAGACGCTCGCGGTGGCGTGCCCGTTCTGCACGGTGATGCTCGACGACGGGGTGAAGTCGCGCGGCGACGACCTGCGCGTGGTGGACGTCTCTACGTTGCTCGCCGAGTCTCTAGACGAGCAATCGCCCGCTGCCGCCAGCGCTCCGTCCGACCCACCTCGTTGAACGTGTAGAGGTGGAAGCCGGCGACGCCGGTGTC
>DASUYU010000319.1:0-5937 GCA_036377235.1 Thermoleophilaceae bacterium
CTGCAGATGCTCTCGTACTTCTGGAACGCTGCGCGCGAGATCGACCCGAGCATCCCCGACGACCCGCCGCGCGCCGGCGTGCGCGAGGGCGACCTCGTCGAGCGGTTCGGCCGCGCCGGCCTGCAGGGCGTCACCGGCGGCACGCTCGAGACGAGCGTCGACTACGCCGACTTCGACGACTACTGGGAGCCGTTCACCGGCGCCGCCGGTCCCGCCACCGGCGCCTTCTATGCCTCGCTCGACGATGCGGGCAGGGCGACCCTGCGCGACATGGTGCGCGCCTCCCTGCCCGAGGAGGGCCCGTTCACGCTGCCGGGGCGCGCCTGGCTCGCGGTAGGAACCGTGCCTGGCTAGCGCGCCGCGGCGAGCTCGTGGCGCCAGGCGTCGACGGCGTCCGCGAGGGTCTGCTCCAGCGGTATGACCGGGGCCCAGCCGGTCTGCGCCGCCAGCAGCTCGGCAGATCCCCGGATCTCCGGCACGTCGTGCTTGCGCACCCGCGCCTCCCGTACCTCGTGGCGAACCGGGATCCGCGCGGCCCCCGCGGCGAGTCCCACCAGCTCCCGGATGCTGACCGCGGTCCCGCTGCAAACGTTGTAGGCGCTCGGGTCGGCGCTCGCCGCCAGAACGTAGGCCCGCGCCGAATCGCGCACATCCGTGAAGTCGCGGCGCGCATCCGGGTTACCCGTTTCGACTATGGCTTCGGCGGCGTCCGCGGCCTCCGCCTCGGCGATCTGCTTGGCGATCGTTCCGACGACGTACTCGTCGGACTGGCCCGGCCCGGCCTGGTTGAACGCCCTGATCCTCACGACATGCAGGCCATGGACGTCCGCGTACTGCGCCGCCAGCAGGTCGCACGCGGCCTTCGACACCGCGTACGGGTTCTGTGGTCGCAGCGGCGCCGACTCGTCGACCGGCAGGCGCTCCGGCGGCCCGTAGATCTCGCCCGAGCTGGCCAGGACGACCACCGCGCCGGGCGCCTCGACGTGAACCGCCTCCAGCACGTTGAACGTCGTCTCGACGTTCTGCCGCATCACGTCGGCGGGCGCCTCCCAGGACCGGCCCACCGATGCGATCGCCGCCAGGTGGAACAGGACCGAGGGGGCGGCGTCGGCCACCGCTCGGGCGACGGCCGGCCCGTCGAGCAGATCGAGCGTCTCCCGGTTCGGCGCCACCACGGGCCGGTCGCCGAGCTCCTGGATGAGGTGCCGGCCCACGAACCCGCTTCCGCCGGTCACGAAGGCGGCGTCTGAAGCCATGGTCAGCCGGCTTGCTTCTGGGGTGCGCCGCTTCGGAGCAGCTCGAGATCGGCGTCGACCATGAGGTGGATCATCTCCTCGAAGCTGGTGCGCGGCTCCCAGCCGAGCCGCTCCCGGGCCTTGGTCGCGTCACCCACCAGGTGCTCCACCTCGGCGGGGCGCATGAACTTCGGGTCGGTCCGCACGTGCTCCGCGGGATCGACGCCGACGCGGTCGAACGCCACGTCGACGAGGTCCTTCACGCTGTGGGTCTCTCCCGTCGCGACCACGTAGTCCGTCGGCTCGTCCTCCTGCAGCATGAGCCACATCGCCTCGACGTAGTCCTTGGCGTAGCCCCAGTCGCGCTGTGCGTCGAGGTTCCCGAGCACGAGCTCCTCCTGCAGCCCCAGCTTGATGGCCGCCGCGGCGTGGGTGACCTTGCGGGTGACGAACTCGAGGCCGCGGCGCTCGGACTCGTGGTTGAAGAGGATCCCGGAGAGCGCGTGGAGGCCGTAGCTCTCGCGGTAGTTCACCGTGATGAAGTGCGCGTAGCACTTCGCCACCCCGTACGGCGACCGCGGGTAGAACGGTGTGGTCTCGCACTGAGGCACCTCGCGCACCATCCCGAACATCTCCGAGGAGGACGCCTGGTAGAAGCGCGCCTGCGGCGTGACCTCGCGCATCGCCTCGAGCAGCCGCGTGACTCCCACGGCCGTGAATTCCGAGGTGAGCACGGGCTGGGACCACGACGCCGCCACGAACGACATCGCCGCCAGGTTGTAGATCTCCTCGGGCTCGGACGCGCGGAGCACGTCCACGAGCGACCGCTGGTCCAGCAGGTCGCCGGTGTGGAGGACGAGGTCGTCGCGGCAGTCGGCGAGCCGCTGGAAGGTCTCGGTCGAGGAGCGCCGGACCATGCCGTGCACCTCGTATCCCCTGGCGAGCAGGAACTCCGCGAGATACGAGCCGTCCTGGCCCGTGACGCCAGTGATCAGCGCGCGCTTGCTCATGCCACCGCCAGAAGGCCGCCGGGCCTCAGCCCGAACTCCACCTCGAGGAACTCGCCGATGTAGTCGCCGTCCACCTGGACGGGGAAGGGGCGGTCGTCGATCGCCTCCACCCGGGCGGTGCTCACCTCGGGGAGCGAGTCGATCTGGCGGTGGCGCATGACGCTGCGCGCGCGACCTGACAGCAGGCGCGGGATCAGGGTGACAAGCTCCGGCGCGGTCGCCCGCTTCAGCACGCCCATCGACAGCGAGCCCATGCTGAGTCCGGCAGGCTCGACCACGCGGATCGGGCGCTTCCGGAAGTAGGTGAACGGGTCGGAGTTCTGGACCACGGCGGTCACGCCCTCCTGGACGCGGCCGCCGGCCACGACCCGGACGCGCGGCGGGTTGACGAGGTACTTGCGCATGAAGATGTCCACGGCGCAGGCGCTGTAGTACCAGGCGCCGAAGCGGGCCTTCCGGTACGGGTGCGCGTCGACGCGCTCGACCACCGATGCGTCGAGTCCGGCGCCGGCCGCGAACACGAAGTGGCGGTCGTCGACCCGGCCCAGGTCCACCGGGAACGGCTCGAACTCGTCGGCCATCCGCAGCAGGTGCTCGGTGGCGTCCACCACGTCGTTCGGGATGCCGAGCGTGCGCGCCCATACGTTGGTCGAGCCGCCGGGGAGCGCCGTGAGCGGCGTCTTCGACCCGCACAGCCCGTTGGCGGCCTCGTTGACCGTGCCGTCGCCGCCGAAGGCCACCACCACGTCGTAGCCCTCGCTCGCCGCCTCGCGGCAGATCTGGACCGCGTGGCCGCGCTCCTGAGTGTCGATCGCCTCGACGGCGTACCGCGAGCCGAGCGCGTAGACCACGAGGTTCCGCAACCGGTCCGACACCGTCGTCGCGTACGGGTTGACGATCACCAGCATCCGCCGTTTCGGCGTCCGGTTCGGTAGCAGGCGCTCGGCGAGATCCTCCGCGCGCTCGAGGGCAGTTTCGGCGGCCACGACCGGATGAACCCTAGTCGCGCCCGGGCGTTACCTCTACCCGCAGGCGCTCGGAGTGGTCTGGGCGAACCGGAGGCACCGATCCACTCGGAGCGGCGGCTTGCCGCGCCTGATCGTGAAGCGCGTGTACTTGCCAACCCGGTCCCGCTTGCTCACGAGCACCTGGAGCCTGACGCCGGCGCGCAGCGAGCTCCCGGACAGCGGGCGCACGCGCGCGCCGTTCCAGCCGACGAGCCGGCTGTAGCGCTTGAAGGGGCACGTGCGCCCGCGGCAGATGGCCGTCATGCGCGAGCACACCGGCGCCCTCACGCTGAGGAACCGGATGCGCGCCCCGCGCGTCGTGAGCTGCCCGACGATCCGGACCACGGGGAAGGGGTTGAGGGGCGGCGGCGTGAAGATCTCTCCGAGCGGCGACCCGGTGCCGACGTCGAGCGTGACGGTCCTGACCACCGGCGCGCCGTCGACCGGCGTCATGCGCAGCGCCACCGTGTGCGGGCCGGCCGGGAACGTGCGGAACGCCTGCGCCCCGAAGGCGTCGTCGAACCCTCCGTCGCCGTCGAGGTCCCACTCCTGGTCGAACACGGCGCCGTCGGGGTCGCACGAGTACGACACGAAGTGCACGGCCTCGCCCGCCACCGGGTTCGCCGGGAAGAAGCCGAACTCGGCGTCCGGCCGCTCGTTGGCGGTGGCAGTGGCGGCGCTTGTCAGCAGGGCGAGCGAACCGACGAGCGCCGCCATGCATCCAAGTAGGCGCGAGTCCACGCGATCAGATTAGCCAGGAACCTGGGCGCTTTCGAACACGCTCGTGCCGTCGCGGTCCACCTCGCGCACGCGGCCGTCGTTCGTGAGCAGGTCCACGTGGCCGAGCACCTCCGACAGCGTGAGGTAGGCCTGCGTCACCGCGATGTTGCCCCAGAGCTCCTGCGCGATCTCGTAGGCGGTGCGCGGGCCGGCCTCGATCAGCCTGTGGATCTTCTCCGCCCGCCGGCGGTGGAGCGCGAAGCGCTCGTCGATCAGCTTGCGGTGGTCGGTGATCGGCTCGCCGTGCCCGGGCAGCACGAGCTCCACGTCCATCTCGCGTGTCTGCTCGAGCGAGCGCAGGTAGGTCACGAGCGCCTGCGGCCGCTCGGTGGACCCGGGCGCCCGGGTGATCAGCGGGTTCGAGGAGATGTGGCCGAGCAGGTGGTCCGCGGAGAGCAGCAGGCGCCGCTCGCGGTCGTGGAAGATCGTGTCGGTCGGACTGTGACCGGGGCGGTGGTGCACGTGGAGCGTGCGGTCGCGGAAGGCGAGCTCGTCGCCGTCGTGGAGCACGCGCGTCACGTCGGCCCGCGCGCCCCAGGCTCGGAACGCGGCCGAGACCGTGCTCAGCGCGCTCACCACATCCGGCGGGATGCCGTTGCGGAGCATCACCGCGCGGGCGAAGTCGTCGTCCTTCTGCGCCTCCTCGGAGTAGTTCTCCACGAACGGCACGGCCACGTCGATCGCCGCCACGTCGGCGCCCGAGCGCTCCGCCACGAGCGAGACGAGCCCCAGGTGGTCGATGTGCTGGTGGGTGAGGATCACCAGCTCGATGTCCTCCAGCGAGTGGCCCAGCTCGGCAAGGCCATTCGTGAGCTCGTTGAAGGAGGTGGCGGAGTTGGGGCCGGCGTCGACGAGCGTGAGCGGCTCGTCCTCGATCAGGTAGACGTTGACCCGCCCGACCGCGAACGGTGTCGGGACCTCGATCCGGTGGATCCCGTCGGCCGCGCCGCCGGTCACGAACGGATCAGGTCGAGCACCTCGTCGCGCTTCTCCTCCATGTGCTCACGGGAGACGACCGACTCGAGGTTCAGCCGCAGGAGCGGCTCTGTGTTGGAGGGACGCACGTTGAAGTGCCAGTCGTCGTAATCGATGGAGATCCCGTCGAGCTCTGACACCTGCGCGTCCCAGTAGCGCTCCTTGATCTCCCGCATCTTGCCCTCCTGGTCCTCCACCTCGGAGTTGATCTCGCCGGAGATGAAGTACTTGTCGCGGAGCGGCTCGAGGAGCTCCGAGAGCTTCTTGCCCTCCACCGAGAGCAGCTCGAGGATCAGGAGCGCGGGGATCGTGCCGGAGTCGGCGCAGTAGAAGTCGTGGAAGTAGTAGTGGCCGGATACCTCGCCGCCGAAGGCCGCGCCCAGCTCGCGCATGCGCGTCTTGAAGAAGGCGTGGCCCACGCGGTTGATGTGAGCGTGGCCGCCGGCCTTCGTGACCACGTCCCGCACGGCGCGCGAGGCGCGCACGTCGTAGAGGATTGCGGCGCCCGGGTCCTTGCGGAGGATCGACTCGGCGAGCAGTGTGGTGAGGAAGTCGCCGTCCACGAACCTGCCGGTGTCGTCGATGAAGAAGCACCGGTCGGCGTCCCCGTCCCAGGCGATGCCGAGGTCGGCGCCGGTGTCCGTGACCTTGTCGATGATGAACTTGCGGTTCTCCTCGAGCAGCGGGTTCGGCTCGTGGTCCGGGAAGTCGCCGTTCGGCTCCCAGTAGAACTGCTCCTGGTCGAGCGGGAGCCCGTCCAGGATCGGGCCGACCATCTGGCCGGCCATTCCGTTGCCGCCGTCGAGCATCACCTTCATCGGCTTGACGGCGTCCTGGTCGATGTAGCCGAGCGCGCTCTCGCGGAACTCGTCGGCGATGTCCTCGGTCGTGATCTCGCCGGGCTCGTCGACCGGATCGCCCGGCTCGCCG
>DASUYU010000320.1:0-12932 GCA_036377235.1 Thermoleophilaceae bacterium
GTCGCGCTCGTCGTTCACCTCCGTGCCGAGCCGGCCCGCGAGGAGCCGCAGCGTGCCCTCGGCCACGCCGGGCACGAAGGAGAGCGTCTCGAACGCCGTGATCAGGCTGTCGCGGCCGAACAGCGTCGCGAACCAGGGCAGTCCCGCCGCGTAGTACGACTGGCCGTCGAGCTCCGATCGCAGCAGCTCGAGGTCGTCGAGCGACCGCTGGAGGATCCGGTTGAACAGCTGGTCGTCAGAGGTCAGGCGCGTGCCCTCCACACGCGGGCGATGCGGGATCGCGGCGGCGAGCTCGCCGTCCACGTGCTCGGACACCTCTAGGTCGAGCGTGAGGTCGATCGCTCCGCGCGGCTCGAGGTCGAGGTCGAACACGAGCCTGCCGTCCTCCTCGACACGCGGCTCGGGGCTCGCGTGCAGCGCCGTGGTCCGCCGGACCCCGTCGCGCCCCACGAGCGAGAAGGCGCCCGGCCCGCCGTCAGGCGACGGCCGCTCGTGCCTCGGCACGATCCCGCGCAGCTCGAGCATGGGGAGGAAGTCGGCACCCAGCCGCACGTCCACCGGGAGCTGCAGTGGCCCGCGGTGGTAGCTCCTCACCCCGATCGTCTGGCGCAGCGTTCCGCCGGCGTCCGCGCGCCGCTCGATCCGCAGCCTGAGGCTTTCGGCGGGCAGCCGCTCGCCGCTCGCAAGCTCCAGGTCCGGGTTCGTCAGCTCGTGCACGGATACGGTTCCCTCGGCGTCCGAGGCGGTCAGGAGCCGCGGAAGCTCGCCGCAGATGCGGATCTCGAGGGTGCTTAGAAACCGGCAATCCCGGAACCAGAGCCCGAGCGGATGCTCGACGCCGGCAGGAAGCCGGCCGTCACGGAGGGTGACCATGAAGACGTTCCCGTCCTTGATCACGATGGTCTCAGCGAGATTGGGGATTGCGCCCAGCGGGCTGCTCATGGCGGAGAGGCTATGAGGGTCGCGATGCTGGCACCCCCGTGGATACCCGTGCCGCCCCCGGGCTACGGCGGGATCGAGCAGGTGATCGGGCTCCTGGCCGCTGAGCTGATGGAGCGCGGCAACGAGGTCACCCTCTTCGCCGCGCCCGGCACGCACTCGAGCGCCGAGGTGCTGTCGCCGCTCGAGGGGGCACACCCGGACGAGATCCAGCTGTCGATCTACGAGGCCGATCACGTCGCGTCCGCGTTCGCCCGGATCGACGAGGCCGAGGAGCCCTTCGACGTGATCCACGACAACTGCGGCTTCACCGCGTTCGCGTTCGCGGACCGGATCGGCACGCCGCTCCTGCACACGCTGCACGGGCCGTTCACGGACGAGACGCGGGCGTTCTACGCGCGCCACGCGTACAAGGCCCGCGCGGTCGCGCTGAGCCGCTATCAGGCGGAGCAGGCGCCGGACGAGCTGGACGTGGTCGCCGTGATCGGCAACCCGATCGTGGTGGCCGACTTCCCGTTCCGGGAGGAGAAGGACGACTACGTGCTGTGGATCGGTCGCATCAATCCCGACAAGGGGCCGAATCGCGCCATCGCGGCGGCCCGCGAGGCCGGCGTCCGGCTGGTGCTCGCCGGACCGGTGCAGCCGGGCAACGAGGAGTTCTTCGCCAACGAGGTCGAGCCGCACATCGACGGCGACCAGGTCGAGTACATCGGGGAGGTGGGGGAGGAGAAGGCCGAGCTGTACGTGGCCGCCCGCGCCCTCCTCATGCCGATCCGCTGGCCGGAGCCGTTCGGGCTCGTCATGACCGAGGCGATGGCATGCGGCACGCCGGTGATCGCCTTCCCGGAGGGCTCCGCGCCCGATCTCGTGCTCGACGGCGACACCGGGTTCGTGGTGGAGGACGAGCACGCCATGGCCGAGGCGATCGACCGGCTCGGCGAGATCGACCCCGAGCGCTGCCGCGAGAGCGCGCGGGAGCGCTTCGACGTGGCGGCGGTGGCGGAGAGCTACGAGAAGGCCTACGAGGCTGTGTCGAGCAGCCCGCGCTCGGTCACCAGCTCCACCGACAGGGTGCGGTAGCCGACCGACTCGAACAGCACCACCACGTGGTCGCCGTCGTAGCGCTGCACCACGCCCTCACCCCAGTCCGCGTGCCGGACGCTCGTGCCCACGTCGAACGGCCGGGCGCCCTTCTCCGCGCGGCCGCGCCCCGCCTCGCAGTTGTCGCAGTTGCCGCACGGGTCGGGCGCCGCCTCGCCGAAGTAGCTCAGCACGAACGCCCGCCGGCAGTGGTCGTGCTCCGCGTACGCTCGCATCATCTCGACGCGCGAGCGCTCCCACTCGCGCCGCTCCTCGGTGTCGCCGCCGCCCGCGAAGAAGCGGCGTAGGCCGATGTCCTCGGTCCGGTAGAAGAGCACCGCCTCGGCCGGCTCGCCGTCGCGGCCGGCTCGCCCGATCTCCTGGAAGTAGCTGTCCACCGAATCGCTCGGCTCCGAGTGGAGCACGAACCGCACGTTCGGCTTGTCCACGCCCATGCCGAACGCCGTGGTCGCCGCGATCGCGTCGAGCTCGTCGGCCATGAACGCCTCCTGCGCCGCGTCGCGCTCGGACTTCGGCAGTCCCGCGTGGTACGGCCGCGCGCGCAGGCCCGCCTCCTTCAGCTCCGCCGCCGTCTCCTCGGCTCCCCTGCGTGTCGCCACGTAGACGATCCCCGGCCCGCCCAGCCTCTTCGCCCGGTCGACGAGAGCGCGCCGCTTCTGGCGCTCGCCGTGATGGCGGTCGACCTCGAGCCGTATGTTCGGCCTGTCGAACCCGCGGATGATCACCTCGGGGGCGCGCATGTTCAGGCGCTCGACGATCTCCTCGCGTACCGGCGGGGATGCCGTGGCCGTCAGCGCCAGGATGGTGGGCGACCCGAGCCGCTCCGCGACGGGACCGATGCGCATGTAGTCCGGCCGGAAGTCGTGCCCCCACTCGGAGATGCAGTGCGCCTCGTCCACGACCAGCAGCGACACGTTCGCGCCGGCGAGGCGCCTCACGGTCTCCTCTCGCGCAAGCTGCTCCGGCGCGAGGAACAGGAACTCCAGCTCCTCGTCCGCGAGCTCCTCGAGGCGCTCCTCGCGCCGCGTCTCCGAGACCGACGCGTCGATCGCCGCCGCCTCGCCCGGCTGCTCCTCCTCGATGTTCTCGATCTGGTCGTGCTGGAGCGAGATGAGGGGCGAGATCACGAGCGTCGCGCCGTCGATGAGCCACCCCGCGATCTGGTAGATCGCGGACTTGCCCGCCCCGGTCGCCATCACCACCAGCGTGTCCCGCCCGTCGAGCACCGCGCGCACCGCCTCGCCCTGGCCGCCGCGCAGCTTCTCGAACCCGAGCCGCTCGCGGGCCGCTTGTGCAATTTCGTCCATTTCACCCATGTATTGACCAGTCTTCCGCCAGGGGGTACCCTGACCGCCCCATGGCGTACCTCAACTGCCCGAGCTGTCGGCTGACCGTCTACAGCCCCGCGCCCGGTCTGAACAGTGAGGAATGTCCGCGCTGCCGCGCGAAGCTCGGAAAGGTGAGCAGGCTGTTCCGATCCTCCCTCCCGGCGAGGCTCGCCGAGGCTCGCAAACGAGACTTGCCAGAATCTCGACCCGATGGAGCACACTCACTCCCCTGAGTCCCAGACGCAGGCCGGCGAGCAGCTGGCCGCGGTCACGAACGGAATCGTGAAGCTGTTCCGCGACTACTACGGTCGCGGCCCCACGAAGGCGAAGAGCTACTTCCTCGATGACCGCATTCTCGTCTGCGTGCTGGAGGACACGATGACCCGCGTCGAGAAGACGCTCGCGGACAACGGCCACGGCGACAAGGTGCGCGAGGTCCGGCTCGTGTTCCAGGAGGCCATGGCGCACGAGTTCAAGCAGTGCGTGCGCGACTCCGTCGGGCGCGAGGTGGTGGCCTACCACAGCCAGCTCACGCTCGACCCCGACTACGGGTTCGAGTTCTTCGTCCTGGGCGACTGACTCGGCGTCTCGCCGAGGCCGCGGTCCTCGGCCGCCTTGTAGGCGATCTGCAGGAAGTCCGAGATCGACATCGCGGCGAGCACCGACGCGCTGAAGCGGGTGGCGCGCGGCGCGAACAGGAGACCCACGTGGAAGCCGCCGGACGCCCACAGCCCGAGACAGTAGGGGCACACGAGCAGCTCCCCGAGCGCCCGCCGGAGCCCGCGGCCGCGAGGGTGCTCCTCGAGCTCGGCCGGCCCGCCCTTCCCCTCGAGCTCGGTGAACGGAGCGCGCACGAACGCCGTGACCTTCTTCTTCGAGATCAGCCGGCTGAGCTTGTAGCTCGCGGAACCGATCAGGACGATGTCGCCGGCATCCACGCGCTCGGGCAAGTCGCGCCCGGACCGCTTCGCGGCGGCCATGGCACTCGCCATCGCGGTGTGGAAGACCGTCGCGAAGGCGGCATACGCGGCGAGCGGCGGCCGCTCCTCCGGCGGGGCGTACCCGCCGTATGGCTCCGTCGTCTCTGTGGTGGTCACGCGGGCTTCTGCTCTGGGTCCATCTTGCGCGTATCGCGCGGCTCGGCGAACGGCTCCCTGTCCGCGGGTCGCATGCCGCCCTCGATCGCGCGCCCGCGCTCGAGCTCGGCGTTGAACTCCGCCCCCAGCAGGATGACGATGTTCGAGATCCACAGCCACACCAGGAAGACGATCACGCCGCCCAGCGCGCCGTAGGTCTTGTTGTAGGAGCCGAAGCTGCCCACGTAGAAAGCGAACGCCGCCGACGCGATCAGCCAGCCGACCACCGCCACGATCCCGCCGGGCGACACGAAGCGGAACCCGGGCTGCTTCACGTTCGGCGCCGCCCAGTAGAGGAGCGCGAACATGAAGCTCACGACGAGCAGGAGCACCGGCCACTTGGCCACGTTCCAGACGTCGACCGCCGTGTTCTCGAGGCCGATTACGTTGCCCACCCGCTGCGCCAGGCCGCCGGTGAGCACGACGGCGAGGGTCGTGATGGCCAGCAGGAACAGCAGGATCAGCGTCAGCCCTACGCGGACCGGAAGCGTCTTCCAGACCGGCCGGCCCTCCGGCATGTCGTAGATCGCGTTGGAGGCCCGCATGAACGCTCCCACGTAGCTCGAGGCCGACCACAGCGCTCCCAGGATGCCGATGATGAACAGCACGCCGGCCGCGCCCTGATCGCCCTGCAGGTTCTTGATGGCGTTGGTGAAGATGTCCCTGGCCGGTCCGGGCGCCACCGCTCCGAGGTTGTCGAGCAGCGGCTTCGTGGCGGACTCGCCCACGAGCCCGAGGATGGAGACGAGCACGATCAGCGCGGGGAAGATCGCGAGGACGGAGTAGTACGTCAACGCCGCCGCCCAGTCGGTGAGGTTGTCCTCCTGGAACTCCTTGACGGTGCGCTTGAGCGCAGCCCACACCTCGGTCATCGCCGGCGGCGCATGCGAAGGAGCAGGAGGATGACGATGCCCCCGCCGATGACCGCCGCGAGCGGCACCGGGTTCGAGCTGACCCGCTCCTGCACCTCTTCCTTCTTGAGGCGCGCCTGCTCCTTGACGTTCGTCTTGTGAGAGAGGGCGTCGACGGTGTCGCCGAGCTCGCGCCGGGTCCGCTCGATCTCGGCCCGGATCTCCTCCGGCGTCTGCTGTGCCTGCTGCTCGGTCATGACCGTGCCCTCGCCTTCACGGTATCCACGTCGCGCTGCACGCTCTCGATCGCCAGCTCGGGCTTGGGCGGCGTGGCCTCGTCGATCTCCCTCTTGCCCGTGAGCGCGAGGATGCCGGCGATCGCGAGCAGGCCCGCGCCCACGGCCGCGGCGGCGATCCACGGCTCGAGCACGGTCGCGAGGCCGAGGATCGCGGCGGCGATCAGCGCGCCCACGCCGTAGAGGGCGATCACCCCGGCGCCGCCGAACATGCCGGCGCCCTTGCTCGCGTGCCTGCCCTTCTCGGTCAGCTCCGCCTGGGCGAGGCGCATCTCCTGACGGATCAGCGTGGAGGTCTGCCGGGACAGGTCCTGGACGAGGTCGCCCAGCGACTTGTCGCCGTCCTCCGTCCCGCGGAAGCGTGTTGAAGTCTCCATGCCCGCCGACTACCCAGCCTGCGGTGCGCTATGCACCTAGGCCGCCTCGGCCAGCCCCGCCACCTCGCGCGTCGTGGCGAGCCGCTCCAGCGCCTTGTGCTCGATGCGGCGGACACGCTCGGGGGAGAGCCCAAGGCGCCGTCCGGCCTCGCGCAGCGGCGTGGGCTCGTCGCCGTTGATGCCGTAGCGGAGCCTGATGACCGCCTGCTCCTGATCGGAGAGGCTCCCGAGGGCGCGGTGCACCGCCTCCTGGCGGAGGCCGATCTCCACCTCCTCGACCGGCTCCGGCGCGTCGCTCGGCAGGAGCGCGCCCAGCTCCGTGTCACCCTCGGCGCCGACCGGGCGCTCGAGGCTCGTCACGGTCCGGCTGAACTCGCGCGTCTCCTCCAGCTCGCGCACCGAGACGTCGGCCTCCCGGGCGATCTCCTCGTCGGTCGGCGGGCGGCCGAGGCGGGTGGACAGCTCGCGCTCCGCCTTCGCGATCTTGCGCTCGCGCTGGCCGATGTGAACCGGCAGGCGGATGGTCCGGCCCTGGTTCGCGAGGCCGCGCTGGATCGCCTGGCGGATCCAGAAGGTCGCGTAGGTGGAGAACTTGTAGCCCTTGCGCCAGTCGAACTTCTCGGCGGCGCGGATCAGCCCGAGGATGCCCTCCTGGATCAGGTCCAGCAGCGACAGCTCGTGCCCTTGGTACTTCTTCGCGAGCGACACCACCAGGCGCAGGTTCGAGTTGACCATGCGCTCCTTGGCCTCGAGGTCGCCGCGCTCGATCCGCTTGGCGAGCTCGACCTCGTCCTCCGCCGTCAGGAGCGGGTGGCGCCGGATGTCACGCAGGAAGAGCTGGAGCGTGTCGCCGGTCATGTGCGACAGCTCGTCGATCGCGTAGCTCGGACCCGGCTCGGCCGTGCGGCCGCAGTCGTCGCTCACCTCGATGCCGCGCTGCTCGAGCCGGTCGGCCAGCGCGTGCGCCTCCTCATCGGACAGCTCATGGGTGAGCTCGGCGAACTCGGACAGGTTGATGCATCCCTGCTCCTCGCCGCGTTCGACAAGGGCCTCAAGTGTGGCGGTGCTCATGTATGTCGCCTACCCGACGGCGCCGCCCGACGAACGCGCCCTCAGCCGGCGACTCTGAGCCTCACTCCTCCTTCTCGAGCCTCATTCCTCCTTCTTCGCCGGGCGGATCACCGACCGCGGGTTGGCGTTGCGCGCGCCGTTGTCCGAGAACGACTGCTCCCTCACCCTCGCGTTCGGGAAGGGCCCCGTGCTGAGGACGCCGCCCTGTGGCACGTAGATCCTCTGGTCGAACACGCCTCCGACGGGCTCGGTTGCGACCGCGAAGGCCCCGAACGCCCTGCCGTTCAGCCACGAGGTGGAGATGTAGTCGCCGACCATCCGGCCCTGGCTCGTGTCCGGCGTCCACGCCACCGGGAACGGCCCGGCGAGCACCTGCTTGTCGGACCAGGTCGCGCCGCCGTCGTTCGACTGGACGTAGCCGACGCTCAGCTGGCACGGCGGGCCGTTCTTCTTCCCGCAGGCCGGGTTCGCGTAGTAGTAGTATGTCAGGCCGAGCTGGTCCGGCGTGCCGGGGTTCACCCCGATGCCGGGGATGAAGTGGTCCCCGCCGTCGTTGATCGGCACCCGCGTTACCGCGGTCCACGTGACCCCGTCGGTGCTCGTCGACATCACGATGTCGTCGGACTTGCAGCCCTTCACGAAGCGGCAGTCCTGCCACACGGCATAGACACGGCCATTCGAGCCGATCTCCGCGCTCGGAAGCGGCCCGTTTCGCAGGTTCCCTGCAACGTTGTGGGTTCGTGAGCGCGAGACGACGACCTCGTCGCCCCAGGTCGCGCCGCCGTCGGTAGAGCGGAACGCGATGATCGCCGTCTCGAACGCGTTCGCGGCCGGCACGATCACGTCGCCGTCCGGCTGGACGACGGGCTGGCCGCCGAGGCCGAAGACGCCGCGCTCGGTCTGGACCGGCGCGCTCCACGTGACTCCGCCGTCGGTCGACGTGCTCATGAGGATGCGGTCGCCGTCGCCGAAGTCGTCCCACGTGTGGTAGCAGTGGCCGCGGAACGGGCTGGCGGCGCCGTTGTCGCAGACAACCCAGTTCTTGTCGTAGTCGGCGCCCGCGGGGGCGGTCGACACGGTGCGGACGTCGTTCCACGTGAGGCCGCCGTCGGTCGACCTGTTGACCAGTATCGCCGCGCCGCTCACGTCCGCCGCCAGGGCGAGCGAGGAGATCATCCAGACGTTGTGCGCGGCGTCATAGGCCACCGCGGGGTCGGTCGTGCGAGCGAAGGTGCCGCCGCCGACCGGCGGCTGGTTCGTCAGGCCGGGCAGCGGGCCCGAGGCGAAGGTCGCGCCGCCGTCGGTGGATGTCGCGAATCCAGTGCCGGACGAGCCGCCGTCGAAGAAGCGGCCGATCTGAGAGGTCACCACGAGCGTGTTGCCGAACGCGAAGGTGTCGGGCTCGACCGCCGTCTGGTGTTGGCTCGAGGCGTTGGTGTACGGGTCCGTGATGACGGGCATGTTCGCCGCCATGGCGGAGGCCGCAGGGACGAGGACGGCCGCGATGACGAACGCGGCGAGGCGCGCGGTTCTCATGTGCCGGACCATACCCTCCAAAGTGGTCGGGGGAAGCCGCGAACGCGGTATCGTGCGCCAATATGGCGGTGAAGCTCCACAGATGCCCCAACGAGTGGGTCAAGCTCTCAGGGCACCCGTGCTGGAAGGTCCAGAAGGCGCTCGACGAGGCCGGCGTCGAGTACGAGGTGGTCAAGGGGCCGCTCCGGCCGGGCAAGCGCGACGACCTCGAGCGGCTCACGGGCCAGCGGAAGTACCCGGCGATCGAGTTCGAGGACGGCTCGGTGTACCGCGAGGAGTCGGGCGCCATGGCCGAGACCATCGCGGCGGGCCGCCTGGACGAGAAGCGCGCGGGTTCCGGAAGCCCAACCTGAACATTCGTCCAATCCGCTTCTGAACCGGCGGGCGCGGCGGTACCTTCGGCGCCCCCGTACTAGGAGCTCCTTGTGAGACGAGCACTGCTGCCCCTGTCCGTCCTGGCCGCCCTCGCGCTGGTGCCGCTCGGCGCCGCGACGGCGAAGAAGCCGGTACCCACGTGCGACGGCCTGGCGGCCACGATCGTCGGCACGAACGGAGACGACGTGCTGACCGGCACACCGGGCCCCGACGTGATCGTCGGGCTGAAGGGCGACGACACGATCAGTGGCGGCCTCGGCGACGACGTCGTCTGCGGTGGCAAGGGCGACGACACGCTCTCCGGCCAGGGCGACGACGACCGCCTGTTCGGCCAGCAGGGCGACGATCTGCTCGACGGCGGCGAGGGCGGCTGCTGCAACGTCTCGACCAACACCGGCGACGACTTCCTGAGCGGCGGGCAGGGCGACGACGAGCTCCACACCTCGGACTTCCCGACGCTCGGCAACACGCTCCGCGGCGACCAGGGGAACGATCGCCTCTTCGTCTGGTCCGGCGGCTGGGCGTACGGCGGGAACGGGCGCGACACGATCCGCCAGTTCACCGGCAACGCCTACCTGAGTGGCGGCAACGGCCGCGACGACATCCTGGACTGGGACGACGCCGGGGTCCAGAACGAGACGCTCACGCTGGCCGGCGGCAACGGCCGGGACGTGCTGCGCTCGGAGGACAACACGAGCATCGCGACCCTGGACGGCGGCCACGGGTCCGACACCTGCTCCGGCGGCGACACGACCACCCGCTGCGAGGACTGACCAGCCCGGTCAGCGCAGCATCGACTCGAGGCGTCTGCGCGCGCGGCTGATGCCGCGCGCGTAGCTCTGGATGTCGGCCCAGGGGTCGCCCTTCGAGGCCAGGCGGCGGAGGACGTTGGTCACGGTCCAGCGGTCGGGGCGGAGCTTCGAGTCGAACAGCTCGTCCCAGTCGATCGGCGTGGCCACTGGTGCGCCCGGGCGCGGGCGGACCGCGTAGGGCGGCACCGCCGTCTGGGCGTAGGTGTTGCGCGCCGTGTCGACGAGGATGCGGCCGTCGCGCTTCTCCTTGCGCCACTCGCTCGTGAGCTCGTCGGGGTGCCGGCCGGCCAGCACGCGGCCGATGTCGCCAGCGAACGCGCGAATCTCGTCGTGCCCGGCGCGGCGGCGCAGGGGCGTCCACACATGGATGCCCTTCGAGCCGGTGACCTGGGCGAACGGCGTGAAGCCGAGCTCGCGCAGCAGCTCGCCGGTGTGGCGGGCGGCCCGCCGCACGGCGGTGAAGTCGCTGCCCGGCGGCGGGTCGAGGTCGATCACGATCCGGTCGGGCTGCCACGGACGGTCGGCGCGCGACAGCCACACGTGCGGCGTGATCGTGTTCTGGCCCACCAGATAGACGAGCGTGTCCGAGTCGCACGCGTACACGTGCGTGACCGTGCCGCCCGACTTCGGCACCTGCACGCGCTTCAGCCAGCCCGGGAAGTAGTCGGGGGTGTCCTTGTGGAAGAAGCCCTTGCCGCCGATCCCGTCGGGGAACCGCTGCATGCTGATCGGCCGCAGCCGGATGTGGGGGAGCATCCACTCGGACACGCGCTCGTAGTAGCCGGCCAGATCGGCCTTCGTGATGCCGTCGTCCGGGAACAGCACCTTGTCGGGGTGCGTGATCTCCACCGTTCTCACGACGGCACCTCGCGAACCACGTCGCCGGCCGGCTTGTCGTCGCGGAGGCCGAGGAAGCGCGGATGGCGCAGGCGACAGTCGCGGGTCCACTCCGCGAAGCCGATCTGGGCCACCAGCTCGGGCCGCACCCAGCGCGTGCCCGGCGGGATTGGCTTGAAGGGCCGGAAGGGCGAGGTGTCCCGCTCGAGCTCGCGCAGCCGCGCGCCCAGCTCGCGCAGCGTCTCGTGGTCGAAGCCGGTGCCCACCTTGCCGGCGTAGCGCAGCGCGCCGTTCTCGTTGTAGCCCACGAGCAGAGCGCCGAAGTCGGTGCGCGAGCCCTTCGGCGCGGTGAAGCCGCCGATCACGAGCTCCTGCTCGGCGTGGCACTTCAGCTTCAGCCAGTCGCGCGAGCGCTTTCCCGTGTAAGGACTGTCGGCGCGCTTGGCGATCACGCCCTCGAGCCCCTTGAGGCACGCCTCGCGGAAGAGCTCCTCGCCGTGCTCGCCATTGCGGTGCGGGTTGAACCGGATCGGCCCCTCGAAGCGGAGCGCGCCGCGGAGCCTCGCCTTGCGCTCTCTGAGCGGCAGCGGCCGGAGGTCCTCGCCGTCGAGGAACGGGACGTCGAACACGTAGTAGTAGACCGCCACCCGGCGGCGGTGACGCTGCTGGAGCAGTTCGAAGCTCGAGACGCCGCCGCGCATCGCGACGACCTCTCCGTCCAGCACGAAGTCCCGTGCCCGGTCGCGCTCGAGCGCCTCGGCGATCTCGGGGAACTGGTCGTTCATCCGCCGCGCCGTCCGCGACATCAGGCTCACGCCGGAGCGGTCCCGGATGGCGATGCAGCGGATGCCGTCGAGCTTGCGCTCGAAGATCCAGCCCGGGTCCGAGAACGGCTGGTCCGACAGGACCGCCTTCATGGGCTCGATCACCGGCCGAGCTCCTCGATCGTCCGCCCGCTCACGACCGACTCGGGCCGCTCCGCGACGGGGTCGCCCGAGTCCGCCTCCTCGTCACGCCGCTTCACCAGCAGCCAGCGGCGCCCCTCGATATGCCGCAGGGACCACCCGCCGTGCAGCTTGTCGCCTTCGAGCCGAAACGACGCGTGGCCGGCGTCGAGCGCGTCCTCCATCGACTCCTCGCGGAGGTTCTCGTACGTGCCGCGGTCCCAGACGATCACCGGCCCAGCACCGTACTCGCCCTTCGGGATCACTCCCTCGAAGTCACCCCACGACAGCGAGTGGTCGTCCACCTCCATGGCCAGCCGCTTGTCGCGCGGGTCGGTCGACGGGCCCTTCGGGACCGCCCACGACCGGAACGTGCCGCCCACCTCGAGCCGGAAGTCGAAGTGCCTGCTCGTCGCGTGGTGCTGTTGGATCACGTAGCGGGGCATTCACGCCTCGCTTCCCCGGCCCAGCGGCTCGATGGTCAGGGGGCCCTCGTGGCGGGTCTCGACCTGGAGCGTCGAGTGGGTCACGCCGAAGCGGTCGCGCAGCAGCTCGGCGAGCTCGCGCCGGTGCGCCTGCGTGTCGCAGCCAGCGCGGACGGTCACGTGCGCCGAGATCGCCGGGAACCCGGAGGTCACCTCCCACACGTGCAGGTCGTGCACCTCGACCACATGGTTCTGAGCCGCCAGCGCCTCGCCGATCGCCTGCGGGTCCAGGTCGCGCGGTGAGGCCTCGAGCAGCACGCGGCCGGACTCGCGCAGCAGCCCGAAGCCCGAGCGCAGCATCAGCGTTGCCACCACGAGCGCCGCGATGCCATCCGCGCGCGAGAAGCCGGTCAGCAGCACGACGGCTCCCGCGATCGCCGTCGCGACGAACGCGAACAGGTCGGTGAGCACGTGCTGGAAGGCGCCCTCCACGTTGAGGCTGCGGCGGCCCGCGCCGGCGAGCAGCATCGTCGCCGCGAGGTTCACCGCGATGCCCGCCAGGGCCACCGCGAGCACCACGCCGCCGTCGGTGTCGGGCGGGTCGATCAGCCGGTGGACCGCCGCCACGGCGATCACCACAGCGAGCGCCACCAGCGTGGCGCCGTTGAGCTGCGCCGACAGGATCTCGGCGCGCCGGAACCCGAACGTGAAGCCGCCGCGCGCGGGCCGCCGCGCCAGCCGCGCGGCGAACAGCGCGAGCGCGATCGCGCCGGCGTCGGTGAGCATGTGCGCGGCGTCCGAGAGGAGCGCCAGCGACGAGGCGAGGATGCCCGCCACGATCTCGGCGGCCATCAGGCCGAGGATCAGCGCGAGCGCGCCGGTCAGGCGCCTGGCGTCGTCCGTG
>DASUYU010000321.1:0-12130 GCA_036377235.1 Thermoleophilaceae bacterium
ACTTTTCGGTGGTGATAGCGAGGGGGCCACACCTCTTCCCATTCCGAACAGAGCAGTTAAGCCCCTCAGCGCCGATGGTACTTGGGCCTCGCGGCCCTGGGAGAGTAGGTCGCCGCCGTTCTTCATTCGAAGGCCGCCTCCGGGCGGCCTTCGTCGTTCGAGAGGCCTCCCTAGACTCCGGCCCGCATGTCCACACTGGCAATCGTCCTGATCGTCCTCGGCATCATCGTGCTGGTCGCCGTCCTGCTCGGCTTCCTGGGCACGCGCCGGCGCGACAGCCTCCAGGCGGGCGACTGGGACCAGCGCGTGCGCGCCGCCGACGCCGCCCTCGCCGAGGCCGCCGCCACCGACCGCGGCTGGCAGCGCGAGATCATGGAGCAGGCCGCCCGCGCCGCCCTGACCGAGATGCGCCCCGACTGGGCGCCGCGCGAGCTCTTCCTCGTCCTGGTCGACGACAGGCCCGGGATCGAGGAGGACCGTGCCCATTTCGTCGCCGTGAACGAAGGCGGCGACGAGGCGCGCGTCGTTCTCGCCCGCCAGGGCGAGCTCTGGATTGCGGAGAGGGTCGAGTAGCGTCACCCCCGAGACGGACCTCGAGCGCGCCGTGCTGGAGGATCCCGTGCTGCAGGAGGGGCTCGCCTGGGGAAAGCCGCGCCGCGGGCACCCCGAGGGCACCGTGGGCGCGCACGTGGCAGACCTGCTCGAGACGATCGAGCGCTGGGGCGAGACCGGCAAACGGAGGGAGGAGCTCCGCTTCCTGGCGCTCGTGCACGACTCCCTCAAATACAGGGTCAACAACTGGCTGCCGCACACCGGTGAGAACCACCACGCGGCGCGGGCGCGCCGCTTCGCGGAGGGCTACACGCACGACGAGCGCGTGCTTGCGACCATCGAGCAGCACGACCGCCCGTACAACATCTGGCGCAAGGCGCGGCGGAAGGGCCGCACCGATGACCACGCTCTCGACGAGATGATCGAGCGCATCCCCGACCTCGACCTGTTCCTCCGCTTCGTGGAGCTCGACGGCTCGGGCGAGGGGAAGAACCACGAGCCGATTCGCTGGCTGAAGGCCGAGCTGGCCCAGCGCGGGCTGGCGGACCGCGAGGCCGGATGAGCCACGGGAGCCCCTCGAAGGCGGCCGCTCAGGCGTTGCGGCTCTCGAGGCCGAGCCTCCCGTCGCTGACCGCCTACACCGAGCTGCTCGAGACGACCTGGGACGACGGCTGGCTCTCGAACTTCGGCCCGCACGGGCGGCGCTTCGAGGGCGCCTGCGCGGGCTACACCGGCCTCTCGCACGTGCGCGCGGTCGCGAACTGCGACATCGGCCTGGCGCTGGCCGTCCGCGCTCTCGGGATCCCGCCCGGCGCACGCGTGATCGTCCCGTCCTTCACGTTCCCGTCGACGCTCCACGCCCTCCTCTGGAACGGGCTCGAACCCCGCTTCGCGGACGTGGATCCCGACACGTGGTGCCTCACGGCCGAGTCGGCCGCGCCCGCGGTCGACGCCGCCACGCGCGCGATCGTCGGGACCCACTCGTTCATGTCCGTCTGCGACGTGGACGGGCTCGAGCGCCTCGCCGGCGACGCCGGCGCCACCCTGCTGTTCGACGCCGCCCAGGCGTTCGCGAGCTGGATCGGCGAGCGCCACGTCGGCACCTACGGGGACGCATCCGTCTTCTCCTTCAGCCCGACCAAGATCGCTACCTGCGGCGAGGGCGGGCTGGCCGCCTTCCGGGATCCGGCCCACGCCGAGCGCTTCGAGGCCCTGCGCAGCTACGGGAGTGACGACGGCGAGCTCGTGGGCCTGAATGCCCGCCTGTCCGAGCCGCACGCGGCGCTCGGGTGCCTGACGGTGGAGGACGTCGAGGAGGAGGTCGCCCGGCGCGCGCGGCTGGCCGACCGCTATCGCGAGCGGCTGGCGTCGCTGCCGGGAGTACGTCTCCAGGCCGGCACGAGCGAGCTGCGGCCCACGCCCACGCTGCTCGTGGCGGACCTCGGCTCGGCGCGGGCCCCCGTCGCCGCCGCCCTGGCGGCCGAGGGCATCGAGACCCGCCGCTACTTCACGCCGCTCCACACGCAGCCCGGGTTCGCCGGGATCGCCGCCGCGCCGCTCCCCGTGTCGGAGCGGCTCGGGGACGGCGCGCTGGCGCTGCCCCTCCACGGCCAGCTGGACGAGGCGGACGTGGACCGCGTGTGCGACGCGGTCGGGCTAGCGATCTCCGGTTAGCCGGGGAGCCCTGTGCTCACAGAGGTGGGTGGTCTGGCCATCGAGCCGTGCCTCCGAGGCGTCGAGCCGCGCATCCAGCGCGTCGAGGCGCGCGTTCAGGGGTCCGAACCGGCGGTCGAGCGCCTCGGCGGCGAGCCTGCGCCAGCGCCGCATCACCCGTCGCCTCTCTCGAACGGCCTCGCCGGCACGCCCTGCACGCGGACGCCGGGCCCCACGTCACGGACCACGGCTGCGCCCGCGGCGACCGTGGCTCCCGCACCCACCTCCCGGTGGTCGACGACGATCGCGCCCATGCCCACCGTCACACCGCGCCCGACTCGAACGTGGCCCGCCACGTTCGCCCCGGGATTGAGCGTCGCGCCGGCCTCCAGCACCGCGTGATGGCCGAGGAGCGCGCCCCGGCCGAGCAGGACGTGCTCGCCGAGCTCGCTCGCGGCGCCGATGACCGCGCCGGGGCCCACCACGCACCCCGCGCCCACCAGGGCGCTGGGGGAAACCTGCGCCGCCGGATGAATGACGCTGACCGCGCTCCAACCGCGATCGGCGAGCCCCTGCCAATGCGCGAGCCGGTCGCCGCCCGCTCCCACGACGGCTGGTGCGCCTCGCGCCGGCGGATCGTCCGCCGCGCGCACCGGCAGTCCGTGGATCTCGGCGCCGACGCGCGAAGCGTCCTGGAGCTCGATCAGCCCCGCCACCTCGAGGCCCGCGGCGCGGGCGTACTCGGCGACCTCGAGCGAGAAGCTTCCGGTGCCGGCTACGTGGATGTCGCCTGAGCCGGTCATCCGATCGCGATTCTCGCGGCGGCGCGGGACGGATAGCCGCGGCAGTTGTCGCGGCGCGGCCTAGACGGCGAGGCAGAGCTGCTCGCCGGACGTGGGTGCCGGCCGGCGCACCCTCGAGACGGCGTGGCGTTCGCGCAACCGCCGGGCCGCGGGGGTCGCGACCGGCACATGACCGGTCGGCCCACCCGCGACGGTGCGGCGGACCGCAGCCGCACAGGTTGAAAGAGAGGAACCTGCGCCTCCCAGCTGCGGTGCCTGGCCAGAGGCGTCGGCGAGGGCGCCCGAGGCGCCGGGCCCATCGGCCGCCAGGCGATACTCGCCGAGCGTCGAGAACTCGACGATGATGTCGAGCGCGGTGCCGATCTGCTCTCTGAACCGGGGGAACATGCGTTCGAGAAGGTACGACGGGCGTCGGATGGAACAGCCGATTTGCTGCAACTTCTGTTGCAAGCTCAGGTGGTGAGCGTCACGGCGAACACGCCGCCCATCACCGCCGCGCCCGCCAGGAGCCAGGTCACGTAGTCGCCGACGTAGCCGCTGTGAATCGGACGGAGCCAGGCGATGGCACGCCCGGTCGCGACTCCGAGTCGGTGGAGGCGCGGTCGCCGCGGCGCGAGGGTCAGATAGGCCAGCCCGCAGGCGCCCGCGACGGTCAGGAGCCCGACGAGAACCTCCCCGATTCCCGGCACCGGGACAGCGCCGCCGCCCGCGCCGCCGGCCTGCCCGTGCAGCACGGTGGCCGCATAGCCGGCGCGATCGAAGAACGGCGCCGCGGCGTCGCCGGCCGCCGCGCGCAGCCCAGGCGCCACGCCCATGCCAAGGCCGGCGACCGCGAGTGCCACGGCAGGCACGGTCATGGTGAGCGGCACCCGGTCCTTAGCGAACCGCAGTTCGGCGTCGACCTCGTCGGGAGCGGGGGAGCCGACGATCGACGGGTCCTCGCGGGGACCCACCCCGGCGAACACGCGGAGCGTCGCCCTCAGGAGGGCGGCTCCCGTGAGGATCGACGCGATCACGAAGACCACGACCACCCAACCTTGGCCGGCGTCACGGGCAGCCTGGTCTATGAGCGTCTTGCCGAGCCATGGCCCGAACGGCGGCAGCGAGGCCATGGCGAGCGCGCATAGACCCATCAGGGGGCCGGTGAGCCACAGCGCGTGCGCTCGCCCATGTAGCCGTAGCTCGTCGACGCTCCCGAAGAGGTGCTGCACGGTGCCGACCGACACGAACAGCGAAGCCTTCACGAATCCGTCCGCCACCACGAAGAGCGCCGCGCCGCCGAGGCCAGGGCCGTCGAGCAGCGCGATCCCGATGAGGGCGAGCCCCACATGGCTTACCGTGGCGAAGGCCAGCATTCGCTTCAAATGCCGCTGCCCGAAGGCCATCAGCGCGCCGGCCACGGCGGTCAGCGTGCCCGCCGCCAGCAGCACCGCCTGGATCGCCTCGTCTCCGCCGAGCGCGCCGGAGAACACCGTCGCGTACACGCGCGCGAACGCATAGAGGCCGAGCTCGCTCATCACGGCCGAGAGGAGCAGGCACACCGGAGTGGGAGCCACCGAGTACGCGTCCGCGAGCCAGAAGTGGAACGGGACGACCGCCGCCTTGACGAAGAACCCGACAGCGATCAGCGTGAAGGAGACCACCACGAGGCCGTCGGCGGGCCGGCCCGCCAGCGCTTCGCCGACCTGGGCCATGTTGAGGGCGCCCGTGCGGCCGTAGAGGAGCGCAATTCCGATCAGGATGAGGAAGGCGCCGATGGTGTTCGTCACGGCGAAGTTCAGCGCCCCCTGCAGCGGCCCCTCCTCCTCGATGTCGTAGGCCACCAGCGCGTACGCCGCGACACTGAGGAGCTCGAAGAAGACGAACAGGTTGAAGAGGTCGCCGGTATACCCGAAGCCGAGCATCGCCGCGAGGAACACGAGCATCAGCGCGTGGAAGATCGGCCCGAGCACGACGAAGTAGCGCCAGCAGAACACGAACGCCGCGAGGAAGAGCAGGGCCGCGAACAGGGCGATGCCCGCGCCGATCTGGTCGATCGCGAACGAGATGCCGAGGGCGACGCCGTCTCGCGGCGTCCAGCCCCCGAACCAGTGCACCAGCGTCCCATCGGAGGTGTCGTGCAGAACGAGCGCGCAGAGGACGATGCACGCCCCCGAGGCTGTGCACGCGAGCACATCGACCACGCGCCGCGGGACTGTCCCGCCCGCCGCCACGAGCACGGCCGCGGTGATCAGCGGAATCGCCACGGCGATGGGGGCGAGGTCAGTCACGCCGCTGGAGCCTCCGCTCGGGGCGCAGCTCCTGGGGATCGAGCTTCCCGTAGCGCTTGTAGGCCTGGACGCTGAGCGCGAGCAGCAGGGCGGTCACGGTCGTGCCCACCACCACGTCGGTGAGCGTCAGCGCCTGCACGACCGGGTCGACCGCGCGGGTCCCGAGCGGGACGTCGGCAAAGACCGGGGCGTGCGCGTCGTCCACGTAGCCGATCGCGAGCAGCACCAGGTAGGACGAGGACTGGAGCACGGACAGGCAGATCACCATGTGCACCAGGTCGCGGCTCGTCACGATCCCGTACAGGCCCACGCCCATCAGCCAGACCGCGACCAGGTAGGGGAGCAGGTTCACGCGGTGCTCCGTCCCCCACGGCCGCGGCGCCGGTCGCGCCGGCGAGTGAGCGCCTGCTCGAGGAACTCGGAGAGCATGAAGACGAACCCGCCGGTGACCGCGAGGCCGACAGCCGCGTTGCTCAGCGGAATCGTGCCAGCCGACAGCAGGTCGCCCGGAGTGCCCTTTCCGAGCACGTTCTCGAAGAACGCGCTCCCGGCGACGAGGCCGGCCACCCCGATCAGGGCAAAGCCGGCCGCGCCCAGGCCCTCGGCGAGCTCGATCAGCCGGCTGGGCCCGACCGCCCGCAACGTCATGTAATCGGCCGACAGGTAAGTGAGGAGCAGAGCTGTGGCCAGGATCACGCCGCCCTGAAAGCCGCCGCCGGGCGTCTGATGCCCGTGCGCGACGATGTAGATCCCCACCAGGATCGTGGGCGCCACCAGACCGAGCCCGGTGACGCGGATCGGCAGGCTCGTCTCCGGCACGTGGCGGTCCGCGGCGTCGTCGTCGGGCTGCCGCGTTCGCTCGCCCCGCAGGGTTCTCAAGATGCTCGCGACCGCGATGACCGCGGCGAACAGGATGAACTCTTCGGCCAGCGTGTCGAAGGCTCGGTAGTCGAAGTTAACGGCGGTCACGACGTCCGTCGTCGAGCGCTCCGGAACCGCCACCCGGTTCAGAATGTCGCCGTACGGCCCGCGGTAGTCCCCGAAGTCCGGGAGCCCCACGAACGCCCACAGCACGAGGCCGAGCAGCCCGGCGAGCGACGCACCGAAGACACTGAGCCGAACCCGGTCGCTCATTCCTCGCCTCCGCGGACCTTGGCCAGGGCCAGGAGAATCATCATCGGCAGCGCCACGGCGCCGACCACGGTCTGGGACAGCGCCACGTCGGGCGCCTGGAAGAGGAAGAACAGGATGCCGAGCACCAGCCCGTAGATCGACGCCACCATCGCCTGACGCAGCGGGTCGCGCGCCAGCACCACGCAGGTGCCGCAGACGGCGACCAGGATCAGGGCTACCGCTTGGAGGACTTCGATGGCCCCTCCTTGGCGTCGAGCTCCTCCGGGAGCATCACCCACCGGCCACGCTCGCGGATGCGGGCGGCCCTGGCGGTCGCGTGGATGAGCACCGGTCCCGTCGCGATCATGACCAGCGCCACCAGGACGGCCTTGATCCCGGCTGACGAGAGCGGCTCCTCGACGAGGACGGCGGCGGCCACGGCGACGGGGGCGATCGTCGTCGCGGGGCCGGTGAAGTGGAGCTGGTCGAACGGGCTCCGGGTGGCCAGGAGACCGGCGGCGCTCAGGAGCGCGGCGCCCACGCCCACCGCGAGCAGCACCACGACGGCGACGTCGGCGAGGCTCACACCCAGCGCTCCAGGAAGCGGACGAACGTGAGGGCGCCGGTGAACGAGAGGATCGCGCTGACCAGCGCGAGGTCCACGAACGGGTCGCGCCGAAGTCCCTGGGCGATCATGAGCAGCGCGAGCGTCGTGATCGTCGAGGCCAGCTCGAGCGCGGCGAGCGCGCTGACGATCGATCCGCGCATCGCCACCCACAGGCATGGAACCAGGCCGGTGAGGAGGACCGTCGTCGCGATCAGCCAGGCGTTCATTCGCCAGGGTCGAACTCGGGCGGCAGCTCGTCGCGGATCAGCTGATGCAGCACGGCGACGTCGTGCTTCTCGTCGAAGCCGATGACGTAGGTGTTCGGGCTCACGCAGCCGAGCCAGGCGGCCACCGTGCGGCGGGCCGCCGCGTGCGGGTCCTCCCGGGACCCCGGGGGGAAGTGGACGATCCGGAAGCAGCCCTCCAGGCGCTCACCGCGCAGGAGGTGCCGGATGAGCGCCTTCGCCATCCGCCAGGTGTCGACCACCACCTCCATCGGCAGCCGGAGCAGGTCACGCGACCAGGCCAGATCGGGTGCGAACGGCGCATAACCGCGCGCGCGAACGAGCTCGGCGCCGGTGGCGGCCAGCGCCGCCGCGACCGCGCCGGCCACCAGCTCGGCAGGCTCGGTCTTGAACACGAGCAGGATCCACAGGCCGTAGGAGAGGGCCCACACCGAGAGCCAGAAGACGACGCGTGCCGCGGGTGTCTGGACGGCGCGGCGTCGCTTGCTCTCGGCCACGCGCAGAGCCTAAAGCGAAGCCCAAATGTCGATCTTCGTGCGCACGCGCGAGATCACCTCGGTGGTGAACTCGCTCGTCGCGGCATGGCCACCAAGGTCCGGCGTCCGCACACCGGTCGCCACGGCCTCGAGCACGGACTCGTAGATCGCGCGCGAGGCGGTGTCGCACCCGTCGTAGCCGAGCTCGCCGGCGTAGTGGAGCACCGCCGCGGCGGCCAGGATCATCGCCATCGGGTTCGCGATGTCCTTGCCCAGCAGCGCCGGCGCGGTGCCGTGCGGGGCCTCCGCCATCACGGCGGTGGCGTCGTAGTCCTCGTCGAACGCGAGCAGCACGGACTCGGCGCCCGCGATCGAGCCGAACATCGGCATTACGAGGTCGGAGAGGCAGTCGCCGTCGCGGTTGAGCGCCGGGATCACGAGCGGCGCATCGGCCGCGCCGCCGATCAGGCCGGCGTACGTGGCGTCGATCAGCACGGGGGCGTAGGGCACCTCGGGGTGGCGCTCGGCGGCGGCGTCGAGCTCCTCCTTCAGCATCCCCTCGTACACCGGGCTCACCGTCCACTTCGGCCCGCCGTACACGCGGCCGTGGATGCGCGCCGCGGTGCGGAAGCTGTACTCGGCCACGGCGCGGCACACGTTCCGCGAGATCTTCTCCGTCCGGAACGCGAACTCGTCGCCGTTCTGCTGCTCGCGCCGTTCCTCGGCTCCGTACGCGTCGCCCACGGCCATGCGGACCACCGCTATCGGGTAGTGCACCCCGGCCACCGGCGTCACCCCCGGTATGCGGCGGCCCGTCCGGATGATCACCTTCCCGTCGATGGCCTCGCGCAGGAGCCGGTTCGGGCTGCCCACGTCGTCCTTGCCCTCGGGCGTGATCGTGGCCGCCTTCAGGCCGAAGCGCGCGTCGCTCATCGCCGCGGCCGCCTCGCCGACCACGTCGTTGCCGGTCTTGCGGCGGTTGTCGAGCGAGAGGTCGAAGTGCTCGAGCTCGAGCCGGACCTGGAGCACCTCGGGGTCGAGCACCCGGAGCGCCTGCTCGAGCAGCTCCTGACCCGTTTCGTCGCCCTCGAGGACGATAATCCGAAGAGGATCCGGCATGGGCGCGCAATCTACCGACAGCTGCTCCTGGTGCGGCAACGCGATCGAACGCTCCGACGGCTGGCGCGCCCAGGAGGTGCCCGGCGCCCGCCGCGCGGCGTTCTGCCGGCTCGAGCACATCTTTCCCTGGCGCGTCCAGGGCCCGTACTGGGAGGCGGGGGAGATCGAGGAGCCGTCCGGCGTGGCCGATTCGGTCAGCACCTGCTCCCACTGCGGGGAGGAGCTCGGCGATGTGCGCGTCCTCCTGATCCGCCACCGCGGCGAGCACCGGATCCCCGACGCCTTCTGCTCGCCGGATCACATGTCCGAGTGGGCAAAGGCCGGCGGCCGCTGGGCCTAGTCCGGCAGCATCGGCAGGCGGGGATTTTCGTCGCGGTCCAGGAGGACGGCGCGGGTGATGACCTCGGTGCCGTAGCGCTCGCGTAGCTCGTCGAGGGTCGAGTCGAGCAGCGCCGTGCGGTCGTCGAGCGGGAGCTGTGCCGGGCCGGAGTCCTCGACGTTCGTGAGCGCCACGCCCACGAGCGTGATCCCTCGCTGCTCGATCAGCGGCGCGGCCACGGCGAGGAGCGTCCGCGCGGCGGCGAGCACCGTGTCGGTCCGGTCCGTCGGCTCGCCCAGCGTGTGCGAGCGCGTCGCTCGCTTGAAATCGGCGAAGCGCAGCCGGAGCACCACCGTCCGGGCCACCCTCTCCGCCTTTCGCAGCCGGCCGGTGACCCGGTCCACGAGTGCCACCAGCGCCGCGTCCACCGCCTCCGGCTCGCGCGAGCGGCGTCCAAGAGCATGCTGCGCGCCGATCGAGCGCCGCCGCTTCCGCCGCTCCACCCGTCGCGGGTCGCGCACGTTCGCCAGTGCGTGGAGATGGCGCGCCGAGCCCCGCCCGAGCAGCTCGGTCAATGCCTCGAGCGACACCGCCGCGACGTCCCGCACGCGATGCAACCCGGCATCGTGGAGCTTCTGCGCCGTGATGTCGCCGACTCCCCACAGCCGCTCCACCGGCAGCGGGTGCAGGAACTCGAGCTCGCCGTCCACCGGCACCACGAGCAGGCCGTCCGGCTTCGCCACCGCGCTCGCGACCTTCGCCAGGAACTTCGTGCGCGCAACGCCCACGCTGATCGGCAGCCCGATCTCCTCGCGCACCCGCGCCCGCAGCCGCGCGGCGATCTCCTCCGGCGTGCCGGCGAAGTGCTCCATGCCGCGCACGTCGAGGAACGCCTCGTCGATCGACAGCGCCTCCACCGTCGGCGCGGTGTCCTCGAAGATCTCGAACACGGCCTTGCTGGCCTCCGTGTACGCCTCGAAGCGGCACGGAACGACGGCGGCGTCCGGGCACAGGAACCGCGCCCGCCCGCCGCCCATCCCACTGCGCACGCCACGGGCCTTCGCCTCATAGCTCGCGGAGAGGACCACGCCGCCCCCGACGATCACGGGGCGGCCCTTCAGGGACGGGTCGTCGCGCTGCTCGACCGACGCGTAGAACGAATCCAGATCGGCGTGGAGGACCCCGGCTAGCGGCACGAACGCATGTTCGTGCCGGGCAAGGACGGAACGCCTACGCGGTTGCGCTCTCCTCGCGCGGCCCGAGTCCCAACTCGTCCGCGCGCCCCTCCATCGCCTCGATCACGAAAGCCACGTGCTCGTCGAACTCGACGCCCAGCTCCTCGGCGCCCTCGCGCACCTCGTCGCGGTTCACGCCGGCCGCGAAGCTCGGCTGCTTCAGCTTCTTCTTCACGGACTTGGGCGTCATGCCGTGGATCCCGTCGGGACGCACGTACGCGCACGCGGCGATGAAGCCGGACAGCTCGTCCACCGCGTACAGCGTCTTCGCCATGCGGGTCTCGCGTGGAACTCCCAGGAACGTGGCGTGCCCGGCGACTGCCTCGACCAGCTCGGGCGGGTAGTCCCGTTCCTCGAACAGCTTCAGCGCCTCGCGTGGGTGGCCGCTGCCCAGGTCGGGATAGCGCTCGTAGTCAAGGTCGTGCAGCAGCCCGGTGACGGCGTACAGCTCCTCGTCCTCGCCGAACTTCCGGGCATAGGCGCGCATCGCTGTCTCCACGCCCAGCATGTGCTTGCGGAGCGACTCGGACTGAGTCCATTCGCACACCAGATCCCATGCTTCGTCACGTGTGGGTTGGGCCACGCTGGGCAGGGTATCCTCGTCGGCTCCCGAACGAGCAGCCAAATGGAGAAGTTCGTAATAGAAGGCGGGACGCCCCTGGCGGGGACCGTCACGCCCTCAGGAAACAAGAACGCCGCACTGCCCGCTCTCGCCGCGTGTCTCCTCACGCGCGAGGAGGTGGTGCTGCGCAACATCCCGCGCATCTCCGACGTGGAGGCGATGCTCGAGATCCTGCGCCTCCTCGGAGTGGACGTGGCGTGGCGCGACGACAACGTCGTGGCCCTCCAGGCTGAGGACCTCACCCAGTTCGAGGTGGACCGCGACTGGGCCGAACGGATCCGCGCCTCGTTCCTGCTCGCCGGCCCGCTCCTCGCGCGCCTGGGCCGCGCCAACATGCCGCCGCCCGGCGGCGACGTGATCGGCCGCCGCCGGCTGGACCCCCACCTGGATGCCTTCCGCGCGCTCGGCGCCGAGGTGAACGTCGACCGTAGCTGGTACCGCCTGGCCGCCCCCGACGGCCTGCACGCGTGCGACTTCTTCATGGACGAGCCTTCCGTCATGGCCACCGAGAACGCCCTCATGGCGGCAGCGCTCACTCCGGGCTCGACGGTGATCCACAACGCCGCGTCCGAGCCGCACGTCCAGGACCTCGCCCGGTTGCTGATGGCGATGGGCGCCCGGATCGAGGGGATCGGCTCCAACCTCATGATCGTCCACGGCCAGGAGGAGCTGGCCGGAGCCGACTACACGATCGGCCCCGACTACATCGAGGTCGGAAGCTTCATCGCGCTCGCGGCCTGCACCGGCGGCGAGCTGCGCATCCGCGACACGCTTCCCTCCGACCTCCGCATGACGCGGCTCGCCTTCGAGCGGCTCGGCTGCCGGATCGAGTTCGACGGCAACGACGTGGTGGTGCCGGGCGGCCAGCGGCTGCGCATCAAGTCGGACGAGGGCGACGCGATCTCCAAGATCGAGGACGGCCCGTGGCCCGCGTTCCCGGCCGACCTCACCAGCATCGCCGTCGCCATGGCCACCCAGGCCGAGGGCCTGATCCTGATCCACGAGAAGATGTTCGAGAACCGCCTGTACTTCGTCGACAAGCTGGTCACGATGGGCGCTCGGGTGATCGTCTGCGACCCGCACCGCGCGGTCGTAAGCGGCCCGAGCCGTCTTCAC
>DASUYU010000322.1:0-10867 GCA_036377235.1 Thermoleophilaceae bacterium
GACTCGCCCATCGGGTCGTTCAGGTCGAACGCGATCAGCGTGGCGTAGCCCTTGCCGGAGCGGCCGATCACGTCGTTGCCCTGGATGTCGTCGCAGGCGCGGACGCAGCGGTCGCACAGGATGCAGGCGTCGTGGTTCACCGCGATGACGGGGTTGCTGAGATCGATCCCGCGGCCCTGGCCGAGCGGGATGCCGTCCTCTCGCTCGATGCCGTAGCGGCGCGCGAGCACGAGCAGCTCGTTGTCGGCGGTGGTCGTCTCCTTCGGGTCCTCCTCGGTGGGCGGCTGGTCCGCCATCAGGAGCTGGGTGAGCGTGCCCCGTCGCTGCTCGACCTCGGGCGTGGTCGTCTTCACCTCCATGCCGTCCTCGCAGGGGCGAACGCAGGCCGCCGCGTACACGCGTGCGCCCACGTCCACGACGCACATGCGGCACACGCCGACGGGGTCGTAGCGCTCGTCGTGGCACAGCACCGGGATGTCGATGCCGGCGCCCTTCGCGGCGTCGTAGATCGTGGTGCCCTCGGGCACCGTCAGCTCCCGACCGTCGATGTTCAGGGTGACGGTCTTCGCCGCCGGAGGAGCGGTGATGGCCACGCTCGCAGCCTAGCGCGGGCTACGGCGCTTGCACAAATAGGTCCAAGCCGAGCTCCGTCTCCGTTTCCGGCTTGGGAACGCCGTGCGCGGTCAGGCCGCGGCGAACGTAGTACGCGTCGATCATGGCCGTGAGGCGTGTCGCCGTGAGCGTCGCCTCGCGGCCCGAGTCGAGCTCGAGCGGCTCGGTCAGGAAGCGCTCCGGGAGACGGTCCTCGGCGCGGGTCCAGCCCTCGCGCAGGTTGAAGAGCCGTTTGGCGGCCACGATGCGCCGCGCGGTGCGCCGGAGCTCGTCCGCGTCGATGTCCCAGCCGGTGACCGGGGCGAGCAGCGCCGCCCACTCGGGCCAGGGCTCGTCGAACACGCCGCGCAGGAACTTGCAGAGGATGAGCGAGTCCATGACCGCGGCGCGATCCTCGGTCTCGATGGCGGCCACGACGTGCTCGTCGCCGCCCGCCAGCCGGTCGAGGTCGCCCGACAGGTCGGCCTCGTAGGCGCCGGAGCGGTTGTGGTCGGCGCCGCGCGCGTTCACGGCGAGGCCGAGCGCCATCGCGTGCAGCGTGCGCGGCTCGTAGCCGGGGAGCTCGAGGCCCTTCACGTGTGGCGCGAAGGCGTGCGACCCCTGGCCCACCTGCTCGGCGGCGCGGCGGGAGCCCTCGGCGAGGAGGTCGCCGAGGCCGTCGCGCGCGCCGATCTCGTTCAGGGCTCGCATGAGCGCGCCGGCGTCGCCGAAGCGCAGCCACGGCGCGTCGATGAGGCCGCGCTCGGCGCACTCCATGGCCCAGGCGAGCGTGCCGCCGGCCGAGATCGTGTCGATGCCGAGCTCGTCGCAGAGCTGGCTGGCGGCGAGGACGGCGTCGGGGTCGGACACGCCGCACAGCGGACCGAGCGCGAAGACGTTCTCGTATTCGACGCGAGTGGTGCCGCCGCCGGGCGCGGCGTAGATGTGCTCGCAGCCGATGGTGCACGAGGCGCAGTTGTCGCGCGCCACGAGCCGCAGCTCGTGCAGCTCCTCGGCGGCGAGCTTCGGCGCGCCCTCGAATGACGCGGCGCTGAAGTTGCGCGTGGGGAGCGTGTTGATCGCGTTGAAGGACAGGAGGTTGGCGAGCGTGCCGAGCTCGCGGTACTTGGCGGTGGCGGGGCCGAAGGAGCGGCCGCGGAGGTCGCGCGCGGCGGCGAGCACGCGCTCGGGGTCCGCGAGCGGCGGCTTCACCCCCGCGCCCCTGACGGCGACCGCCTTGATGTTCTTCGCGCCGAGCACGGCGCCGAGCCCGCCGCGGCCCGCGTGGCGGCCGTCGTGCGAGACGGTGGCGTACTTGACGAGCCGCTCGCCGGCGGGTCCGATGGCGGCAACGCGCCAGGCGGGGCCGAGGTGGTCGCGGAGCCGCTCCTCCGCCTCCGCGGCGGACAGGCCCCACAGCCGGGGCGCGGGCAGGATGCGCGGACCGTCGCCGTCCACGACGAGCACCGACGGGTGGTCGGCGGCGCCGCGCACGACGATCGCGTCGTTGCCGGTGAGCTTGCCGGCGATGGCGAAGTGGGAGGACGCAAGTGCATCGTTGAGGAGACCGGTGAGCGGCGACTTGGCGACAACAGCGAACTTCGCGCTCGTGGTGAGCGGCGTGCCGACGAGCGGTGAGAACACGAACGCGAGCGGCGCCTCCGGAGCGAGCGGATCGACTCCGGCGGGCGCGAGCCGGTGCATGAGCCAGGCGCCGAGCCCGGCGCCTCCGATGGTGCCGCGCAGAACGTGCTCCGGAAGCTCGACCGTCTCGGCCGCGCCGGTGCCGACGTCCACGACGAGCGCCCGCCCGAAATAGCCGCCCGGCGCACCCGTCGCCGAAGAGAGCGCCGCGGGAGCGACCCGGCTCACGACCGGCTCCCGTCGCCGAAGCCGCTCGCCCGGGCAAGGCCTGCGCTCACGCGCGCCCTCCCTCGCCGGCCGCTCCCAGGCGGTCCTCGCGGAGCGCGGCGCGGAGGCGGGCGCCCAGCTGGAAGCCCGGCTCCTCGCCGTCGAGCAGCCGGGCTGGGTGGATGCCGCGAATGGACGACGCGAGCAGGATCTCGTCGGCTGCCGCAATCCGGTCAAGCGTCACGCGCTCCTCGCGCGCGGGATGGAGTGCGAGCACTCGCGCGCGGACTGTGCCGGGAAGCTGACGTCCGTCCAACGGGGGTGTCACGAGATGGGTGCCCTCCACGATGAACAGGTTGGCGTAACCGGCCTCGAGAACGTCGCCGTCGAGGTCGAGGATGAGCGGGACGGCCTCCAGGCGCTCGCCCACCTCGTCGAGCAGCCGCCGGTCGCGCCACTTGTGCGCGCCGAGCCCGCCGGGAAGGACAGCCGGTGCCAGTGCAACAGGATCGGGCGCCGGTTCACCGCCGAGCGGCTCCGCGTCGACCTCGATGGCGAGCGATGCGGCGTGCGCGGCCTCCGCCGGCGTCGGTCCTGCGGTGGGAATCGCGGTGACTCGCAGGCGCTGCAGCGGCGCGGTCGCGGAGGCGGCGACGATGCGTGTCTCCACGTCATCCGGCAGCGCGGTGCCGTACAGCGTCTCCACGCTCCGCTCGAGCCGCGCCAGGTGGGCACGGAGGTCGACGGGGGTTCCGCCGTGGACCAGGATCGTCTCGAACACGCCGAGGGTGGGGTCCGGGCGGTCGGCGCCGCCGGCGAGGGCCGGCACCGGAGCGACGCGGGTGACGCGCGGCTCCTCGATCAGGCGTGCGCCCGCGGCCGCGATCACCGGGCGCGCCTTCACGAAGCACTCCTCGAGCTCGCTCTCCGCGACCGAGTCGGCCACGATGCCGCCGCCGGCGCCCATCCAGATCCGCTCGCCGCTCATCTCGAGCGTCCGGATGGCCACGTTCAGCTCCAGGCCGGCCACCGGACTCGCGAACCCGATTGCGCCGGTGTACGCCTCGCGCCCGCCGGCCTCGAGCTCGGCGATCACACGCATCGCCTGGATCTTGGGCGCGCCCGTAACCGATCCGGGCGGGAACGACGCTCGGAGCAGATCCGAGTCGCCGGCGTCCTGGCGCAGCCGCCCGCGTACCGTCGACACGAGGTGCCACACACCCGGCGCCTGGCGCGGCTCGTTCAGCGCCGGCACCTCGATGGATCCGTACTCGCAGACCCGGCCGAGGTCGTTGCGCATCAGGTCCACGATCATCACGTTCTCCGCCCGGTCCTTCAGGGACGACGCGAGCGCCGCCCTCGACGCGTCGGCCGGACCCAGGCCCGCGGTGCGCGGGGCGGTTCCCTTGATCGGCTCCGTGACCACCTCGCGGCCGCGGCGGCGCAGGAACAGCTCGGGGGAGAGGCTGCACACGGCTCCCCACGGTCCCGCGATCACGCCCGCGTGGCGCGGCTCGAGCGTTCCGGCCGTGCGGGCGAACAGGTCGAGCGGGTCGCCCTTCCACTCCGCCTCGAGCCGCAGGCAGAGGTTCGCCTGGAAGATCTCGCCGGCGGCGATCCGCTCGCGGCAGTCGTCGATTGCGTTCAGGTGGCCCGTTCCTCCGGGCGGCGCGGGCTGGAAGTTGCCGACCCACACGGGTCGATCGCGCACGCCGTCCGCGAGCCGCTCGCGGAGCAGGTCGAGCCTGCCGTTCAGAGCATCCGCGCGCTCGTCCGTCCACAGCGCCTCGAACCACCACCGCCCGTCGCCGTCGAGGTGGAGGAGGTGGTCGTAGAAGGCGAGCGCGAAGTCGGGGAGCGGCACGCGCCGCGGCGGCGGAGGCGGGATGCGCTCGAGCCGCGCTCCGAGGTTGTAGCCGAGGTAGCCGAACCAGCCGCCGCCCACCGGGGAAGCCTCGGCGCCGGGCGACGCCGGAGGGTGTCCGCCCTCGGCGGGTTCGACCGCGGGCTGGACGTCGAGCAGGTCGAACGGATCGTCCTCGGGTCCTGCCGCGAGCAGCGGCTCGGAGCCGATCAGCGCCCCGCCGCTCGCCCAGTCGCCCGCGAGTGCGAACGGATGAGCGTCGCCGCGCACGAGCAGCGCACCTTCGGCAGCCGACAGCGTCACGCCTTCGAGCTCGATGCGCACGAGCCGGGCGGCGGCGGGAATGACCGCGGTCACGCTCAGCCTCCCGCGTCCGCCGCCAGGAACGCGATCTCGTCGCCCCCGGCCAGCGGCAGCTCAGGGTGCCGGGTGATCTGGTCGCCGTTCAGCGCGGCGACCACGTGCCGGTCGAGGGCCAGGCCCGCCGCGGTCGCGGCCGCCTCCAGGGTCGCGGCGCGGATCGCGATCGGCTCGCGCCCGAAGTTCGTGGCGAGCGTGCCGTAGCGGCGCACCGTCACGCTCGGGGCCGCGCGCGAGCGCGCGCGCTCGTAGTCGTCCGGCTCGTTCAGGTTGAGCACGGAGAGCAGCTCGGGGTCGGCCTCCGCCAGCTCCCGGTCGCGCAGGAGATCGTCCTCGGACAGCTCGCGCATGCGGCACTGCTCGAACAGGAAGGCCGGCCGCATCCGGTCCTCGGCGATCAGTCGCTCGACCGCCTCGACCAGGGACGTGCGATACGCGGCCCCCAGCGGATGCCGGAAGCCGTGCACCACGGGCAGCGCCACATCCACGTCCGGATCGGCGCCGGCGCGGACAACGGCCCTCACGAACGCGGGATGCAGGAGCGGCACGTCCGTCGAGGAGACGTACGCGACCTCGGCGTCCCCCGCGACGGCAGCCAGTCCCGCGGCCAGGCCCTGCAGCGGCCCGCGACCCTCGGCCGCGTCCTCCACGACGCGCACGCCGGGCGGCAGGTCGGGCAGCTCCTGGTCAGGCGCCCGCACGACGACGACCGGCCCCTCGACGGCGCGGCCGACGATGCCCGTGACGCGGTGAAGCAGAGTGGAGCCATGCCACTCGAGGTTCGCCTTGGGCCGACCCATGCGAGTGGAGCGGCCCCCGGCGAGCACGACACCGGCCACCTCACTCATGGAACCGAGTGTACGTATTTGTCCTAGCCGGGCCGGACAACGAGCAGCGAGGCTCCGATCGCCCCGCCGAGGTCTCCGAGCGTCGCCCCCACGATCGCCGGCGGCCGGGAGTCCACGAAGAGGTGGGGCATCATCGCCTCGCGGATCTTGCGCACGTACGGCTCCCCGAGCCGCACGCCCATGCCGCCGCCGATCACCACGGCCTCGACGTCGAGCACGTTCACGCACGACGCCACCCCGGCGCCCAGCGCCTTCACCGCCTGGTGGATCAGCTTCCGCGCCACCTCGTCCTCGGCCTTCAGAGCCCTCGCCCACACGCCGCTTGTGAGCCGGTCGCGTCCCCGCTCCTCCATGATCTCGAACAGGTTGGTGTGCTCGCCCTTCTCCTCGAGCTCGCGGGCGCGGCGCTCGAGCGCCAGCCGACCCGCGTACGCCTCCATGCAGCCGCGCCGCCCGCATGGGCACTTCCGGCCGCCCATGTTCACCACCACGTGTCCGATCTCGCCGGCGGCCGACCGGCCCAGCCACGGCTTGCCGTCGAGCACGATGCCGCCGCCCACGCCGGTCCCCCAGAACACTCCGAGGATCGAGTCGTACTGCTGCGCAGCGCCCAGCTCGAACTCGGCGTCCGTGGCCACCTGGACGTCGTTGCCGAGCCGGATCCGCGTGTCGAGCCGGCTGGCGAGGTCGTCGCGGAGCGGGTACGCCTCCTCCCAGTCGGGCAGGTTGCGCGCCGCCGCCACGGTGCCCTCGTCGTCCGCGACCGCCCCGGGCGACCCCACGCCCACGCCCTCGAGGTCGCCGGTGTCCGCGTCGGCCTGCTTGGCGGCGTCGCGGATGGCGTCGGCCATGGTCTCCGCCACGTCCGGCGGTCCGCCCGTGGTGGGCGTGGGCATGCGTGACGAGCCGAGCACGTCGCCGCCGTCGTCGACCACGACCGCCTGGATCTTCGTGCCGCCGAGGTCGATGCCGCCGCGTATGCCCATTCGCGCTCTCGACGCGACGTTAGCGGTCCGCGGACAGGCAGGTCGTCGCCACGTACCGCCCGCGCCGCTCCGAGCGCTCCAGCGGGAACGCCAGCTTGCCGCTCACCGCCCACAGGTCGGTGTGGCGGTCGCTCACCGCCCACCCGGGCGGCCAGCGCGAGACGTCCGCGTCCTCGAGCGCCGCGAGCAGCGCCTCGGCAACCGCCTCGCCGCCCCGCTGATTGACCGGCCGTCGCTGCCTGAAGCGCACCACGCAGTGGTGCGACGGAACGATCTCGTGGACCTCGGGATGGTCGATGCGGGCGACGCGCTGCACGGCTCGCGCGAGAATAGGGCCATGGAGCAGGTGGTCATCAAGGTGCGAAGGAACGGCCCGTACAAGGTCACCGGGCCGGTCACGATCGTCGACGCCGACGGCAACGAGTTCGACATCCCCGAGGGCGAGGGCATCGTCCTGTGCCGCTGCGGCGCGTCGACGACGAAGCCCTTCTGCGACAAGACCCACTCGAAGATCGGCTTCGCGGCCGCCGACAGGGCGGTGCGCGAAGACGGTGGTGGGGATTCGTAGCGGAAAACGCAACGATTCCCGACCACCATTGCTCAGGCCACCGCGGCGGCGGCGGTGCTGCCCATGAATGCAAGTAGTTCGTCGGGGCCTGGAAGCGGGGCGAGGGCGAGAACCGGCGGCTCGTGCTCCGCCACCCAGCTCGCCACGATCCGGATCTCGTCGATCTCACCGGCCGGGATGGTGGTGCGGCCGGGTGGGCGAGCGAGGGCGGCCTCGGTTCGCTCGGCCAGCTCGCTGGGGCCGGGCAGCGGGCCCCAGTCGACCAGGCGGCCCTGCACGATCCAGAACGCGTCGAAGCGCTCCTTGACCGGGTGCTGGGCAAGCACGAGCCTGGGCTCCGCGTGGGTCGCGCGCAGCATCCCCTCGAGCCGGTCCACGACCCACGCGAGCCGCTCCTTCCGGCGCAGCAGAGCCGCCGCTCGCTCGAAGCGCTGCGCATCAGAGGCCTCGCGCATCCGCCGGTCGAGCTCCTCGATCAGCGCCTCGCCGGCGCCCGGCTCCTCGAAGTGGGCCAGTGCCATGTCGAGCTGGCGCCGGTACGCGTTCGGGTCCAAATCCCCCAAGCACGGAGATACGCACCGGCCCATCTGCCCGTACGCCGACGGGTGCTCGCGCACCTTGAGCTTCCGCCCGCAGTGGCGCAGCCGGTACATCGAGGTGAGCTGGTCGGCGAGCTCCGAGGCCAGCGCGCGGCTGCCGAGCGGGCCGACGTTCACCGCATGCCCGGCGGCCGGCTCGGCTGCCACCTCGAGCACGGGGTACGGGATGTCGAGCCGGCAGCGCAGGTAGCAGTAGCGGTCGGTGCGCTTGAGCGCCCTGTTGCCCGCGGGCTTCCACTGCTTGATCAGCCGGTTCTCGAGTACGAGCGCGCCCAGCTCCGAGTTGGTGGGGCGGTAGTCCACGATCTCGGCACGCTCGGTCCACCCGGCGGGCGCGCAGAAGTGGGCGCGGGCGCGCGAACGGAGCGACACCGACTTCCCCACGTACAGCGGCTTGCCGCGCTCATCGCGGAAGACGTAGACGCCCGGATCGTCCGGCAGCGTCGAGAGGTCCGGCCGCTGGTCGCGCGGGATCGCCTCGCCGGGCTCCGTCTTGCGCGCTCGGCGGCGCGAGCGCAGCAGGTCGAGCGCGTCGCCGATCGTGATCGCGTTCGCGCACAGCTTCGGGAACAGCGCACAGAACACGCGCGCGCACGTGAGGGCGTCGGGCAGAGCGCGGTGCACCTCGTCGACGTCGATCCCGAGCGAGCCCGCCAGCGAGGCCAGCCCACGCTTCCGCACCAGCGGCGCGAACCGGCGCGCGAGCGCCACCGTGCAGATCACCGGCGGCTTCGGCCAGTCGATGCCGGCGCGCTCGAACGCCTGGCGCAGCACGCCCACGTCGAAGCGGGCGTTGTGGGCGACCATCACGCGCCCCTCGAGCAGGTCGGCGAGCTCGCCGAGCACCTCCTCCGCCGGAGGCGCTCCGTCCACCATGCCCTGTGTAATGCCGGTGAAGCGCTGGATGCCGCGCGAGAGCGGCCGCTCGACACGGACGAGCGAGTCGTAGGTCTCGTGCAGCTCCCCGCCTCCCACGAGCACGGCCCCGACCTCGGTCATCTCGCAGAGGTCGCCGCCGTAGCCGTTCGTCTCGGTGTCTATGGCGAGGAACTCAGCGGGAGCGAGGGGTGCGGCATGAGCGGACACGAACTGCCCATCGAATCGCGCGCGGCGGACGGATGGGGCGAGTCCGTCCAGCGGCGCGCTTAGCCTCGCTGGGATGCCTCGATCCGCCACCGTCTTCGCCTGCAGCTCGTGCGGTCACGAGAGCCCGAAGTGGCACGGCCGCTGTCCCGGCTGCGGCGAGTGGAACACGATGACGGAGGAGAAGCGCGCCGCCGCGCCCACGCGGGGCGGCGGAGGCGGCGGCTCCTCGCGCCCGACCGGGCGAGCGCTCACGCCGGTCCAGCTCCGCGACGTCCAGGCCCCGCGCGTCGAGCGGCTCGGTACCGGCATCGGGGAGTTCGATCGTGTGCTGGGCGGCGGGCTCGTGCCCGGCTCCATGGTGTTGATCGGAGGCGCGCCTGGGATCGGGAAGTCGACTATCACTACGGCCGCTCTCGCGAACCTCTCGGCCGCGGGCCAAAAGGTCCTCTACATATCCGGCGAGGAATCGGCTGCCCAGGTCAGATTGAGAGCGGAGCGGTTGGGTCCGCATGCGCTCGGGGTTCCGATTGTCGCCGACACCGATCTCGAATCGGTGGTGGCCACTCTGGAGGCCGAGCGGCCCGACGTGTGCGTCGTCGACTCGGTGCAGGTCCTGTACGACCCCGCCCTCACCGGCGCGCCCGGGTCGGTGTCGCAGGTGCGCGAGGTCGCCGGCCGGTTGATGCGCCTGGCGAAGGAGCGCGCCATCGCGACGCTGCTCGTGGGTCACGTGACCAAGGAGGGCTCGCTCGCCGGTCCGCGGGTGCTCGAGCACCTGGTGGACTGCGTGCTGTCGTTCGAGGGCGAGCGGGAGCGCACCTACCGCACGCTGCGCGCGCTCAAGAACCGCTTCGGGTCGACCAACGAGGTGGGGGTGTTCGAGATGCACGAGCACGGGCTGGTCGAGGTCGAGGACGCGTCCGCGCGCTTCGTGAACGAGGCCACCAAGGCGCCCGGCTCGGTCGTCCTGTGCGCGATGGAGGGCTCGCGCCCGCTGCTCGTCGAGGTTCAGGCGCTCGTCGCGCCGAGCGAGCTGGTGCCGCCCAGGCGGGTCGCGAACGGCGTGGACCGCAACCGGCTCGCGCTCGTCCTCGCCGTGCTCGCTCGCCACACCAACCTCGCGCTCGGATCGTCCGACGTGTTCGTCTCCGTCGCCGGCGGCGTCCGCGTCGACGAGCCGGGCGCGGACCTCGCCATCGCCCTGGCGCTCGCCAGCGCGGCCAAGGGCATCGTGCCCGCCGCCGAGAAGCCGATCGCCGCCTTCGGAGAGCTCGGCCTGACCGGCGAGCTGCGGCACGTCGCACACCCCGACCGGCGCATTGCCGAGGCCAAGAAGTTTGGCCTAAACCGGGTAGTCCATCCGACTGCCCGTGTCACCAGTCTGAGGCAGGCGCTCGCCCTGCTCGGACGAGGGTCAGAAAGCGCCTCTGAGGCCGCCTAAATCCCTGCATAACGCTGCAAACGGGGCGGAATCGAGCGCTTTCCCGTAGAATCGGAGCAATGCCGTACGCCGGAGACGATGTCGCAGAGCTCGAGGCGCGGCAGGAACCAAGGCTCGTTCGAGCCCTCGAGATGGTCGCTCCCGGCACGGCAGTACGGGAGGGATTGGACAACATCGTCCAGGGCGGAACCGGCGCCCTCATCTGCATCGGGGAGTCGGAGGAGCTCAGCTTCCTGCTGTCCGGAGGCGTCAAGCTCGACGTCGACTACACGCCCGCGCTGCTCTACCAGCTCGCGAAGATGGACGGCGCGATCGTCCTGGCGGCGAACAGCACCAAGATCATGTGGGCGAACGTCCAGCTCATGCCGGACCCCACGATCCTGTCGCTCGAGACCGGCACGCGGCACCGCACCGCGGAGCGCGTCTCCAAGCAGACCGACGCTCTCGTGATCGCCATCAGCGCGAGCCGAAGCGTCGTCTCGCTCTACCTCGACGGAGCCAAGTACATCCTCGAGGACATTCCCGTCGTGCTCGCCAAGGCGAACCAGGCGCTCGCCACGCTCGACAAGTACCGGAGCCGCCTGGACCAGGTTTCCACCCGTCTCACCGCGCTCGAGTTCGAGGGCGGGGTGACGCTGCACGACGTGCTCACCGTGCTCCAGCGAGCGGAGCT
>DASUYU010000323.1:0-7527 GCA_036377235.1 Thermoleophilaceae bacterium
GCCGTGCGCACGCCGGCCACCGCCGACGCCACGTCATCCGGATGCTCGAGGTAGTTGTGGAGGATCAGCGGCTTGGCCGTCGGGTCCGGCGAGCCGAGCGCCACGAAGCCGCGGCTCTTCGGCGCCAGCACGCACGCGCCGACGGCGAAGCCGTGGCCGTCGCCCGGCACGAGCCCCTCGGACTGGAACCGCGCGGGCGCGAAGTGGAACTGGATGTCCGGCGCCTCCAGGCCGGCGCCTGTGCGGATGAAGCCGCCGGCCTCGGCCACGTTCGACGTGAGCGGCCCGCGCCCCTCGGCCTCGAACAGCGCGAGGTTCTCCTCGTTCAGCGCGCCGAACAGCGAGATCTCCTCGTCGATCCCCCAGACCGCGCCCACGTTCGGGTGGTCGTGCAGGTTCAGCCCCATCTCGAGGGACTCGGCCACGGGCTCGATCTGCAGCTCGGCCAGCTCGTCCGGGCGCCCGATGCCGGACAGCATCAGGAGCTGCGGCGTGTTGTAGGCGCCGCAGCACACGATCACCTCGCGCTCGGCGCGGTTCACGACCATCTCGGACAGTCGCGCGCCCACCACGCCCACGGCTCGCCCGTCCTCGAACAGGATCGAGAGCGCGTGCACGTGCGTCTCGACGGTCAGGTTGGGCCGGCTCATCACGGGGTGCAGGTAGCCGACCGCCGTGCTGCAGCGGGCGCCGTTTCGCTCTGTGACCTGGTACCAGCCGATCCCGTCCTGCGCGCCGTCGTTGAAGTCCTCGTTCGCGGGCAGACCGCGATCGAGGGCGGCGTCGATGAACGCCTGCGCGAGCGGGTTCAGCGAGCGCCCGTCGGACACCGACAGCGGGCCGCCGGCACCGTGGAACTCGCTCTCGCCGCGCTCGTTGTCCTCGGAGCGCTTGAAGTAGGGGAGCATCTCCTCCCACGTCCAGCCGGGCCCCCAGTGGTCGTAGTCGATCGGGTTGCCGCGGATGTAGACGAGCGCGTTGATGGAGGACGAGCCGCCCAGGACCCGCCCGCGCGGGAGATACACGCGCCGGTCGTTCGCGTACGGCTCGTAGATCGTCGAGTGGTCCCAGTCCTGCGCGCTGCGGTACAGCGCGGAGAACGCGGCGGGGAGGTGGACCAGCTCGTTCGTGTCCGGGCCGCCGGCCTCGATCAGGAGGACGGAGACGTCCGGGTCCTCGGTGAGCCGGTTGGCAAGCACGCAGCCGGCCGAGCCGGCCCCGACGATCACGTAGTCGTACATGCGCCGACGCTAACCCTCGCGAGGGGCCCCGGCAAGTACGGCAGGCGCATCCGCGCCAGCTATCCTTCCGGCCCGTCATGGCGGTCCCCAAGCAGAGACAGTCCCACTCGCGGACGAACAAGCGCCGCTCGCAGCACAAGATCGAGACGCCGGGTCTCCGGCGCTGCCCGCGCTGCGGCCACGCGCGTCGTCCGCACCGCGTCTGCCCCAACTGCGGCACCTACGCCGGCCGCGAGGTCGTCGTGCAGCAGCCCGGGGTCGGCTCAGACGACGGGTGATCGCGGTCGACGCGAACGGCGCCGACCAGGGGCCGGCCGCCGTCGCAGAGGGAGTCGCCCGGTCCGGCCTGCCCGTTCTCCTGTTCGGCCCGAAGGCTGAGATCGAGGGCGCCGCGGGCCCGCACGCGGAGGTGGTCGACGCTCCCGAGACGATCAAGGCGGGCGAGGAGGCGGTGGCGGCGGTGCGCTCGAAGCGCGACGCCTCGATCGTCCAGGCCGCGTCCGCGGTCGGCGCGGGGCGCGCGGACGCGCTCGTCTCGGCCGGCAGCACCGGCCCTACCCTCGCCGCCGCAACGCTGGCCGTGAAGCGGATCAAGGGCGTGTACCGCCCGGCGCTGGCGGTCCTGATGCCGATCCCCGGCGGACCGGTGCTTCTCCTGGACGCGGGCGCGAGCGTAGAGGTGCGCCCGGAGCACCTCGTGCAGTTCGCCTACATGGGGGCAGGCTTCATGGAGGCGGTCGTGGGGATCGAGCGGCCGTCGGTCGGGCTCCTGTCGGTGGGCGAGGAGTCCGGCAAGGGCACGCCCGGAGTGCTCACCGCGCACGACCGGATCGCGGAGGCAGGGGCGCTCAACTTCGCGGGGAACGTGGAGGGCTTCGACATACCCACCGCCGGCGTGGACGTGGTCGTGGCCGACGGCTTCACCGGCAACGTGGCGCTGAAGGTGCTGGAGAGCACGCTGAAGGTCTTCGGCGGGGAGATCCGCTCGCGGATCCGCTCCGGCGCGCTCTCGAGCCTCGGCGGGCTGCTCGTCCGCGGGAAGCTCGGGAAGCTCCGCGACGACTTCGACCCCGAGAAGGTGGGCGGCGCGATCCTGCTCGGGCTGCGGAAGCCGGTCGTGGTCGCGCACGGAAGCTTCGGTCCGACCGGCATCGAGCACGCGGTGAAACTGGCCCAGCGGGCGGTCGACGAGGACATGGTCGGCCGCACCACGACGGCGCTCGAGGCGGCCGGGGCCTTGCGGTCCGCGACCGCTGCTAGCGTCGCCGAACGATGACCCGCGAAGAGGTTCTCGACCGCATCCGCGAGCATCTGGCCACCGAGCTGGAGGTCGATCCTGGGCGCATTCAGGACTCCACCCGCTTCCGGGAGGACCTGGAGGCCGACTCGCTGGATCTCGTGGAGCTCGTGGTGGAGCTGGAGGACAGCTACGGCGTCCGCATTCCCGACGAGGAGGCGGTGAAGATCCTTACGGTCGGCCAGGCAGCCGACTTCGTCGCCGCCCATGCCGACGGAATCGAGACCTGAGTCCCTTGAGGAGCTGCTCGCGGAGCTGCCGGAGGACCTTCGGCGGCAGGCCTTCACACACTCGTCGTGGGTCGAGCACCGCTCCGAGGCGTACGAGCGGCTCGCCTTTCTGGGGGACGTGGTCCTGAGCCTCGCCGTATCGGATCACCTCTATCCGCGCTTCGAGCGCTACGGCGCCGGCCGGCTCACGAAGGTGCGCGCGCAGGCCGTGAGCGGCCCGTCGTGCGCGCGGGTGGCGCGGGAGCTCGGCGTGGCGGACGAGCTGCGCAAGGCCGCGCCCGAGGGCACCGGCCGCACCGCCGACATGCTGGTCGACTCCGAGCGGGTGCTCGCATCGGTGTGCGAGGCCATCATCGGCGCGGCGTACCTGAGCTTCGGCTTGGACCGGACCGCACCGGCCGTGGTCGAGTCGTTCAAGGGCGAGATCGAGCAGGCGCTCGATAACCCGGTGGACTACAAGTCCGTCCTCCAGGAGCGGCTGGCGCGGCGGGCCGAGGTGGTGGCCTACCGGACCGTGTCCGAGGAGGGCCCGGCGCACGACCGCAGCTTCACGACTGTGGCCGAGGTGGACGGGCAGGAGCTGGGCCGCGGGGAGGGAAAGACGAAGAAGGCCGCCGAGCAGGAGGCGGCCCTGCACGCCCTTGACACGTTGGACGAAGTGGCGGCCTCGTAGCGATGCACCTGCGCTCGATATCCATGAAGGGCTTCAAGTCCTTCCCCTCCCGGACCAAGCTGGAGTTCGGCCCGGGCGTGTCGGTGGTCGTGGGCCCGAACGGGTCGGGCAAGTCGAACATCACCGACGCTGTTCTGTGGGCCCTCGGCGAGCAGTCGCCGCTGGCGGTGCGCGGGCAGTCGATGAAGGACGTGATCTTCGCCGGCGCGCACGGCGTTCAGGGCGCGAACGCCGCCGAGGTGGAGGTCGTGATCGACAACCACGACGGCGCGCTCGACCTCGACTTCTCCGAGATCTCGATCGTGCGGAAGCTGGACCGAGACGGCGAGGGCGAGTACCGCCTGAACGGCGCCCGCTGCCGGCTCGTGGATGTTGTCGAGGTGCTCTCCGATTCCGGCCTCGGCAAGGAGATGCACTCGGTCGTCTCGCAGGGCAAGGTCGAGCAGATCGTCCTGTCGCGCCCGCGCGAGCGGCGGTTGATGATCGAGGAGGCGGCCGGGCTCGGGAAGCACCGCAAGCGCCGCCGGCGCGCCCAGCTGAAGCTGGAGCGCACCGAGGAGAACCTCTCGCGCGCGCTGGACGTGGAGCGCGAGGCGCGCTCGCGGCTGCGGCCGCTGAAGCGCCAGGCCGAGGCCGCCGAGCTCCACGAGCGGCTGGAGCGCCAGACGCTGGAGGCGCGGTTCACGCTGTCGCGCGACGGCGCCCGGAGCGCCCGGCTGGCGCTCGCCGAGGCGGAGGAGCGGGCGCGAGTCGTACGGGCCGAGCGCGACGAAGCGGAGCGGCTGCTCGGCGAGGTGGCGAAGCGGCGCGAGGAGGCCGAGGAGGCGTTCGCCGCGCAGACGCGCGACCGCGAGCGGCTCCAGGCGCGCCTGTACGCGGCTCGAGCCGCCGGCGAGCGGATCGCGATGCGGCTGGAGCGGGTGACGGAGCAGGCCGAGGCCGCGCGCGAGCGCCGCGAGCGGCGGCTGCGCCAGATGGAGGTGCTCGAGCAGCAGGCGGCGGCCGACGCGGAGCTGGCCGGCGAGGAGGAGCGCCCGCAGGACCGGATCGCGGCGATCGAGACGGAGCTGGCGGCCCTGGACGCCGGCCGCGAGGAGCGGCTGGAGCGCGAGCTGGCGGGGCTTGAGGAGGAGCTTGAAGGCGCGCGGGCGCGCGTGGCCGAGCTCGAGGCGGCCGCCGAGGAGCGCCGTACGGCGCTGACGGCAGCCGAGGAGGCGGCCGAGGCGGCCCGCGCCGCCCGCCGCGAGGCGGAGCGCGCGGCGGAGGCCGCACGCGCCCGGGCGGCCGACGTGGGCGCCCAGCTGGCCGCCGTGAACCAGTTCGTCCGGGGATCCGGCGGGCATTCGGATGGAACGCCACTCGCGGAGCGACTTCATGTCGAGCCCGGATACGAGCTGGCCCTCGCGGCCGCGCTGGGGTCGCGGCTGATGGCCGCCGTGGTCAGCGATGTGGCGGAGGGGGAACAGCTTCTCGACAAGAGTGGGGCCAACGGAGCCAGCGCACTGGTCGAAGGCCGGATTGCGGCAGGCGGGCCGGCTCTTGCCTCACTCTCTGTGCCCGGCGGCCAACAGCTCGCTCAGCTCGTGCACCCGGACTCCGACGTGGTGGCGCTTGCCGAGCGGCTGCTCGCCGGTGTCTGGGTCGTGGAGTCGATCGGTGCGCTTCCGGAGACGTTCGGCGGGGTGGCCGTCACGCGGTCGGGGCGGCTGTTCGACGCTCGCACCGGCGAGCTCTCGCAGTCGCCCGCCGGCGGCGCGGAGCGCCTGCTGGAGGAGCTGGGCCGGCGCGACGGGCTGGTTGCCGCGTCGGAGGCGGCCGTGCGCGAGGAGGCCGAGGCGCGCGCTGCCGTCGAGCGCCACGGCGCCGCCGTGACCGAGGCCGATGCGGCGCGAGAGAGCGCGGAGTCCGCGCTCCGTGATGCGCTCAGGGCCACCGCCGAGGCCGCCGACGGCGCCAGCCGCTCCGAGTGGCTCATCGCCCGCCGCCGCGAGGCTCCTCAGGACGGGCCGGAGGCGGTCAGGCGCGCCGAGCTGCTCGGCGACCTGCGCGCGGAGCAGCGGCTGGCCGAGCGGATCGAGCGCGAGCGCGAGGAGCGCGCGCGGAACCTCACGGCGCTCGGGACCGGCGCTGAGCGCGATCTCGCCCTGGCGGGCGACGCCGACCGCGCCGCCACGGCGCTCGAGAGCGCGCGCGAAGCGGTGGCCGCCCGGCGCGACGCCGTCGGCCACGAGCTCGAGGCCGGTGCCGCCGCCGGCGAGGAGACCGCCGCGGCGCTGAAGGCCTGCGCCCAGGAGGAGGCCGAGCTCCACGGGCAGCTGAAGGACGCGAGCGAGGCCGTTACCGGCGCCGAGGTGGCCGCACAGCAGGTGCGCGACTCGGCTGCCGATGCGGAGCGCGAGCTGAACGACCTCGCCGGCCGGCTGGGTCTCGAGCCGCAGCCCGCTGCCGAGGCGCTCCCCGACGAGGAGCGCGAGGGGCTCGTCCAGCGCGTCGAGCGGCTCATGCGCCGCCGCGAGCAGCTGGGCCCGGTGAACCCGCTCGCGAAGAGGGAGTACGACGAGGCAGTCGAGCACGTGGAGGAGCTGGAGACCCAGCGCGAGGACCTCGAGTCGGCGCTCGCGGAGCTCGAGAGCCTCATCAAGGAGACCGACCGCCGCATCCGGGAGGCGTTCGAGGAGACCTTCGACGCCGCCGCGAGGAACTTCGAGGACGTCGTCCAGCACCTCTTCCCGGGCGGCCGCGGCGCGCTGCGGCTCGTGCACGAGGAGATGGGACCGCGCCCGGTCGTCGGCGGCGACCAGCCGGAACCCGTCGAGGGAGAGGACGAAGAGCCCGAGGCCGGCGTCGAGATCGAGGTCACACCGCCCGGCAAGTCAACCAAGCGGCTCTCCCTCCTCTCGGGAGGGGAGAAGTCGCTGGTCGCCCTGGCGTTCATGTTCGCCGTCTTCCTCGCGCGGCCGTGCCCCTTCTACATCCTGGACGAGGTCGAGGCGGCGCTCGACGACCTCAACATCGACCGCTTCCTGCAGCTCGTGAAGCGCTACTCCGACCGCGCCCAGTTCATCGTGGTCACGCACCAGAAGCGCACCATGGACGCCGCCGACACCCTCTACGGCGTGAGCATGGGCGGCGACGGCATCTCGCGCGTGGTGTCCCGCAAGCTCGCAGGCCGGCCCGCCGAGGAGCACGCCTTGTCGTCCGCCGAGGAAGCCGCCGCCTAGGCGGTTCCCTCAGCCGCCTAACGCCCACGTGGTGATCAGCATCCCAACCTGGTTGGGCGGCTCGCGGACCCCGCGATAGCCCTTGAAGACTTCGAGGGCCCAAATCGGATAGCTCCGCTCGACGTCCTTCTCGAAGCGCCCATCCCAGAGGGCCACGACGATGGCGGTTTCTGGGTAGCCGCCCTGGAGGCGGACGCTCTTCAACTCGCGCTGCTCCCGAGGGGAGCGCAGCACTCGCGTGAGCTGGTCACGGGCTTCCCGGACGCACTCGCGCTCGTAGCTGGCTCGCTGCTCCGGTGACCATTCCTCCTCAGGGCAGGTCATGGACGAATTCTCCATATGAGGTGATGATGCCTTTCGGTGTGTCCGGAGGATCGCCCTCTTGGACTCCATATTCGACGACCCGGGCGAGCAGGGCGACGACGAGCAGGGCGACGACGACGACACGCCCGACCTCGAGGAGCCCGGCGACGACGACGGCTGCGAGCACGTGAAGCGCCCCGGTGGCCCGAAGGCGTGCGATTCGCACGAACGGAGCTGCGAGGAGAGCGAGCAGCCCTGCGCGGCGAACCACGACGCTTGCGACGAGCCCGGCGACGAGGCCGGTGACGAGCAGTGCGTGGCGACCGACGGCGCCTGTGACGACCCGGTCGAGACCGAGCCTGAGCCGGGCGACCCCGTCGACGAGCCGGACACCGGCTCCGAGAAGCTGTACTAGCGCGGTAGGGGCGCCCGCGCGCGGGCGCCCCTATCCTCCGCGGGTCCATGGCCCGCACCTGGCAGGAGCTCTTCGAGACGGGAGGCGAGCCCTCGGCGGCGGCCGTGGGCGACGACGGCGAGCCGGAGCGCCGCGGCTTCTTCCGCC
>DASUYU010000324.1:0-2361 GCA_036377235.1 Thermoleophilaceae bacterium
TCGAACGAGACCCCCTTCTCGCCGCATCCCCAGGTCCTGGAGGCGGTGGAGGCGCAGCTGCGCACCCTGAACCGCTATCCGGACCCGGCGAAGACCATCCTTCGCCGCCGTCTTTCGGACCGCACCGGCGTAAGTCCGGAACGGATCGCGATCGGCAACGGCTCCTGCGAGCTCCTCCTGGCCGGTGCCGAGGCGATGCTCGAGCCCGGAGCGGAGGTGGTCTACGCATGGCCGTCGTTCTCGATCTATCCGCACCTCGCCGCCATGACCGGCGCTCGCGCCATCGAGGTGCCGCTGAACGACGCCCAGGAGCACGACCTCGGTGCCATGGCCGAGGAAATCACGGCCGCCACCCGCATGGTGATCGTCTGCAACCCGAACAACCCGACCGCCACGGCGCTGCCACCCACCGCGATCGACGAGTTCCTCACTGCCCTTCCGCGCAACGTGGCCGTGATCCTCGACGAGGCATACATCGAGTTCTCGGTGACCCAGGACCCGGACGAGTCGCTCGACCTCCTGAAGAAGCACCCCAACCTGATCGTCCTCCGCACGTTCTCGAAGATCTACGGCCTGTGCGGCCTGCGAGTGGGTTACGCGCTCGGCTCGGCGGAGTTCCGCCTCGCGGTCGACCGCGTCCGCCAGCCGTTCTCCGTCAACGCCCTGGCCCTCGCAGCCGCCACCGAGGCGCTCAACCACATGGACGAGCTCGAGCGGCGCGTCGAGCAGACCGCGATCGAGCGCATCCACGTGGAGTCGGAGCTCGAGGAGCGCGGCTTCGAGACCACCGACAGCCACGCGAACTTCTCCTGGGTCTCGCTCGGTGACCGCGACGAGGACGACATCGTCGACGGCCTTGCGAAGCAGGGCGTGATCGTGCGCGCCGGCGGGGCGCTCGGGCAGGAGGGCTGGATGCGCGTGACCTACGGCACCCGCACCGAGAACGACCGCTTCCTCGCGGCTCTGGACCAATTGGTGTGAGCCTGCTACAAAGTCCTGCAGTGACTCGTCTTCCCGCGCTTCGGCGTGACCCCTCTCACCGCTGGTATTGGCGATTTAGCTAGGCGCATCGGCGTCCTCGTGACGCTGCGCCGCATATCGCCGGTACCGCAGTCCAACTTTGAGAGGCTTTAGGGACAGATGATGATCGTGATGAAAGAGTCGGCCACGCAGGCGGAGATCGACGCCGTCATCAAGCGTGTCGAGTCCGTGGGGGCGCAGGCGCACATCTCCGCGGGCGAGTTCGTCACCGTGATCGGCGCGATCGGGGACCGCGAGCACGTGGCCAACCTCGGGCTCGACGGAGCGCCGGGGGTCGACCACCTGGTGCCGATCCTCAAGCCGTACAAGCTCGCGTCGCTCCAGTACAAGCGCGAGCGGCGAACCGTGCTCGAGATCGACGGCAGACGCATCGGCGGGGAGCACTTCGCCACCATCGCCGGCCCCTGCACGGTGGAGTCGCGCGAGGTGCTGCTCGACACGGCGCGCACCGTCCGCGACGCGGGCGCCCAGTTCCTCCGTGGCGGCGCCTACAAGCCGCGCACCTCGCCGTACTCGTTCCAGGGCCTGGGCGAGGCGGGCCTGCGCCTGCTCGCCGAGGCGAAGGCCGAGACGGGCCTGCCGATCGTGACCGAGCTGATGGACGTGCGCGACCTCGAGCCCGTGCTCGAGGTGGCCGACGTGGTGCAGCTCGGCGCTCGCAACATGCAGAACTACACGCTGCTCACCGAGGTGGGCCGCGCCGGCAAGCCGGTGCTCCTGAAGCGAGGCCTGTCCGCCACGCTCGAGGAGCTGCTCATGGCCGCGGAGTACATCCTCAAGGAGGGCAACGAGGCGGTCATGCTCTGCGAGCGCGGGATCCGCACGTACGAGCCGAGCTACCGCTTCACGCTCGACCTGATGGCCGTGCCGGTGCTGCGCGAGCTCACGCACCTGCCGATCGTGATCGACCCGAGCCACGCCGCCGGCAAGCGGTCGCTGGTGGAGCCGCTGTCGCTCGCCGCCGCGGCGGCCGGCGCCGACGGGATCATCGTCGAGGTGCACCCGTGCCCCGAGGAGGCGGTCTGCGACGGCCCGCAGGCACTGCTGGCGGAGGACTTCGCGACCTACCTCCGCAAGCTCGAGGCGGCGGCGGAGCTGGCGGGAAAGCAGTTCTCGACCGTCTAGTGACAACGTGCGGATAGCCGTCCTCGGCGTGGGCCTGATCGGCGGGTCGATCGGCCTGGCGGCGAAGGAGCATGTCGAGGACGCGGAGGTGGTGGGCTTCGGGCGCGACCCCGAGCGGCTCGAGCTCGCGCGGGAGCGTGGGGCGATCGACCGCGCCGCGACGTCGATCGAGGACGCGGTCGACGGCGCCCAGCT
>DASUYU010000325.1:0-13556 GCA_036377235.1 Thermoleophilaceae bacterium
CAGGTGGACTCGGCGTATGGAGGGAAGACCGGGGTGGACCTGCCCGAGGGCAAGAACTACGCGGGGGTGTTCCACCAGCCGTCGGCGGTGATCTGCGACCCGGCCGCGCTCGAGACGCTACCGGCGGAGGAGCTGGCGGCCGGCTACGCCGAGGTGGTGAAGACGGCGCTGATCGCGGGCGGGCCGCTCTGGGCGCGCGTGCGGCAGGGGGACGAGCCGGACGCCGACACGATCCTCGCCTGCGTGCGCACCAAGCTCGCCGTGGTGGCGGAGGACGAGCGCGACGCCGGCCGGCGGCAGGTGCTGAACCTCGGCCACACCGTGGGGCACGCGCTCGAGGCTGCCACCGGCTACACCCGCTACCGGCACGGGGAGGCCGTGGCGATCGGGCTGCTCGTGGCGCTCCGGCTGTCCGGACGCGATCAGCTCCGGACCGAGGTCGCCGAGCTGCTCGGCGCGCGCGGGCTGCCGCTCACCTTCGCCGGGGCGCCGGTGGACGACGTGCTCGCCCTCGTGGTTCGTCTGCGAGAAGCTCGGCTCCATCTCGAGCGCGCGTGCGTACTGCTTGATCTTCACCTCGAGCTCGGTGAGGGAGATGCCGCCGTAGTGCTCGGGCCTGCGGGCCCCGAGGACGTCGAAGTTCACGCCGTGCATCACCTCGATGCGGTGCCTCACCCGGAGTGCACCTCCTCCACCGCCGCGCGGAGCGCCGCGGCGTCCACGTCGTGACCGGGGCTCACCTGGCCTGGCGCTTCCACGAGCACGAACGGTACCCGTCCCCCGGCTCGCTTCTTGTCGCGCTCGACGAGCGCGAGCACGTCGTCGACCGAGGCGCCCGCGAAGGTCAGCGGGAGCCCGCGGGCGCCGAGCAGCTCCGCCACCTCGTCGCGCAGCTGGTCGCGTCCGGACAGCCGGAGCGCCACCAGCAGCCCGACCGCCACGGCCTCGCCGTGCCGGTAGCGCGTGTAGCCCGTGGCGGCCTCGATCGCGTGGCCCACGGTGTGGCCCAGGTTCAGCACCTGCCGGCGGCCGGCGTCCCGCTCGTCCTCGGCCACCACGGCCAGCTTGGTGCGCACGCAGCCGAGGATCGTGCCGGCGTCGGGCTCGCCGCCCTGCCGCACCCTCGCCCACAGCGGCCCGCCCGCGATCAGCGCCGTCTTCACCACCTCGGTGTACCCCGCCGCCAGCTCCTCACCCGGGAGCGTCTCGAGCGCCGCCGGGTCGCAGATCACCGCCGAGGGCTGGTGGAACACGCCCGCGTAGTTCTTCCCCTCGGGCAGGTCCACCCCGGTCTTCCCTCCATACGCCGAGTCCACCTGTGCCACCAGCGACGTGGGCACCTGGACGTGCCGCATGCCGCGCTGGTAGATCGCCGCGCAGAAGCCGGCGAGGTCGCCCACCACCCCGCCGCCCACGGCGGCCACGATGTCGCCCCGCTCGGCGCCCGCCTCGGCCAGCGCGCGCAGCACGAACTCGGCGGCGTGGATCGACTTGTGCTCCTCGCCAGGCATCACGACGATCCGCTCATCGCCCTCGAACGGCTGCGCGCGCGCCACCGTCTCGTCCGTCACGACGAACCTGCGCCCGTCGGCCGGGTGGAAGAAGCCCGCCTCGATCAGCCCACGGCCGAGGAACACCGGATAGTCGCCCGAGGAGGCCGACGCCCAGACGAGCCGTGTGCCGTCGGGCGCGGACTCGAGGGCGCGCAGCGCCGGAAGCGCGCGCCGCACCGCGTCGCGATCGGCCGGGGGCACCAGCGCGTCGGCCACCGACTCGTACAGCGCCACGCGGTCGCCGTGCAGCTGGTCGAAGCGGCCGCGGTCGCGGGCGAGCGGACGCCCCCTTCCGGAGGCGCGCCGCCACGCCTCCTCGGGCTCCACCTCGAGGTGCACCACCGTGTGGCGGGTCAGCGCCTCGCGCACGCGCTCGGACCCCACCGCGCCGCCTCCGAGCGCCACCACCCGCGCGTCCTCGCGCGCGAGCAGCTCGAGCACGAGCTCCTCCTCGCGCGCGCGAAACGCGTGCTCGCCCTCCCTGTCGAAGAACTCCTCCACCGGCTCGCCGAGCCGCCGCTCCAGCTCGCGATCGGAGTCGAGCGGCTCCGCGCCGAGCTCGGCGCCGAGCGAGCGGGCGCCGGTGGACTTCCCCGCGCCCATGAAGCCCACGAGAACGAGGGCTATGCGCGCCTCCAGCCGATCCGGTCCCGGTACGCGGCGAGCGCCGCGCGCACGTCGTCCATGTGGTCGCCGCCGAACTTCTCGCGGTAGGCCGCGGCGAGCACCAGCGCCACCATCGCCTCCCCCACCACGCCGGCGGCCGGCACGGTGCAGGAGTCGGTGCGCTCGCGGAGCGCCTGCGCGGGCTCCTTCGTCTCGGTGTCCACCGAGCGGAGCGGCTTGGTGAGGGTGGGCAGCGGCTTCATCGCGCCGGTCACGACGAGCGGGTCGCCTGTCGTCATGCCGCCCTCGATGCCGCCGGCGCGGTTCGTCTCGCGGTTGTAGCCCTGCTCGTCCGACCAGAAGATCTCGTCGTGGGCCTTCGAGCCCACGCGCCCGGCGAGCGCGAAGCCGTCACCGATCCCCACGCCCTTGAGCGCCTGGATCGACATGATCGCCTGGGCCAGCCGGCCGTCGAGGCGCTGGTCCCACGAGACGTGCGAGCCGATGCCGGGGACGAGGCCGAACGCGATCACCTCGAACTCGCCGCCGAGGGATTCGTTTGCCTTCCGGGCCGTGTCGATCTCGGCGACCATGGCCTCGCTTGCCTCGGGGTCGAGGGAGCGGACCGGGGATTCGTCGACTCCGTCGAACGCACCTGGGGTCAGACCCCTCTCCGAGGGGTCAGACCCTGACGCCGTCACGCTGCCGATCCTCGTCACATGCGAGCGCACCTCCACCCCAAGCGCTCGCAGGAACGCCTTCGCCAGCGCGCCCGCGGCCACCCGCGCGGCGGTCTCGCGCGCGGAGGCACGCTCCAGCACGTTCCGCACGTCGGTGTGGCCGAACTTCTGGATCCCGGCGAGGTCGGCGTGCCCGGGCCGCGGGAGATGGACCTCGTCCACCTCCGCGTCCACCGGCCACGGGTTCATCCGCTCCTCCCAGTTCTGGTAGTCGCGGTTCTGGATCCACATGCACACCGGGCTGCCGAGCGTCCGGCCGTGCCTGACCCCGGCCGTGACCTCGGCTCGGTCCTTCTCGATCTTCATGCGCCCGCCGCGCCCGTGGCCGAGCTGGCGGCGCGCCAGGTCCGCGTCGATGTCCTCAGGGGCGAGCTCGAGGCCGGCGGGCAGCCCCTCGACGATGGCCGTGAGCCCCGGACCATGGGACTCCCCGGCGGTTACGAACCGCAACGACATAGCGCCCACACCCTACAAACGAGGGTGCGGGCGCCAGTTGGAGGAGGAACTGCGGGAGGGAACTGCTAGCCGAAGGGGATGTACGGCGGGCACGTGCGGGAGGCCGGGTCGGGCGCGCACGGGTTGAAAGCGTTGACCGCCCAGTCCTCGCCGCCGCGGTCGATCGACGGGACGAGGCCGGCAGCCTTGCCGCACCAGGCGGGGTTGTCGCCGCCGGCGCCGTTGCCGTCCAGGTCGTAGATCGCCTCGTACAGCTCGACGATGTTGCTGTAGTCGTCGTTGTCCTGGTCGTCCTCGCCGTCGAGCAGGCTGTCGCCGTCGACATCGGGGTCGGCGAGGTCGAGATTCTGGAAGGGGCGCTGGTCGTACTCGCCCGGACGCTGGCTCGTGGCCGGCTCGCAGTAGGACTTCTGCTTCCACCCCTCGATCTGAAGCGTCTCCTGCTTCCAGAAGCCGCCCCACCAGGCCGCCTGGCCGGGGCCGTGGACGGACTCGAGGAAGTTCGCGAGGCCGTCGGCGTCCGCGTCACGCTCGTCGTCGGTGTAGACGCCCGGCGTGCCGTGCAGGTCGTAGGTCGCGGGGAACGGCTGGCTCGGGTTGCCGAGCCCGTAGTTGGAGGACTGCCAGGCCGGCACGCCCGGCACGTCGCTCGCGCGGCTGTACTTCGTGCCATCGCTGTAGCCGAGCACCGACTCGAGCCCCACACCCTGGCGGCTCATGTCGAGGCTGCTGCCGGTGTAGCGCCAGGCGCGGTACTCCTCGAGCGTGGTCAGGCCATCGCCGTCGAAGTCGTACTGGCTGAACGAGCCACCAGAGCTGTTGCCGTCGCTCGGGTCGAGCGCGTTCGGGAAGGGGCGCTTGCCCGGGTAGGGCACGGCCTTGATGTTCAGGTCCTTCGCCGACCAGTACTCCCACCCGTCCGTCATGCCGTCGTTGTCGGTGTCGGCCAGGCACGGGTCGGTGCCGATCTGCAGCTCGAGGCTGTTCGAGAGCAGGTCGTTGTCGTGGTCGGAATCGGAGTTGCACACCTCGGGCGTGCCACCGCCGCCGCCACCGCCGCCGCCACCGTCGCCGGAACCGGCGCTCGTCACGACGGGCGAGAGGCGCTTCGGGGTGAACTTCGAGAACTTGCCGGCCAGCACGCGCAGCTTGAGGCGCGTGGGAAGCTGGCGGCTGTTCGAGACCTTGAGGAGGCGGGCAACAGAGGCCGACACCCTCAGCACGAGCTTGCGCGTGGTCGCGCGGCGCGGCTTGACGAAGGCGGTGCGGCCGTCGCTCGAGCGGAAGATCACGGTGTTCTTGCTGCGCACGGCCTTGAAGCCGCGGCCCGTGATCGTCAGCACGCCGCCGACGCTGATGCGCATCGGCTGGACGCGGGTGATCTGCGGGGCGTTGGCCGTCGCGGCGTCGGCGGCAGCCGGAAGCAGCAGCAGGAGAGCAGCCGCGACCAGCGTGAGGCAGGTGGTGACTATGCGTCGCATGCCCTCTCCCTTATCGGCTTTCGGTGTTGTCGCTGGAGTCGGAGAGCTGATCCTTGGCCACGACTACGACGTCGGCCAGGATCGGGGGAATGAAGCGGCGGCTCGGCCCGACGGACGCGCGGGCGGTGGCGCCCTTCGCGCCCTTCGCGCTCGCGCCGGAGGCACCCACCTTGACCTTGCGGATCTCGTCGATCCTGATCTCGTAGGTGTTGCCGTCCGAGTCGGAGAACATGTACCGGGAGCCGGCGCCGATGTACGCGAATGCGCACTCGGACTCGCTGGGCTTGCAGCGGCCCTCGCCGGCGGCCTCGAGCGTGGAGTCCACGAGGAACACCGCGTCGCCGCCCTTCGGGGTCACGCCCATGAAGATGAGGAGCGGCGAGGACTCGTTCGGCAGCATGTCGAGCTTCTCCATGCCCTTGACATGGCGCGTGTGGCCGTTCGCCGTGAAGGTCAGGTCGACGACGTACTTGTAGACCGTGGTCGTGGTGGTCGTGGTCGTGCCGTCGCCGCCACCCGTGCCGCCGGTCGTGCCGCCGGTCGTGCCGGGGAGGCTCACGCCGCCGCCGAGGCCGCCGGACGCACCGGGTGCGCCGGTGCCGCCCGAGCCGGTCGGGCCCTGGTCACCGGGACCGGCGCCGGTCGCGCTCAGGTCGTCCTTCTTCATCGCGCCCTTGGGCGGATGGAACGGGTTGTCGGGGTCGAACACGCCGAGCGTCGAGCCCCTGCCGACCTGCTCGTCGCCCAGCTTGACCTTCGTCAGCGCGGCGAGAGCCTCGTTCTCAGTCTTCTTGGGCGCGGCCACGACCGGAGCGGGGCCCGGGTCCTCGGCCGGCTTCGCGAGCAGGACGGGGACCGCCAGCAGCCCGAGCAGCAGGACGACGGCGACCGGGGCGAGACGCTTCTCGCGCAGGTCGTGCCAGACATCGAGTAGGAAGACTTGCATCGCTCTGTCCTTAGGGGGTCGCGGCAGCGGTCGGGGGGGTCGGAGTCGCCGGCGCGGGCGTGGAGGCCGGAGCCGGCGTCGTGGTCGTCCCGGTCGCCGGCGCGGCGGCGGGCGTAGTCGTGGGGCCCGCGGGCGTCGCGCCTGCGGTGGTGCCCTGGCTGAGCGGCGACAGATAGATGGTGGCCGTGAGGGAGGCCTTGATCTTCGGGAAGATCTGCTCCTCGCTCGCGAACTTCACGCCGTCGATCGTGATGAGGCGCCCGTTGACGACCACGCTGGTGTTGGCCACGTGGACGAAGCGCTTCACGTCGTGGAAGAAGTCGGCCAGGTTGAAGAAGTTCCCGACGAACTCGAGCTCGAGCGGCACGGTCTCGAGACCGCCCGACACCAGCTGGGTGCCACCCGTCGCGCCGGGCGTCCCGGCGGCGCCTCCGCCGACCGGCAGCCCGCCGCCCGTGGAGGTCGAGGTCGTGGCGTCGACGCCCGACTGCGACGCTGCCGCGTTGGCCTGGTTCGAGGTGGCGGCGGCGTTGTTCGCTGACTCCGTCGCCGTGCCGGGCGCGCTCTGAGCGGGCGCGCCGCCGGCCGCGACCGGAGGCGTGGTGGTGCCGGCGGCCGCCGGGGTGCCGGTGCTCCCCGCGGGCGGGGTCGTGCCGGCGGGCGGGGTCGTCGTCGCGGCCGGAACCGGCGCGGCGACGCGCTCGCCCTGCGAGATCTTCGTGAAGCGGATGCCGGTGCCGGAGGCCGCCTGGTCGAGCTGCACGATCAGGCTCGGCATGTCGACACGCGCGGGAATGGCCTTGCCGAGACGGACGATCTCGCCGTAGTCGGCGGCGAAGTTGGTCTTCGCGCCCTTGGCCTGGTCGGCCACGGCCTGGGCCTGGTCGAGCCGCTGCTGCTGCTTGGCCGCGTCCTGCTTGGCGGTCGCCGCCTCCTCGCGCTTCGGCGAGAACAGAAGGAACCAGTAGGCCAGGATGACCACCAGCGGCACCAGCGCAAGGAGGATCTTGCGGTCGCGGTCAGACATGCTGCTCACGATCCACCTCCGAGCGATGCGGGCACGCTGTCGGTTCCGGCCGGCGCCTCATCCGTGTCGGTGGGCGCGAACGTCACCGTGACGTCGAACTTGTAGAGCGGGCCGCAGCTGTCCACGGTCACGTCGGACACGCCCTCTTCCCGGAGCGACTCGTTCAGCTCCACGTCCGTGACGCGGTGCATCGCGCGCAGCCGGACCAGGATCTTGGCGACCTCGGACTGCTTCGGCGTGCAGCCGACGAAGGTGGCGTTGGGCGGAACCGCGGCGTTCGGGTCGACGGGCGCACCGGCGGGGGTCGGCGCGCCAGTCGAGCCGCCGGTCTCCTCCTTGGTCGACGCGTCGGTCGTCTGGAGCCAGCTGCCCTCAGGCATGACGCGCGAGAGCTCGCGCATCAGGCGCTCCCAGTCGAAGCGCGTCTCCGCGGCCGTCTTGACGGCGGCGAGCCGCTGCTGCTTGATCGTGGCGAAGTCGGTGAACGACTCCATCTGCGCGGCCTGCGCCTCGAGGGCGTCGGCCTCACTCTTCGCCTTGGCGGCCTTCGTGGTGTTGTCGTTCACGCTGTTGGCCGTCATGACATAGGCCACGGCCAGCACGAGCAGCACGGCGAGGACGCCGAGGACGACGTAGCCGCCACCCGCCTGCGCGCCGGTCGCCTGCGCGCGGCGCTGGTCGGACGGGATGAGGTTTACGGCCTTCACGCCGCCGCTCCGATCGCGAGCCCCGCGGCCACCGTCAGGCGGTGCGGGTCCTCGCCGGCGGGCAGCGCCGACCGGTCGAGGACGCCGAGCGGCGCCGCGACGATGGTCGGAATGCCAAGGTGCAGGCCCAGGCTCTCGACGAGCTCGCCGTCGGCCGAGCCGGGGCCCGACACGACGACCTCGCCGACAGGCTTGGCCTGCGCCTGGGTCATGTAGTAGTCGATCGACAGGCGGACCTCGTCCGCCAGCGTCGCGGCGGCGTCCTCGTCGTCCCACACGGCCGAGAGCGGACGCGTGAAGAAGCAGGAGGAGCCGACGGCGATCGCAAGGTTGCTGACGCCACCGAGGTGGCAGTACACGCGCGCGCTGTCCACGGGCTGGTCGCCGGCGGCGGCCGCCAGGGTGCGCACGAGCGCGAACGCGTCGAGGTCGATGCCCTCCGGCTTGAGGCCGGCCTGCTTGGCCGCCTCGAGCACCGCCTCGATCATCGAGCGGCGCGCGGCCACGAGCACGACCTGCATGCGCGGAGAGCCGTCGGGCGCCTCGGTGTAGCCGGCGAGCTGGTGATCCAGCACCGCCTCGTCCAGCGGCATCGCGATCGCCTCGGCGGCCTGGAAGCGGACGGCGGCGTCGCGCTGCTTCTCGTCCTCGATGCGCGGGAGCTCCACGACGCGGACCACGATCTGCTGGTTCGACACGCCGAGGCGGACGCTCTTCGGCAGACCGGCTTCGGCGACGAAGTTCTTGAGGGCGTCGGCGAGGCCGTCGCGGTTGACCACCTCGCCGTCGGCCACGAGGCCTGACGGCAGGTCGGCGCTCGCGCCGAGCACGACGCGGCCGCTCTCGACCCGGGCGGCGGCAAGGTAGCGACCATCGATGTCAAGACCGACGGCACCACCAGAGGAGTTCTTGCGGAGGGACAACATGGGCGTACGCCAAGGGGTATCGGCCGCCCGCTGGACACACTTAACGCCTAGCCCGAAATGTCCAGAGTTGCTGGACGCTCCACGGCTGCGTCAGCGGCTATTCGAGGAAATTGTCGTTGTAGAAGTCGATCAGCTCGGGTCCCGCGAGCACGCCGACGATGCCGCCGAGGGCGAGGAAGACGCCGAACGGGATGGCCATCTTGCGCCCCGCCGCACCCTCGCGCGCGATGATGACAAGGCCCACCACGCTGCCGGACAGGAACGCCGTGAGCAGCGCTGGGACGATCGACAGCCCCAGGTAGAGCCCCATCGCGCCGGCGAGCTTCACGTCGCCCATCCCCATCCCGCGCGGGTAGGCGAGCACCGCGAGCAGCAGGAACAGGAAGGCCCCCGCGCCGGCGATCAGGTTCTCGGCGAGATCGCTCCGGTTGACGAGCACCGTCGCGATCACACCGTATGCGGCCATCGGGTAGACGATCTTGTTCGGCAGCAGCCGGTGGTCGAAGTCGATCGCCGCGAGCGCGATCAGGAGCGCCACGAAGGGCAGCTCGAGCACCAGGTCGTCGTCGAACCCGCGCGCGGCCACGACGGCCGCGAACACGAGCGCCGTCGCGAGCTCCACGAGCGGGTAGCGGGGCGAGATCGGCGCTCCGCAGTTCCGGCAGCGGCCGCGCAGGACAAGCCAGGAGACGACGGGCACGTTGTCGTACGGCTTGACCGGCGCCCTGCACTCAGGGCAGCGCGAGCCCGGGCTGACGATCGACTCCCCGGCCGGCACCCGGTGCGCCACCACGTTCAGGAAGCTGCCGATCACGGCCCCGAACAGGCCGGTCACGACCACCTCGGCTGCGGAGGCCTCCATCGGGCGCGGAAGCTAACGCCGCCGCCGGTCGGCTAGTTGCTCGCGGCCGGGACGATCTCGCGCCAGGTGTTCTGGACCACTCCGGCGGTTCCGACGGCCTTGATGTCGTCGAACGAGAACGCGTTGTAGATGATGTTGTCGCCGCTCGATCCGGCGTAGACGCCGCCGTTGCCGTCGACCAGCACGCCGCCGCGGATGGCGGAGGTGCCGGACGTCTCGACCAGGTTCTGGGCGCTCGAGTTGTCCACGTTCGCGTGGTACACGACTCCCCAGAACTCGATGTTGCCGCCGAAGTTGACGGTGCCCTTCTCGAGCACGAACAGTCCGGGGTTCGCGGCCGAGTTGCAGCACTTGGACTGGCCGGCCGCGGCGGGCGCGCTGTTGTTGTAGGCGCAGGTCCCGGCGTTCTTGACATAGACGACGTCGCCGTTCGGGTTGGCCGGGCATGTGGCGTACCAGGTCCCGTTCGCCCTCGCCATGTCCTCGAGGGCCGACAGGTCGTCGCCGCCGATGGCGCTCGAGTTCGCGTAGCTCAGCTGGTAGTTGGCCGGCGGCTGGAGCTGCGGCCCCTTCGTCGGGTTCAGGTCGATGCACGACGACTGCGGCGCTGTGTTGCACCGAACCGCGATCCCGAGCGAGCCTGTGGAGTTCACGAGCGGGCGGCCGCCGTGACCGCCGGCGTTGTCACCCTGCAGGTAGCCCGAGAGCACCGCGTAGCGGGGGAACGACACGATGCGGTCCTCGATCTTCACCCAGGCGACGATCGCGCGCTTGTGGCCGCGCACGATGGCCTGTGAGCGGACCCAGACGTGGCGGTTGTTGTCGGCGTCGTAGCGCGGCCAGTCCGTCTGGCTCAGGTAGGAGTCGTCCCAGAACCGGACGGGGTTCCCGCTCGCGTCGGCGTCGTCGAGCACGTCTGTCTGCCAGCTGGTCGAGGCGGAGCTGAAGTCGACCTGGGTGGCGTCACCCGTGTAGCTCCGCATCAGGCTGGTGTTGTCGGGGCAGAAGGTGTTGGTGCTCGACGCGGTGGAGCAACCGGCGCTGGGATACGGATTCGTCGCCGTACCCGTTCCGCGGCGACCCAGGATGAACGTCTGAGCCGACAGCGCGGCCTCGGCGAGGTTGAACGTCGACTCGCGCTCGCGTTCGATGCGCGACTGGCCCGTCTGCGTGTCCACCGTGGAGACCACGGCGATTCCGACGCTCAGCATCACGGACATCAGCAGGATCGCGGTCACGAGGACGTTCCCGCGCTCGTCGTGGCGAAGCTTGTTCATCATGGGCAGGTCACTCCAGGTCCAATCGCGCACACGGTCTTCGTGTCCGAGGTCGTTTGCAGCGTCGCGTCCTTGACGACGAGGTACATCTGGCGCATGCCGGCTTCCGGCGGGGAATACGTGAAGACGATTCCCTCCCCCACCTTCTTCACCGGCGTGAGGCTGGCGTCCCACCACTCGAAGGTGAGCGACTTCTCCTCCGGGTCCTCGGACTCGGATGCGTTCAGGAAGATGCCACCGCCGGGCATCGAGGTCGCGCTGAAGACCGCGGTCGGCGCGCGGTTCTGGTTGCGCAGGAAGACGGTGCTCTGCAGGTCGACCTCGGCGGGCAGCCTGGTTGGCGTCGTGTCGACGAACACCTGTGAGCTGACCTCGGTGATCTTGTCGAAGTCGGTCGCGTTGTAGGTGAAGACCGGACGCGCCGCGTTCGTCACGTCGGTCGCAACGACCATCGTCGTATCCCAGCCGCCCGAGGAGCCACATGCGCTTGCCGGAACGGCGGGCGGGGCCGCCGTGAGCCAGGTCTGGATCTGCCGGTACAGCAACTTCGTCGTCGTGTTCAGGCAGTAGCGCACGCGCGTCGTGTTCTGCGCGTTGAAGCTGCCCGGCGGCTTCACCTTGCCCTCGGACTGGAAGATCACGTCCTGGGGCTCGAAGCGGTCGATCGCGTACGGCAGGAGCGGGGTCGGGCTGGCGAGGTTCCGGAGGTCGCGCGCCAGGAGGTCGAGCCCTCGCCGGGCGCTGTCCTGAGCCTCGTTCAGGTTCTGGTTGTCGCGCGCCTTGCGCTCGAACTGGTTGAAGGTCGTGAGGGTGGCGCCCAGCACGATCAGCATCAGCGTCATGACGAGCAGGACCTCGACGAGGCTCATGCCGTCCTCACGCCGCGTCACGGCGAGCTCACCGGGGCGCTCAGCGCGGACTCGCCGAACAGGTTGTCCACAGCCGTCACCCGATAGGTGTGGGAGCCCGTTCCCGGGGCGTACTCGAGCCACGCGAGGATCCCGCCGGTGGCCGACGGGAAGAAGTCGTCCCAGCGGTTCGAGTAGGACGTGCCGTCACGGTAGATGCGGTAGAAGGCGACCGTGCCGTCGGAATCCGTGGACGCGTCCCAGCGCACGACGATCTGACCGGACGGAGCAGGCTGACCGCTCGGCCCGTCGCAGGAGGGCTGGCCTCCGATGCATACCGAGAGGTTGGTGGGCGCCGTCGGGACCGCGTTGCCGCCGGAGGCCGGGACCACGCTCTGCGCGCTGCGCGTGCCCTCGCGAAGAGCGCCGCTCGCCATGGTGTCGACGGCGACGACGGTGTAGTAGAGCGGGCCGCTCGAGGGCGCGGTCTCGTCCACACACCACTCCTGTGTGGTGACAGTCGGGCTGGGTGCGGTCGGATCGGGACAGCTCACCTGGGTGCCGAGCGTCCCGGACGCGGAGCTGCGGTACACCCTGTAGCCGATCACGTCGCACTCCGGGTTCGGAGTCCAGCGGATGTCCACGCGGTCCCCGGCGCCGTTTCGGCCGGCCGTCACGTTGGCCGGTGCGATCGGCTCGCGCCGGTTGAGGATGACCGTCAGGACGCGCGGGGTGCCCGCGCGGCCCTCCGCGTCGAAGGCGTCGGCCTGGACGAAGTACTTGCAGTCGTAGTAGACGATGTTGTCGGGATCCGAGCTGCCGGACTTCGTGAAGTTCCAGGTGAACGTCCAGTTGGTCGGCCCGCCGTTGGCCTTGCCCTGCGAGTCGCCGTTGATCGACCAGTTGAGGTCCGCGGCGAAGCCCGAGCTGGTCGCCAGGAAGCTCGCCGAGTTAATCGGGCTCGCGGAGCTGCTCTCGATCCGCACCTCGTCCGTGGAGCTGGACGCCGGCGAGGTCATCGTGAGCCCGGTGACCGACGGTCCGAGACCGCCGACCGGGTTGATGATCGACGAGGTCTGGGTGACGCTGTGGGCGGTGGCGCGGGTCGACCAGTCGAGATGGACGCGCACGCGCTTGTAGTCGTCCGGGTTGCGGTCCTTCGGAGTCACGGGCGGCCCGGCGCTGTCGGAGCAGAACGCGACGCCGGTCGGTCGCGCCCCGAGGTCGTCCTTTTCGTCGTCGAGCGAGCAGACGGTGAGCGTCATGGTGTAGTAGATCCCGCGCTGCTGGACCTGGTAGCCGGTCACCGTCGGCTTCGCGTCGGCGAGGCCGGGCCGGGTCTCGAGCGCGTCCTCGAGCGAGGTGACGTTGAGGTCGCGGTACCGGATCGAGCGCGAGACCTCGATGACCGACCGGGCGATCGCGGTGCCGCCCTCGCGTGCCTTCGTCTTCGAGGTCACCGCGTTCGCGCCGTCCACGAGCGTGACCACGCCGAGCACCCCGACGAGCAGGATGAACATGGCGACCAGAACTTCGATCAGGGTGAAGCCGGCTTCAGAGCAGGGACGGGCGCGAGAGAACACTTCGACAGGTGTCGGCTTCGCGCATGCGCGTCTAAAGGGGCCCATTCGGCTATGGCCATATCTCCGATGACCCATTTGGCGCCGCGGTGCGGGATTGGTCCCCAGAACGACAGTGGGGCGGGCCCGAGGGCCCGCCCCACAGGGAAACAGCATCGGTACCGGTTGTTACCAGCTGCCGTTGTTGCAGCCGGCGGAGCCGGTGCAGGTCTTGGTGACGGTCGAGCCCTGCTTGTCGTACGTGAACGTGTTGCCCGACTTCGACGTGCCGACGATCTTGTAGTTGGCCGCCGTCTGGTTCGAAATCGCCAGCGTGGCGTTCGCGCCGCTGACCGGCAGACCGCTGTTGGCGATGTCGCTCTGAGCCGCATCGCAGCCCACATACGTCTCGCCAGTCGTGAAGCACGACTCCATGTGCGAAACCAGGTTGCGCACGTTGGACTTCGCCTCAGCGTCCTGACCCTTCTGACGCTGACCAAGGAACGCCGGCAGCGCGATCGCGGCCAGGATCCCGATGATCAGAATGACGACGAGCAGCTCGATGAGG
>DASUYU010000326.1:0-15296 GCA_036377235.1 Thermoleophilaceae bacterium
GCAGCCGTAGCCCACCAGGTCGAAGCCGAGCTTCGACAGCGGCTCCAGGAGGTCGGCGCGCTCGAGGTACTCGGTCACGACCTTCGAGCCCGGCGCCAGCGACGTCTTCACCCACGGCATCCGCTCGAGCCCGGCCTCCACCGCCTTCTTGGCCAGCAGCCCGGCGCCGATCATCACCGACGGGTTCGACGTGTTCGTGCAGCTCGTGATCGCGGCGATCACCACCGAGCCGTGGCCGAAGCCCTCCTCGCGCTCGGCGATTGCGGTGCCGGGTTTCGGATGCGAATGCTCCGGCTCCGGGTGGTCGTGCCCGCCCTTCGGTGACTGTCCGCCGCCGTTGTTCGTGGGGGTGTCGCTCGAGGGGAACGACTCGTCCACCGCCTCGTCGTAGCCCGTGTGCACGTCCTTGCCCGCGTACTCCTCCAGCTCCGAGCGGAAGTCTTCGGCCGCGTTCGCCAGCGCCACGCGGTCCTGGGGGCGCTTCGGGCCGGCGAGCGACGGCTCCACGTCGCCCAGGTCCAGCTCCAGCGTGTCGGAGTAGGTCGCCTCCTCGTAGTCCTCGTCGTGGAAGAGGCCCTGCTCCTTGCAGTACGCCTCGACCAGCTCCACCCGCTCCTTCGGCCGGCCCGAGAACTCGAGGTAGCGGAGCGTCTCGGCGTCGACCGGGAAGATCGCGCACGTGGCGCCCATCTCGGGCGACATGTTCCCGATGGTCGCCCGGTCGGCCAGCGGCAGGTTGGGAAGGCCCGGCCCGTAGAACTCCACGAACTTGCCGACCACGCCTCGCTCGCGCAGCATCTCCGTCACGGTCAGGACGAGGTCGGTCGCGGTGGAGCCCTCGGGGAGCTCGCCGGTGAGCCGGAAGCCCACCACCTGCGGGATCAGCATCGAGACCGGCTGGCCGAGCATCGCGGCCTCCGCCTCGATGCCGCCCACACCCCAGCCGAGCACGCCGAGGCCGTTGATCATCGTCGTGTGCGAATCGGTCCCGACCAGCGTGTCGGGGAAGGCCTGGCCGTCGCGCGACTCCACCACCCGGCCCAGGTACTCGAGGTTCACCTGGTGGCAGATGCCCGTGTTGGGCGGCACCACCTTGAAGTTGTCGAACGCCTCCTGGCCCCAGCGCAGGAACGCGTACCGCTCGCGGTTGCGCTCGAACTCGAGCTCGGCGTTCCGCTGGAACGCGAGCCGCTCGGCGAACACGTCCACCTGGATCGAGTGATCGATCACGAGCTCGACCGGCACGAGCGGGTTGATCTTGGTGGCGTCGCCGCCCAGCTCCTCCATGGCGTCGCGCATGGCGGCGAGGTCCACGATCGCCGGCACGCCGGTGAAGTCCTGCATCAGGACGCGCGCGGGCCTGTAGGCGATCTCCTGCGAGGGCTCGTCCTTCGCGGACCACTTCGCCACCGCCTCGGCGCCCTCGTCCTCGCCGTTGCGGAGCAGGTTCTCGAGCAGCACCTTCAGGGCGTACGGCAGCCGCGCCACGTCGTACTTCTCCTGGAGGGCGTCGAGCCTGAAGATCTCGTGCTGCTCGCCCCCGACCTCGAGGGTCGAGCGGGCGCCGAAGGTGTCCGAATCGCTCACGCCATAGACGTTACCCAGGGAGACAGCCCAGGGCCTCACGGCCCTTGCTCACGCTGTCGAAGCCGTCGAGGCGCCGTGTGCGCAGCGCGGCCAGCGCGAAGCGTCCGGGGCGCAGGACGTGGAGGCCGAGGTGGACGGTGGTCCGGTTGCCGGGCTCGATCGGCCCGAAGCGGACCCTGCGCGAGATGCGCTGCCCGCTCGTGGTCGTGGCCCACACCAGGCCGCGGCAGGGGACCGCGCTGTCGGCCGGGCACGACAGGAGCAACGTTGTCCCGCGGTAGTTACGGAGCCGCGAGCGGGGCCGGACGGTTGGGAGCGGCGCGCATGCCACCAGCACGTCGATCTGGTCGGCCTCGAGCACCGGCGCGTGGCGGCGGCAGTCGAGGCGATCGACCTCGCCGTCCTTCAGAAGCGGCCGGTCGCGCGAGCCGGCACGAACGCGGTCGGGGCCGGGCCCGGCGTCGAGCTCATCATCGTCGTCCCACCCGATGAGCTCGTCCGGGCCGGCCCCGCCGCGTAGAACGTCCTGGCCGCCGTACGCGATCAGCCGGTTCGGTCCGGCGGTCCCTGTCAGGACGTCGTTCCCGCTCCCGCCCGCGAGAGCCTCGACGTCTTCGCGAATGTCGTCGTTCTCCCCCGCCGCGCCGTCGTTGGCGCCGTCGCCGATGCTGAGCGTCAGTGGTGCGGTCGCGCCGACGTAGCTCGCCTCGTCGAATCCGTCGCCGCCGCCGAGGTCGTCGGTGCCCGCGCCGCCCGTGAGGTGGTCGTCGCCGTCGCCGCCCGCCACGGTGTCATTGCCGTCGCCGGCGTTGATGGTGTCGCCCTCTGGGCTGCCGGTGAGCGTGTCATCGCCGGCGCCGCCGAAGAGGCCGCTGGCGTGTTCGCCCGCCTCCAGGTCGTCGTTCCCACTGCCGCCCGTGATGCCGGTGACCGGGCCGATCACGTTGTCGCCCTCGCCGGCCGCCCCGTCGTCCGCGATGCCGTTGAGGCGCACGGTCACGCCGTCTGTGTGGTCCGCGTAGGTCACCGCCGCGCCCGGCGATCCGGTCACGTCCAGCAGATCCGCGCCCGGCCCGCCGTCCACCGTCCCTCCGACCCCCGAGGCGAGCGAGTCGTCGCCGTCTCCCAGCGAGACGTCCACGCCGTCGAAGCGGCCCCGGCAGAAGCGGCCGCCGCCGGTGTTCGCCGGGCGGCACGCCCCCGTGAGCGGAGCGCCGCTGTCCGTGACCAGAACGCCGCGGGGACGCTGCTCGACCGTGATCGCGTTGTGCTCTCCCGATTGCGCCGTGACCACGACGAATCGCGTGTCCTCGTCTCCGGAACTTCCGTCGCAGCCGCAGAAGTTCTCGTCGATCGAGACGACGGCCGCCGACGCCGGAGAGGTGCTGAACGCAAGGACCAGGAGCGCGAGCCCGAGCGACCGCATGCCGTGGAAACCCGCGAGCAGCTATGAAGTTGTGCGGAATGCACGATCTCTCCTGTGTGGTCCACCTCCATTCGACGCACTCCGACGGCACCGGCACCGTTCGGGAGATCATGCGCGCGGCGGCGAGGGCGGGCGCCGACGTCGTGCTGTTGACGGACCACGACACGCTCGCGGCGCAGCGAAACGGCGAGGAGGGCTGGTACGGCGACGTGCTGTTGCTCGCCGGCGTCGAGGTGTCGCCGCTCGGGCGTGACCACTACCTCGCGTTCGGGATCGACACGGAGATCCGCCACCGCGGCCTCGACGCGTGCGGAATCGCCAGAGCGGTGCGCGACGCCGGCGGCTTCGGGTTCGCCGCTCACCCGTTCTCGCAGGGATGGGAGCGGTTCAAGCGGCCCGGGATGCCGTTCGGCGGGCTCGACTGCGACGCGCTCCACGGGATCGAGCTCTGGAACATGGCGAACGACGCCGGCGAGCAGCTCCCGAGCATCCCGGCGATGCTGCGCTTCCTGGCGATGCCGGCTCGCATGCTGGACCACCCGCCCGAACGCAACATGCGCGCCTGGGACGAGCTGTGCCGGACGCGCCGCGTGCACGCGATCGGCGGCCTCGACGCGCACCAGTTCGGGAAGCGCATCGGTCCGTTCGTTCCCGTGCGGGTGATGGCCTACCACCGCTCGTTCAGGCTGGTCCGGACGCACGTGCTGTGCGAAGAGGCTCCGTCGGGCGAGCTCGAGCACGACCGCGAGCTGGTCTTCGACCCGCTCCGCGAGGGCCGGTGCTACATCGCCGTCGACTCGGTGGCGCCCGCCCGCGGCTTCCGCTTCGAGGCCGCGGACGTGCCGATGGGCGGCGAGGCTCCCGCCGGCCTCCACACCCTGCACGCGCGCACCCCGCTGCCGGCTCGGCTGCGCCTGCTCCGCGACGGCACGGAGGTCGCCACGGCCGCCGGCACGACGCTCGACGCGAACGTTGAGGAGCCGGGCGCGTACCGCGTGGAGGCCTACCGGACTGCGCGCGGCCGCGAGCGCACCTGGATCGTCTCGAACCCGATCTACCTCAGATGACCGCGGACGGCAGGGAGAGCTTCGGCGTGCTCCGCCACCGCGACTTCCGGCTGCTGTTCCTCGGCCAGGGCATATCCGTAATCGGCGACCGCATGGTCGTGGTCGCGCTCGCGTTCGCGGTCATCGAGCTCGGCGGGTCAGCGTCGGACGTGGGGCTGGTGCTTGCGGCGGGCACCACCACTCTCGTGGCCACGCTGCTGACCGGCGGGGTCGTCGCGGACCGGACCTCCCGGCGCGCGGTCATGGTGGGGGCCGACCTGCTGCGGCTGGCGAGCCAGGCCACGATGGCCGTGCTCGTCATCTCCGGCGCGGGCGAGGTGTGGATGCTCGGAGCGCTCGCCGGCGTGACGGGAGCCGGCACGGGTTTCTTCGGCCCGGCGTCCACCGGCCTGCTTCCGGAGATCGTGAGCGATGACGAGCTGCAGCCGGCGAACGCCCTTCGCTCGACGGCCGTTTCCGCGAGCGAGATCCTGGGGCCGGCACTTGCGGGAATCGTGGTGGCGGCGGCGGGCGCCGGCTGGGCCATCGCCGTCGACGCCGCCACCTTCGGCGCGAGCGCGGTGTGCCTCGCGCTGCTCCGTCCGCCGGCGCGCCAGGCGCGGGAGCGGTCGTCGTTCTTCACCGATCTCCGCGAGGGCTGGGTCGCGTTCAGCTCGCGCCGCTGGGTGTGGGCATTCGTCCTCTACTTCGCCGTCGCGAACCTGGCCTGGGCGGCCTGGCAGGCGCTCGGACCGGTGGTGGCCCACCGCGACCTCGGCGGCGCGGCCGTGTGGGGATCCGTTCTCGCCGCGATGGGCGCCGGCGCACTCGTGGGAAGCCTGCTCGCGACGCGCGCACGGCCGGGGCGGCCGCTCCTGTTCGTCGCGGGAATGGAGGGCCTATTCGGTCTACCGCTCGTCTTCCTCGCCGCCGGAGCGCCGGCAGCCCTGCTCGCGGTCGGCACCTTCCTCGCCGGTGTCGGCATGATGCTCGGGATGTCGGTCTGGGAGTCCACGCTCCAGCGCCACATCCCGCGCGAGTCCCTGTCGCGGGTGAGCTCGTACGACTGGTTCGGCTCGTACGCGGTCGTTCCGCTCGGACTCGCCCTCTGGGGCGGGGTCGCGGACGCCATCGGGATCCACACGCTGTTGTGGATCGCCACGGCCCTGTTCGCGGCGTCGGTGCTCGTCCTCCTGGCCGTGCCCGACATCTGGCGGTTCCGCAGTGCTGAGGTGCGCGCCACCGTGACATAGGATCTTCGCGTGGAGGCGCGCAGGATCCTGCTGGCCGCTGTCGCGGTGGTCGCGATGGCGCTGGTCGTTCCCGCGGGCGCGAGCGCCAAGGTGCTCTGGCTCTGCAAGCCGGGCATGCGGGCGAATCCGTGCGAGCCCAGCCTCACGACGACGGTGTACTCGCCGGCGGTCAAGCGCCTCGAGGTGCAGCACATCCAGCGGGCGAGGCCGCGGCGTGCCGACTGCTTCTACGTCTACCCCACGGTCTCGGACCAGCAGCGCCCGCAGGCCACCAAGGTGGTGGACGACGTGCTTCGGTCGATCGTGCTCCAGCAGACGGCGCGGTACTCGCGCGACTGCCGCGTGTTCGCCCCGGTCTATCGCCAGATCACGATCCAGGGGCTACTCAACGGGAGCAGCGTCACACCGGCGATGCGCCGGCAGGCGTACGCCGACGTGCGCGAGGCCTGGCGGGTCTACCTGCGTAAGTACAACCACGGCCGCGGCGTGATCCTCATCGGCCATTCGCAGGGCACCTTGGCGCTGCGCGAGCTGATCGCGAACGAGGTGGACGGGAAGCCGGCGGTCCGGAGGCGGATGCTGTCGGCGATCCTGCTCGGCGGGAACGTCACGGTGAAGAAGGGCGCCGACCGCGGCGGCGACTTCAAGCACGTCCGCGCCTGCCGGTCGCGCGATCAGCTCGGGTGCGTGATCGCCTTCTCGACGTTCAACGAGACGCCCCCGGCGAGCAGCATCTTCGGCCGGACCACGACGCCCGGCCTCGAGGTGCTGTGCACCAACCCCGCGGCGCTGGCCGGCGGCGCCGGGAAGATCTCGCCCGTATACGCCACCAAGCCGTTCGCCTCGAGCCTGATCGGGGCCGAGGCCGATCTCGCGCTCGCGACCGTCCCGCACCCGAAGACGCCGTGGGCCACGTTGCCGAACGGCGTGTCGGCCCGCTGCTCGCGGGCGGGCGGCGCGAACGTGCTCCGCGTGAAGCCGCTGGGTTCGGGATTCGGCCAGATCACCCCGCTACCGGACGCCAGTTGGGGCCTGCACCTGGTGGACGCCAACATCGCGCTCGGCAATCTGGCCGATCTGGTCCGCCACCAGATCTCGCTCTACGAGCGGCGGTAGCGCCGCGACAGGACCCAGAGGGCGCGCGCGGGCAGCGGGCCGGGGTCGGTCAGCCGAAAATGCGCGTGCGTGACGTTCCGTGCGGGGCGCAGCGCCGCCGCCGCCTGCCGCAGCCGGCCGCGCCGCAGGTGCCACGCCGCCCAGCAGGCATCGCCGTCCTCCCATCGGTAGCGCAGGCCGGCGCGCGCCGGTCCGGTCTCCGCTGCACCGCCGCCGAGGAGCGACTCCAGCCACGCTCGGGGAAGATCGGCTCCCGCCGCGATCGCGAGGGCGAGCCAGCCGAATACGCGAGGGTTGAAATCGATCGCGCACATGCGTCCGTCCTCGAGCACCAGCACCTCGAGCTCGAAGATCCCGCGCCAGCCGAGCGCCTCCAGCAGCCGTGCCAGGCCCGCGGCCAGACCGTCCGGCGGCTCGACGGTCTCCGCGAACGCGGCGGCTCCGGACCGGACCGGCCAGGTCCGGTGGAAGCGCGCCACGACCAGGCCGCGAACTCGCCCGCCGGCCGCCACGCCACCGCACGAAAGGTGCGCCAGCGGCCGCTCGAAGCGCTGGACGAGCACGCGCGGCCCGGCTTCGCCAACCGCCCTGTGCAGCTCCGCCTCCGTGGCGGCGAAGCCCGCGGGCCGCTGACGCACGGCTCCCAGCTCGCCTGCCGCCGAGCGAATCGGCTTCACGATCAGCGGATAGCCGAGCTCGCGGGCGGCGGCGCTCGCCTCGTCGCTGTCGGCGCAGATGACCGTGGGGGGCGGCGCGAGGCCCGCTTCGGCTCCCGCGCTCAGCAGCACCTCCTTGTCTCCGGACGCGCGCACCACATCGTCGTCCGGGAGGCCCAGCTGCGTGTGCGGCTCGAGCCGCGCGCGCGCCTCCGAGATCAGCGGCAGAGACACGTCGCTGCCCGGCACGAGCACGTCGTAGCCGCCGCCGCGGACGAGTGCCTCGAGTCCCGCCACGAAGCCAGGCGCGTCGCGCCTCGGGTCCGGAACGATGTGACGCTCCCGGCACGCTCGCGACCAGTGCGCCGGGGCCAGCCTGCTGCGGCCCGCCGCCGCCACGCGGTGACCTGCCCTCTGAAGGGATCGTGCGGCTGCGACGATCGAGCGCTCCTCGGCGTCGGTCAGGAGCACGGACGCCATCAGGGCCGGCCGGCGACCGCGCGGGCGAGCGCCGGGGCGGCGTACCGAGTGCCGGCCACGAACCGCATGATCGGCCCGAAGCTCGGCGCGGCTGCCGCTCCGAGGAAGTGCAGCCCCGGCACCGACGACTCGAATCCGGGCCGCAGCACGGGGTAGCCGTCCACCAGCCGGAGCGACCGGAGCAGGCCGGAGTCGAGGAATCCATACCGGCTCACATCGACTCGGAACCCGGTGGCGGCAAGCAGGTGGTCCACGTGCCGCTCCGTACCGTCGTCGAGCTGGACTCGGAGCCCGCCGTTGGCCGCGGCCACGGCCGCGATGGACCGGCTGGTGCCGATCGTCGCCCCGGTGAGCCTCGGCCGCAGCCAGACCGCGGCCGCCGGACGCACGCATCTGTATGCCACCCACGTGCGCTGCCGCTCCGGCAGGAGCCGCCAGAGCCGGGGGAAGAACACGAGCCAGTTCAATCCTGGTGGCCCGACGTCGCTCGGCGGGTACATGACGCGGTGCAGGAGCTCGGATCGCTGCTTCAGCGCGCCGGGCGCGAGCCACCTCACCTCCGGCGCCCTCACGACTACCTCCACATCGGCCGATGCCTCCGCGAGCAGAGCCGCGGACTCGACGGCGCTCTGCCCTCCGCCGAGCACGAGCACCCGCCGGCCGGCGAAGCGGTCGAAGGTCGTGTGCTCGGACGAATGGCTCACCGTGCCGGGAGGCAGCGCGGCGAGCTCCGGCGGCATCCACCCGAACGGCTCGAGGCCGGCCGCGACGACGACGCGCCGGGCCGTCACCGTCTCACCGTCGTCCAATTCGGCCGCGAATCCACCCGCGGCCGCGCGGACGTTGACCACACGGCGAGGATCCACCTGCCGAAGCGCATGGCGCTCGAACCACTCCCCGTAGGCAATGAAGTCGCCGATCGGTATCGGGTCCGGGAGCGACAGCTCGGCGGCGTCGGCGTACCGGTCAAGCGTGAGCTCGTGGCCAGGGTCGGAGATGTGCGACGCCTCCGTGATCGACCGCAGCATCATCCGTGTGGGCATGCGCTCGCGCCAGAACTCCATCGTGCGGCCGAAGACCCGCGGCTCCATGCCCGCGGCGCGGAGGTGAGCCGCAGCGCTCAGACCGTAGGGCCCGGCGCCGATCACCACCACGTCGCTCAGATCACGACTGGAAGCGGCCAATTAGGTCCGGTGCCAGCGGCCTGCCGCGCGACCTGTGGGCACGCCCGTAGCGGAGGCGTAGGTAGGGCGCGCGCAGCGGAAGCTCGGCGTCGTGGCCGCCGCGGATCTTCGCGAGGAAGTCGAGCATGTGATCGCTGCGCTCCACCATGGTGCGGTTCAGCGCCAACCGATCCGAGCCCGCGTTGTTCGTGCCGGGGCGGCACGTCACGGCCACCTCGAAGCCGGCGTCCGCGACCAAGCGCCGCTCCCGATCGCCGAAGAGGCCGCCGGGGTACGAGAAGACCCGCGCCGGCCTTCCCACGTGGGATTCGAGCGTGGCCTTCGACCCCGACAGCTCCGCGCGGAGCACGTCATCCGGGAGGGCGAGCAGGTTGCGATGCGTCCGTGAGTGCGGCTCGAAGGAGAGTGGCGAGTTGCCGTCGAGGTCCTCGATCTCGGTCCAGTCGAGTAGCGCCGGCTGGCGGTCGTACCAGGTGAGCCGCGTGTGCCCGTCGACCGCGCCGGTGACGACGAACACCGTCGCGGAGAATCCCAGCTCCTCCAGAACCGGCAATGCGTTCTCCGCCACGTCCTCGTAGCCGTCGTCGAACGTCAGGCCGATGAGCCGCTCGCCCGTCTGGGCTCCGGCTTCACGCTGGGCCGTGAGCCGGCGCCATGCCGTCCGAACGTCGAGTACGCGGAACCCGCGCTCCGCCAGGGCGTTCATCTGCACGCGGAAGCGCCGGACGCGCACGGTCAGCGGGTCGTGCTCGTTGCCGACCCGGTGGTAGCAGAGGATGCGAAGAGCACCGGCGTCCACCGGGTCCGCCCGCGCGGCCGAGCGGACGGAGCGCGCGTGTGTGATGAAGGCCTTCGCGCGGCGCACGTAGGCCGGGCTGAAACGAAGGGTCTCCCTCGGCATTACCTCTTTGCTACCCACTGCGAGCCAAAAACGACCCTGCCCCGAGCGAATAAATGCGCCATACGTGCAAGTCGCCGCCTGGGGTCCTGACCCCATTAATTCGTCTATGGGGTCCTGACCCGATTGGACGATTGTCGGGTTAAGCCGAAATAGTGGACATGGCCCACTATCTCTGCCCCCATTGCGAAGATGTGGTCGACTTCGACGGGCTCTCGCGCGTCACCTGGTGCAACGGGTGCGGGCAGCCGCTCAGCATGTTCGACCTCCTCCCGCTGCGTCCGGCCATCACTCGTGATCAGGCCGACAACCACGAGGAAGCGCCCCCGGCGCTCGCCTAAGCCCTCCTCCTCCTCCGAAACGTCCCCCGCCCCAGCGAGGTCGCGGCGGGTTGCCGGGGCCGGGTGCGAAGTCTGCACCCGGACGGCAACGCCGCCGGAGCCTCGTCCGTCTTGCGCAAGCACCGGGCGGTGACCGGTGCGCCGCGATGCCCTCCTGGCTCTTACGCGTCGCGGGGCGGCACGCTCGAACCGCGTGCCGCTCCCGCGCTCGCGGCGACCACCAGCCCGATCGCGACGATCTCGCGTGCCACCAGGTCCTCGCCCAGGATGAGGAACCCGGCGAGCGAAGCGGCCGCCGGCTCCAGGCTCATCAGCACCCCGAAGACGTTCGACGGCATTCGCCGGAGCGCCTCGAGCTCGAGCGTGTACGGGATCACCGATGACAGCACGGCCACTGCGGCTCCGATCCCCAGCACCGACAGCGTCAGCAGCTCAGAGCCGCCCTGGCCGATCCCGACCGGCGCGAGCATGAGGGTGCCCGCCGCCATCGCGAGCGCGAGCGGCTGGCCCCCCGGCATCGCTCGCCCCACGCGTGCGGCGAGCAGGATGTAGGCCGCCCAGAAGCACCCGGCCAGGAGCGCGAGCGCCACACCGACCGTGTCGAGGTCGGCCGTGCCGAAGTTGGACAGCAGCAGGATGCCCGCGGCGGCGAGCGCGACCCACAGCAGGTCGAGCGCGTGGCGCGATCCCGCCACCGCCACGCCCAGCGGCCCGATGAACTCGAACGTGACGGCGATGCCCAGCGGGATGCGGTCGAGCGACTCGTAGTAGCTGAGGTTCATCGCCACCAGCACGAAGCCGTAGGCGAGGATCAGGCGCCAGTCAGCGGCCGAGCGGCCGCGCAGGGCAGGACGCCACAACGCGCACAGGATCACCGCGGCGAAGGCCACGCGCATCAGCACGGCGCCGCCGGGGCCGACCTCGTCGAAGAGCGTCTTCGCCCACGCCGCGCCGAACTGAACCGACGCGACCCCGGCCAGCACCAGGGCCGTGGGCGGTATACGTTCGGCCCGGATCATGGCGGTGCACCGTACAGCCGCACGGGAGCGGACCTACGAGGAGCTCGAGCGAATCTTCGCGGGCGTGGACGCGCCGTTCGCGTTCGTGGACCTGGACGCGATGTGGTCGAACGCGGACGAGATGCTCCGGCGGGCGCGGGGCACGCGCATACGTGTGGCGAGCAAGTCGGTGCGCTGCCGCTCGCTGCTGGACGCCATCCTCACGCGCGGCCCCGACGAGCCCGCGGGCGGCGGCTTCCAGGGCCTCATGACGTTCACGCTCCCGGAGTCGCTCTGGCTCCACGGGCACGGCTTCGACGACCTGCTGCTCGCCTATCCCACAGCCGACCGCGCGGCGCTCGCCGTGCTCGGCCGCGTCGAGGACGACGGCGCGCCGATCCTGATGGTCGATTCCGTGGAGCACCTTGATTTCATCGAGTCGGCGGCCGGCGGCGACGCGCGCCCGATTCGGGTCTGCATCGAGGTGGACCTGAGCTGGTGGCCGCTCGGCGGCCGCGTGAAGATCGGCGTGAAGCGCTCGCCGATCCGCACGCCCGCGCAGGCGCAGACGCTCGCCCGCGAGATCGCGCGGCGCCCGGGGCTCGAGCTCGCCGCGCTGATGGGCTACGAGGCGCACATTGCTGGCCTGGGCGACCGCCCCCTGGGAAAACCGTTGCAGGCGCCGGTGATCCGCCTCATCAAGCGCCGCTCGGCCGCCGAGATCGCCGAGCGGCGCGCGGCGGTCGTGTCGGCGGTGCGCGAGGTGGCGCCCGTCCCGATCGTGAACGGCGGCGGCACCGGCAGCATCCACACGACCAGGCGCGAGGACGCGGTCACCGAGATCACGGCCGGCTCCGGCTTCTACGCGCCCGCCTTGTTCGACCGCTACTCGTCGTTCAGGCTCACCCCGGCGGCGATGTTCGCGATGCCCGTGGTGCGGCGTCCCAGCCCATCCGTGGCCACTTTGCTGGGGGGCGGCTATCCCGCGTCCGGGACGGCCGGGCGCGACCGGCTGCCGTCACCGCACCTCCCGCGCGGCCTCCGTGTTGACCCCCTGGAGGGCGCAGGGGAGGTGCAGACCCCCGTGCTGGGGTCCGCCGCCGCTAGCCTGCGAGTCGGCGCAAATGTCTATCTGCGCCATGCGAAGGCTGGGGAGCTGTGCGAGCGTTTCAACACTCTGTATCTGGTGTCGGGCGGCGAGATCGCCGACCAGGTGCCCACGTACCGCGGCGAGGGCCGCTGCGAGCTGTAGTCGCCGCCGCCACCGCGGCCGCCCTGCTCGCCTTCGCCTCCCCCGCGCTCGCGCGCGTGAACGTCGTCGAGATCATGACCGACGACCAGACGGCCGCCTCGCTCGCCTACATGGGCAACGTGAACACCCAGCTGGGCGGGGACGGCACCACGTTCGACCAGGCGATCGACAGCTTCCCGCTGTGCTGCCCGTCGCGCGCCACGAACCTCACCGGCCAGTACGCGCACAACCACGGCGTGCTCCACAACGCGCCGCCCTTCGGCGGCTTCCTCCAGCTCGACGGGTCGAGCACGCTGCCCGTCTGGCTCCAGGGCGCCGGCTACCGCACGATGCACGTGGGGCGCTACCTGAACGGCTACGAGGCGAAGTACGGCGTCCCGCCGGGCTGGACCGACTGGGTCGCGCTCCCGCACTCCGCCGCGTTCAACTACGTCGCCTGGAAGGCGTTCGACCACGGGGTCGTGAAGGACTACCCGGACGCCGCCCACCCCGGTGAGTACCTGACCGACTTCGAGACGCGCAAGGGCATCGAGCTGATCGACGACGCCTCTCACGGTGATCGTCCGTTCTACCTCTCGCTCTGGTACACGGCGCCCCACCGGGGCGCGCCGCGCGACCCGGACGACCCGCGCCGTCCGCAGACGCCCTCCCCCGCCCCGCGCCACCGCGACGCCTTCGCCGGCGTGCGGATGCCGCGCGTCCCGAGCTTCAACGAGCGCAACATGTACGACAAGCCGCAGGTGGTGGCGGACCGGCCGCTGCTCTCGGGCGAGCTCCGGGCGGCCGTCGAGGAGAACTGGCGCCAGGAGAACGAGGCGCTGATGGCGGTGGACGAGGGCGTGTCCCAGATCGTCGAGGCACTGCGCCGCAACGGCCAGCTCGACAACACGCTGATCGTTTTCCTGTCGGACAACGGCTTCATGCACGGCGAGCACCGCGCGCTGGCCGAGAAGGTGCTGCCGTACGAGGAGTCGATCCGGGTGCCGCTGGTGCTGCGCGGGCCGGGTGTGCCGCGCGGACGAATCGACCACCGGCTGGTGGCGAATGTCGACGTGACCTCGACGATCCTCGACGCCGCCGACGTGGCGCCCGGCCGGGTCCAGGACGGCCGCTCGCTGCTCGAGCTGCTGGCCGACCCGGGCGCGGAGTGGGGCCGCGACATCCTGATCGAGAACGGCAACGGCGCCAACGGTGTGCCCACGTACCGCGGCATCCGCAACTACCGCTTCCTGTACGTGGAGCACAAGACCACCGGCGAGCGCGAGCTCTACGACCTGGCGACCGACCCGTACGAGCTGCAGAGCCTCGACGGCCACGCCTCGTACGCGAAGGTCCAGCACGACCTCCACACGCGGCTGCGCTCACTGGCGAGCTGCATCGGCGTGGACTGCCAGGCCCGGCCCCACCTGACCCTCTCGGTGCGATCCGGCGGCCGCCGCGTGACGAGCTGCTTCTCGCAGGACCTGCGTGTCCAGGTGCACGGCTCGAAGCGCGCCCGCCTGCTGCACGCCGACGTGATGATCGGCCGCCGCCGCGTGGAGCGCCTCCTCAACATCCCGACCGCCCGCGGCCAGCGCAGCGGCCCGGTCACGCTGAGCGGAATCGTGAAGCGCCAGCAGATCCGCCGCCACGGCCGCTTCCGCCTGCGCGTGCTCGCGGAGACGGAGGACGGCCGGAGGCTCACGCTGGACCGGACGCTGCGCCGCTGCCAGTGAGCACGCGGCGCACGTAGTCGTTCTCGAAGCGGCGCTCCGGGTCGAAGCGGTCGCGGATCTTCGTGAACGTGTCCCACGCGGGGTAGCGGGGGCGCAGGGTGGCGGCGGTCTGGTAGTGGCGCTTGCCCCAGTGGGGGCGTGCGGCGTACTCGTCCATGATCGCCTCGACCGCGCGGAAGTAGGTCTCGAACTCCATTCCCACGTACTGGTGCACCGCGATGTAGGCGGTCGGGCGGCCGTGGGCTGTCGATAGGAGCGCGTCATCGGGCGCGGTCACCCGCAGCTCGATCGGGAAGCCGACCGGCAGCCGGCGGCGCTCGATCAGCTCGAGGACGCGCTCCAGCGCCTCCGTCGCGTGCTCGCGCGGGAGCGCGTACTCCATCTCCGTGAACCGGACCAGCCGCACGTTCGCGTACACGCGGTTGCTCGCGTCGAGGTGCTCTGAGCCGCTCATCAGCCGTGCCAGTGTGCGGTTCAAAGAAGGGATCAGCCGCGGGAATGCTCGGCCGGTGCGGCAGAACGCCCCGAGCACCGCGTTCTCCAGCACGACGTCATTCATGAAGGCGGCGGAGCGGCCGCGCGGCCGGGGCTCGCGGTCCGTGCGCTCCGACGTAAGCGTGAGCGCGCGGCGCGTGTACGGCATCACGAACGCCTCCCAGTGGTCGTGCGCGTCCACGAGCTCGTCGAACCGCGCGAGCACGTCGTCCAACGGCCGCGGCTCGTCGATCCGGTGGATCGTGAAGGCGGGCACGCAGCGGAGCGTGACCGCGGAGATCGCGCCCAGAGCGCCCAGGCTCACGCGCGCGGCGCGCAGCTCGTCGCCCTCGGTGATGTCGCGTACCTCGCCGGTGCCGTCCACGAGGCGGATGCCGGTCACCTGCGACGGGAGGTTGCCGAAGCCGGCGCCCGTTCCGTGCGTTGCCGTCGAGATCGCGCCGGCGAGGGTCTGCGGGTCCACGTCGCCCTGGTTCTCCATCGCGAGGCCGCGCGAGCGCAGCTCCTCGCCGAGGTCGTGCAACGTGATCCCGGCCTCGACCGTGATCTCGTCGCGGTCCACCGCGAGCACGCGAGTCATGCCCGACATGTCGATCATCACGCCGTCCGTGCACGCGATGTCCGTGAACGAGTGGCCCGAGCCGGCCACCTTCACCCGCGAAGCGCCGGCAACGGCGCCGACCAGCTCCTCCTCGCTGCGAGGCCTAACGATCCGCTCGGGCGCGCAGCGCTGCTGCCGCGCCCAGTTGGTCCAGGTGGGCAACTAGGAGGAGCGGGCCGCCGACTCGGCCGCGGCCTCGGCGGCCGCGTCGACTCGTGCCAGGTCCGGCTCCCAGTGCGCCTCCGCGT
>DASUYU010000327.1:0-11062 GCA_036377235.1 Thermoleophilaceae bacterium
CGCCTCCTTCGCCCGCGCGCTTCGGCGCGTGCTGCGCCAGGACCCGGACTGCATCCTCGTCGGCGAGATGCGCGACGAGGAGACGGTCCGCACCGCGCTGTCCGCGGCCGAGACCGGCCACCTCGTGCTCTCGACGATCCATACGGTGGACGCGGCCGAGTCGGTCAACCGCATCATCGACTTCTTCCCGCAGGCCGAGCAGCGCCAGGCGCGCGCGATGCTCGCCGGCACGCTGAAGGCCGTGATCTCCCAGCGGCTCGTGCGGTCGCCGGACGGGAACGGCCGCGTGGCCACCTGCGAGATCCTGCGGATGACCGGCCGCGTGCGCGACATGATCATGAACCCGGAGGAGACCGGCAAGCTGCCGGAGGTCATCTCCGAGGGCGCGTACTACGGCATGCAGACGTTCGACCAGGCGCTGCTCAGCCACGTGCAGGCCGGCCGGGTGTCGATGGAGGTCGCTCTGAAGGCGGCCACCCACCCGCACGACTTCAAGCTGCTCGTGTCGTCCGACGGCCTGCGGAGCACCTCCGTCGAGTCCGTCATCGACACGCCCGAGGAGCCGGCCGAGACGGTTGCCGCGACCGCGCCGGCGAACGGCGGCGGGCCGGACGTCAGCGGCGGCGCGGCGTAACCCGCACCCGCAGCCGCACCCGACCCTGGTAGCTCACGTCGCGCGAGCGGCGGACGAGCCGCGACGGCCGGCGGTCGAAGTGCGCGTAGATGCCGGGCACGCGCCGGAGCGAGTGGATGCGCCGCGCGAGCTGGCGGACGGTCCGGGGCTCGGACCCTGGGCCGCCACCGCCTCCGAGCTCGGCGTCCAGCATCGCGATCAGCTCCTCGACGAGCGCGCCCTCGGAGAAGCCGCCGCCACCGCCGCTGATCGTGAGCCGGTGGACCCTGCCGGGGCGGAGCGAGCGCGGCACGCGAACGCGCACGCTCATGCGATGGCGGGCGCCGTGCCGGCGCTGCAGGGTGAGCCGCACGCGCACGCGCGAGCCCTTGCGCGCGCGTCGCGGCGCGCGGGCGCGCAGGATCACGTCCTCCTTCACGCCGCGGCGCACCTTCGCGCCGATCGCGATGCGCTGCACGTGGAGCGGCGCGAAGTCGAAGAAGTCCACGAGGTCGCCGGCCTGGGCCACGTCGTTCACCGCGTCGTCGACCGAGAAGTAGAGGTTGCAGAAGCCCATGGGCTTCCGCAGCTCGCGCACGTGGATGCGCAGGCACATGCGGAGCGTGGATGGCCCGAAGTCCCGCATCAGCCGGCCCACCGCCTGCGTGAGCCCGAGCGGCCCGACGAACGAGACGCCGGCGCCCCAGCCGAGATCGCGCTCGTCGGCGAGCAGCGAGTCCTGGGTGACCGTCTCGCCGGCGCGGTTCCGGGCGACGATGTGGAGCGGGATCGACGGCGGCTCGGTGCCGACCTTGCCGGCGATCGCGTCCGCCTTGTCGCTCGTCACGGCTCCCTGCGCGTTGCCGTCGGCAGAGGCGAGCTTGTAGGTGATCGCGCCGAAGTCCTGGATGCCGAGCGGGTTCTGGATGACCGTGTAGACGTAGGCGTCCTGGAGGAACAGCGTGCGCTTGCCGAGCCCCTCGAAGGGGTGCCCGAACGCCCACACGTCGTCGCCGTCGCGGTAGGTGACGGTGCCGATCGCGCCGAGCGCGAGGTCCCCGGTCGAGATCGCGGCTCCGACGGAAGCGCCCGGGCGGAGCTCGACGGGCTGGTAGCCGCCGACCGGGCCGGCGGGCGCTACGAACAGCGGCTGATGGGCGCGGTGCGCCGCCTCCCTGACGAGCTCAGCGGCGCGGCCGGTGAGGCCGCTGACGCTGAGCGGCGTGCCGAGCGGGCGCGCGGCGCGCAGCAGCGCCGGGTCGCGGCGGGCGCTGGACGGGGGCGACGGCGGCCGGTCGCGGATCATCGCCTCGATCGGCGTTGCGAGCGCCACCTCGTTGCCGTATTCGCCGAGGCCCTCGGAGATCGCGCCGGCGTTACGGCCGTCGCAGTACACCGGGGAGCCCGAGAAGCCCGGGCCGATCCCCGTCTCGTCCACCGCCGGGCCGGACACCTGGATCAGGATCCGCGGGCCGCTGAGGCCCGTCTCCGCCGCGATCACGTCCAGGATGTCGACGTCGAAGGACGAGATCTCCGTGCCCTTGATCACCGACAGGCCGGCGCAGCGCATGCCCGGCTTGACTTCGGAGAGCGGCATGATGGGATCGGCCGCACGGGCCGCGGGGGCGGCCACGAGCATCGTGAGCAAACAAACCAGTGACCGCCGGCGCAAGGGAATCCACAGTACCTTGAACCAGCAAAATCGACCAATTAGGAGGACAGGTGCAGAGCACCCTCGGTGAGTTCCAGGAAACCAAGTCTGAGCAGCCGTTCGCGCTTCAGAACTCGAAGCTGTTGAAGGTGAGCCTCAACCAGGTGACGATCCAGGCCCGGGCGGGCTCGATGGTCGCGTACCAGGGCGAGGTGGCGTTCGAGCACGCCGGCAGCGGCGGTCTCAGCCGGATGGTGAAGAAGGCCGTGACCGGCGAGGGCACCGCGCTGATGAAGATGAGCGGAACAGGCGAGGTGTTCCTGGCGCATACCGCCCAGGAGATCCACCTGCTGTACCTCGAGAACGACGCGATCACGGTCAACGGCGAGAACCTGCTCGCATTCGACGCCGGGATCGAATGGGACATCAAGCGCGTCGAGGGCGTGTCCGGAATGATGGGCGGCGGGCTGTTCAACATGGCGCTCACCGGCACCGGCTGGGTGGCGATCGTCTCCGACGGCCCGCCCGTGCTGCTCAACACCGCCGAGGCCCCGACGTTCGCGGACCCGCAGGCGGCGATCACCTGGGCGTCGAGCGTCCAGACCGGGATCAAGACCGACATCAAGCTGAAGAACTTCATCGGCCGCGGCTCCGGCGAGTCCGTGCAGATGTCGTTTGCCGGCGCCGGGTGGGTGCTGGTGCAGCCGAGCGAGGGCCGGGTCGCGCAGGGAACGCCGTCGGGTGGCGGCGCGGGAGGGCTCCTGGGGAACCTGACCGGCTGAGGTGGGGGCGGGCGGCGGTCGCCGCCCGCCTCACTTCATTTGGTGAAGTCTTGCTCTAAAATCGAATATGTGAGCGATCCGACCTGCCCTGTCTGCGCAACCGCGGACATCATCTGCGGCAAGTGGACGATCCTGGTCATCCGCGACCTGGCCGAGGGCCGCAGCCGCTTCTGCGAGCTGGAGCGCTCGCTGGCGGGCATCAGTCCGCGGACCCTGTCGCTGCGCCTGCGGGCGCTCGAGGAGCAGGGGATCGTCGCGCGGCACACCTATCCGGAGGTCCCGCCGCGGGTCGAGTACTCGCTGACCCCGAAGGGTGAGGCGCTCGTGCCGCTGATCGAGGACATGCGCCGTTACGGGCGCGAGTACCTCGGCGTCGAGGATTGCGCGGTCACGCCCGACGGCGTGGGCGTCGCCGCCTAGCCCGTCTTGCGCAAGCACCGGGCGGTGCCCGGTGCGCAGCGATGCCCCTCCGGCAAGCACCGGGCGGTGCCCGGTGCGCAGCGATGCCCCTCCGGCAGGACACCCGCCTGCGGCGCCGAAATCGCGTCGCATGCGCAATCGAGCTCTCCACGACGCGCTGCGGAACTTCGCGCTGGAGGCCGCCGCGCTCTTGACGGACGATCTGAAGGACGGCGCCGAGGTCGAGTTCGACGTCGTCGACGAGGGAGGCGGCCGCGGACCCGCCCTCTACCGCTACGAGCCGCGCACCGGCGCGTTCATCGAGGAGCGCTGGCAGCGGCTGCGCGAGCTGCCCTCGAGCGGGCCGGCCTGCCGCGAGCTCGGCGCCGGCGCCTCGGCGTGGTTGCGCGTGAACGGCCTGCGGGGCGAGCAGGCCGAGCCGGCGCTGCGGGCGATGCTCGAGCGGCTGTACGAGGACGCGACGAGCTTCGGCTTCCCGGAGGAACGCTTCGAGCGCGTGTACGGCGAGGTCGAGCTGACGCTGTACCGCGACGCGGTTCGCGCGCGCGTGATCGCGCCGCTCCACGGCGCGTGGATGCACGCCGAGCGCGTGGAGCTCGGCGACGGCCTCTCGCTGGCGCGCGGCGACGCGATGGAGGGTCCGCACGACCGCACCTCGCTTCTGTGCGTGCTCGAGCGCGACGTGCCCGCCGACGACCCGATCCCCGCCGACGAGGCGGCCGAGCGCTTCGAGTCGGTCGTGACGGCGATGCGACTGTGGGCTCCCGGGAGCGTCTCGCTCGTGGCGCCCGGCTGGCGCCAGTCCGACCAGGCACGCTGGCAGCCGGTGCCGATCGGCTCGAGCACGCGCCCGAGCGGCGGGGAGTGGATGCTGCCGGCCGGCGACGAGCAGGCATTCCGCGAGTTCTTCACGGCGATCGGCGCCGCGGAGCGCCCGCCGCACGTGGCATGGGCGCTCGACCGGTTCGAGATGGGCGCCGCCCAGGAGACGGACGCGGAGGCGCTTACGGACCACCTGCTGGGCCTCCGCGCGCTGCTCGACGCCACCACGGAGACGGGGCAGGCCAGCTTCGGGCTCCGCCTGGCGGCGCTGTGCGCCGAGGAGGGCGCCCGCGGCGAGCTCCAGGAGCGGATGGAGTCGGCCACCCAGCTCGAGCGGTACGTGATGGGCCACTCGAGCGGCGCGAGCATCGACACGGAGTCCCCGCGCGAGCTGGTGGCCGAGGTCGAGGGTCACCTGAGGGCGCTGCTGCGCGATGTGCTCTGCGGCTACCTGGAGGCCGACCTGAAATCGGTGGCCGACGACATCCTGATCGAGTCCCACGGCGAGCCGCTGGGCGAGATCGAGGCCCACGACATGCGCGAAGAGCCGGAGCCGGAGCCGCATGTCGAGCACACGCCGCGCTTCCACCGGGAGGAGGTCCCGACCTTCGAGAACCCGGTGACCTTCGAGCCCGAGCTCGAGTGGGAGGCGGAGTCCGACTACGAGCCCGACTACGAGGCGGAGTGCGACGACGAGCCCGACACCGCGGAGATCGAGCCTGTGGCGGTGGTCGCCCATCAGCCCGTGCAGCACGAGCTCGACGGAGTCACCGAGTCGGCCGACTGGGGCTGGGACGACCCCGAGGACTTCTCGGCGCCGGTCTAGCTTCCGAACAGGAACTCGTCCATCCGGGCGAGGCCGGCCAGGTCGTGCACGTCGTCGTCGAGGTGGGGGACCTCGATCATCGGCTTGCGGCCGAGCCGCTTCTTGAGATCGGCCAGGTTGCGGCGGTCCTGAGCGGCCAGTCGGCGCTCGTCCTCGAACGTCCTCATCACCTTGCGGGCCAGGCCGGGGTCGCCCAACAGCTCGTCGAGCTCGGCTGACGGATCGCCCCGCGGCGCGGGTGGCCGCACGCGGTTCGCCACCACGCCGGCGAACGGCAGCCCCGCGTCCAGCAGGCGGTGGTGGAACCAGCCCGCCTCCTCCACGGCGTCGGCTCGCGGCGAGGTCACCAGCACGAACGCACTGCGGCTGTCGGCCAGCAGGGCGTTCACCAGCTCGGCCCGCTCGCGGAAGCCCTCGGTCATGCTGCCGAAGCTCGAGAAGAACGTCGACAGGTCCTCGAGCAGGTCGATGCCGGTCGTGCGCTTCAGCACCGAGAACACCATCCCGGAGCTGCGGCCGATCACCTTCAGGCCAAGCACGCCGGGCGCGGTGAACGCCTGGAGCGTGCGCGAGTCGATGAAGGCGGCGAGCTTCTTCGGCGCGTCGATGAAGTCGAGCGCGTTGCGCGTCGGCGGCGTGTCGAGGACCAGCAGGTCGTAGCGGCCCTCCTGGTGGAGCTCGTGGAGCTTCTCCATCGCCATGTACTCCTGCGAGCCCGCCACGGCGTTCGAGAGCTCCTGGTAGATCCGGTTGGAGAGCACGGCGTCGCGCGTGCGCTCGTCCGGGGCGTGCCACTCCACGATCTCGTCGAAGGTGCGCTTCGGATCGAGCATCATCGCCCACAGCTCGCCCTTCACGTCCGCCTTCACGAGCCGCTCCTCGTTCCCGAGCTCCGGCAGGCCGAGGGAGTTCGCCAGCCGTTTGGCCGGGTCGATCGTCAGGACAGCGACCTTCTTCCCGCGCGCGGCCATGCCGAGCGCGATCGCCGCCGAGGTCGTGGTCTTGCCGACCCCGCCGGAGCCGCAGCAGATGCACACCTCCTTGCGGGCGAGCCAGTCGCCGATCACAGCCGCCGCTCCAGCTCGGCCGACAGCCGTTCGATCTCCTCACGCCCGAGCTCGGGCTCGAAGATCCGCGGGAGCGTGGTCACCGGGCCGGCGGCGGCGCGTCGCAGCCTCCGGACCTGCGCGTGCTCCGCACGTGCCCGGGTGTGCTCCGACAGAGCCGCGTTCAGCGCAGCGCGCGTCACGGGCTTTTCACCGCGGGCGGCGCGGATGCGCTCGATGTCGGGGGGCCGGAACCGAATCGGGTGCACCGCGTTCACGAGGATCGCGTCGACCGCCATGCCGAGCTCGCGGTCGAGCGCCCGCTCGAACTCCACCGTCTCGTTCACCGGCATCTCCTCCGGCAGCGCGACGGAGAGCACGCCGGTCTGCCGGCGGTCGCGAAGGAACGAGTCGATCGTCTCGGCGTGGCGGCCGACCGGCCCGACGCGCGCGATGGTGGCGTACGTGCTCGGCGCCCGCAGCATCGCCAGCCCGTGCCCGGTGGCGGGCGCGTCGACGATCGCCAGGTCGAAGGCCGGCGTGCCGGCGCGCGGCTCGAGCTGCGCGAGGTCCCAGACCTTTCCGATCGTCACGAGCTCCGTGAGCCCGGGCGCCGCGGCCGTGAGGTACTGGAACAGGCTGCTGCCACCCAGCACGCCGGCGAGCGTCCGCGACTTCAGCTGGTAGCGGAGCCATTCGCGCTTCGCCTCCTCGGGATCGACGGACACCGTGGTGAGCTCCGGCACGAGCCGCGACATGCGCTCGCGGCCGGTCACCTCGCACAGCACCACGCGCTTGCCGTGGCGCGCCGCGGCGAGGCCGAGCGCGACCGCCACGGTCGTCTTGCCGGCTCCTCCCTTGCCCGTCACCACGAGCAGTCGCTTGTCCAGTAGCGCAGTCACCGGACGGGAAGGGTGAAGGATTCCGCCCAACCCGTGCGAATACGGCTTGCGTAATGGATGCCAAGGCGAAGGTCATCGCGTTCACCAACCAGAAGGGCGGCGTCGCCAAGACGACCACCACGCTCAATCTCGCGGCGGCGTTCGTCGAGCGAGGCCACCGCGTGCTGTGCGTCGATCTCGACCCGCAGGGCAACCTCACGATGAGCCAGGGCATCGACCCTGACCAGCTCGACGCGTCGATGTACGACGTGCTCGTGCACCAGCTCTCGATCCGCGAGGTGATCCGCAAGCGAGAGGTGGACGTGGCGTGCTCGTCGATCGACCTCGCCGGAGCGGAGATCGCGATGTCCACGATGATCGGCCGCGAGCGCGCCCTCAAGAAGGGTCTCGAGCCCGTTCGCGACGACTATGACTTCATCTTCATCGACACTCCGCCGAGCCTCGGGCTGCTCACGATCAACGCCCTGACAGCCTCCCAGAAGGTGATCGTCCCCGTGCAATGCGAGTATCTGTCCATGCGCGGGCTGATCCAGCTCCAGAACACGCTGTCCATGGTGCGCGAGGAGCTGAACCCGGAGATCGAGATCGAGGGCATCCTGCCGACGCTCGTGGACAACCGCACGGTGCACGCCAAGGAGGCCATCGAGATTCTGGAGGAGAACTTCGGCGACCGCGTCTTCGCGTCTCGCATCAACAAGACCGTTCGATTCGCCGAGGCCCCGGTGAAGGGGATGTCGGTGCTGAAGTACGACCCTGACGGTAAGGCGGCGTACGCCTACCGGCGGCTAGCGGAGGAGGTCCTGGCGAATGGCAAGCGGTAAGAGGGCGAGCATGCGCGAGGGCCCCCTGGCGCAGCTCTTCCGCAAGACGGAGGAGGACGACGCTCGTCCGAACGAGAAGCCGCGCCGGGAGCAGCCGCCTCGCCAGGAGGACGAGCCGCGCCGCGACGACGAGCCGAAGCTGGGCCGGCCGCTTCCGGAGGGTGGCCCCGCGCCGCAGGTCACGAGGCATGTTCCCGAGCCCCAGGGGCAGACGGAGAGGATGACCGAGGCCGCCAAGCGCGCCGAGGAGCGCGAGGCGCGGCGAGTGGAGCGTGAGGGGCGGTACGGCCAGCACGAGGGCATCCCCACGCCGGAGGAGCGCCTGAAGGCCGTCTTCTCGCACGACATCCCCGAGAACATCCTGGAGCGCGACCCCGTGCCGGCTCAGCGCGAGCCGATCCCCGAGTCGGAGCCGTTCATCCGCGTGGCGCCCGACCGCCCGACGGAGCCCGTCCTGCGGGTCGTCGGCGTGGGCGGCGCCGGCGTGAACGCCGTCAACCGCATGATCGAGGCCGAGGTCGAGGGCGTGGAGTTCATCGCGGTGAACACCGACGTCCAGTCGCTCGAGGGCTCGTCCGCCTCCACCCGGCTGCACATCGGCAACACCGCCACGCGCGGTCTCGGCTCCGGCTCGAACCCGGACCTGGGCCGGGCCGCGGCCGTCGAGGACTACGACGAGATCAAGAGCCACCTGAAGGGCGCGGACATGGTGTTCATCGCCGCCGGCTCCGGCGGCGGCACCGGCACCGGCGCGGCGCCCGTGGTCGCGCGGATCGCCCGCGAGGTGGGCGCGCTCACGGTCGGCATCGTCACGAAGCCGTTCTCGTTCGAGGGCGCGCGCCGCGGCGACCAGGCGGACCAGGGCGTGGACGAGCTCGCGCGCGAGGTGGACACGCTCATCGTGATCCCGAACGCCCGGCTCCTGTCCGTGCTCGACAAGTCCACGTCGATGGTCGAGGCGTTCCGCGTGGCGGACGATGTGCTCCGCCAGGGCGTGCAGGGCATCTCGGACCTGATCACGCTGCCCGGGCTGATCAACCTCGACTTCGCGGACGTCCGGACGATCATGTCCGAGGCCGGCCAGGCGCTGCTCGGCATCGGCATGGGCACGGGCGACCGGCGCGCGATGGACGCGGTGGAGCACGCGATCGAGTCGCCGCTCCTGGAGACGTCGCTGGACGGCGCGCGCTCGATCCTGCTGTCGATCACCGGCGGCCGCGACCTCTCGCTGTGGGAGGTCAACGAGTCCGCGAAGGCGGTGGCCGAGGCGGCGCACCCGGATGCGAACATCATCTTCGGGGCGATGGTCGACGACAAGGTCGAGGACCAGGTGTGGGTGACGGTGGTTGCCACCGGCTACGGCGACCGGCCGATCCGGCGCGAGTCGCCGCGGAGCATCCCGGCCGACGCGGAGCCGCAGGTGCGGCGCTCGCGTGAGCACTCGAACATCCTCGCCGACATCGACGTGCCCGAGTTCGTACCGCGCGGCTGATCACGCACTAGGCTCGCGCCGATGAGAGGGGTGGTCGCAGCCGGCCATCCGCTCACGGCCGAGGCCGGGGCGGATGTCCTGCGCGCCGGCGGCAACGCGGTGGATGCGGCGGTGGCCGCGGTGCTGATGTCGTTCGTCGCCGAGGCGCCCCTCACGGGCCCGGGCGCGGGCGGCTTCATGGTGGTGCACGCGCGCGGCGAGAACCATCTCCTCGACTTCTTCGTCGCGGCGCCCGGGCTCGGGCTGGAGGACCGCGAGCCGGGGGAGCTGGTCCCCATCGACGTCCGCTTCTCCGAGGACGCGGTCCAGCGGTTCAACATCGGCGCGGCGTCGTGCGGCGCGTACGGGACGACGGTCGGGCTCGCGGAGACGCTCCGGCGCTTCGGCAGCGTCAGCCTGGGCGACCTGACGGACGCGCCGGCGCGGGCGGCCCGCGACGGGGTCGAGGTGGTGCCGATGCAGGCCTTCCTCTACACGGTGCTCGCCCCGATCGTCACCTCCACGCCGGAGTGCGCGGCGATGTACGCCCCGGACGGGCAGCTGCTGCGCGAGGGCGACACCTTCCGGGCGCCGGAGCTGGGCGACCTGCTGGACCGCCTCGGCGCCGAGGGGCCGGGCTTCCTCTACACGGGCGACGTGGCGGCCGCGGTGAGCGACTGGGTGGTCGAGCGGGGCGGCATGCTGAGCCGCGAGGACCTCGCGGCGTACGAGGTGATCGAGCGCGAGCCCGCGCGCGTGACGTATCGCGGCCGCGAGGTGCTCACCAACCCGCCGCCGTCGTCCGGCGGGATCCTGATCGCCGACGCGCTGGGCATCCTCGAGCGGCTCGGCCGCCCCCACGACCCGTTCGTGATCGCCGAGGTGATCGAGGAGACGAACCGGGCACGCGACGCGGAGTTCCTGGAGGGATTGGCGACCGAGGGATTCCTCGAGCAGTTCCTGGCCAAGCAGGCGCTCGACACCGTCGCGACCGAGGTGCGCTCGCGGCTCGGCAACACCACGCACATCTCGGTCATGGACGCGGAGGGCGGATGCGCGTCGGTCACGTGCTCGAACGGCTCATGCTCCGGGGTCGTGGTGCCCGGCACCGGCATGCACGTCAACAACATGCTGGGCGAGCAGGACCTGAACCCGCTCGGGTTCCACCGGCACGCGCCGGGCGCCCGGGTGCCGAGCATGATGGCGCCGACGGTGGTGCTCTCGGATGGCCACCCGGAGATCGCGATCGGGAGCGCCGGGTCGAACCGGATCCGCTCCGCGATCCTCCAGACGGTGCTCCACGTCGTGGACGAGGGCATGGCCGCCCAGGACGCGGTCTCGGCGCCGCGGCTGCACGTGGAGGAGGGGCAGGTGGACGCCGAGCCGGGTGTCGACGAGGCGGCGCTCGACCGGCTCGAGCAGACCGGGTGGACGGTCCGCCGGTGGAGCGAGCTGAACCTGTTCTTCGGCGGCGTGCAGGCCGTCGCGCGCAACCCCGACACGGGCCGCCTCACCGGTGGAGGCGACCCGCGCCGGGGTGGTGTCGCGACGGTGGTGGTCGGCTAGGACTGCCGGCCACAGGACGCCGGGCACGCCCGAGGCGTGGGGGGTGGCCATCGAGGTGCCGGACAGCCGCGCGTACTGGCCGCCCGGGATCGTCGACAGGATGTCCACGCCGGGCGGGTAGTTCACGGTCGAGTCGCCGTCG
>DASUYU010000328.1:0-11467 GCA_036377235.1 Thermoleophilaceae bacterium
ACGAGATCCGCGACATCTGGATCGAGGTCGGAGTCGCCCCGCGCACGCACGGCTCGGCGATCTTCACCCGCGGTCAGACGCAGGCCTTCACGGTGGCCGCGCTCGGCACGACCCGTGACGAGATGCGGCTCGACACACTCGGGCTACAGACGGAGAAGCACTACTTCCACCACTACAACTTCCCGCCGTTCTCGGTGGGCGAGGCCGGCTTCATGCGCGGGCCCAAGCGCCGCGACATCGGCCACGGCGCGCTCGCGGAGCGGGCGCTCGTGCCGGTCGTGCCGGGGATCGACGAGTTCCCGTACACGATCCGCGTGGTGTCGGACATCCTCGAGTCGAACGGCTCGAGCTCGATGGCCTCGGTGTGCGGCTCGACGCTGTCGCTGATGGACGCCGGCGTGCCGATCAAGGCGCCGGTGGCCGGCGTGGCGATGGGCCTGATCAAGGAGGGCGACGACCACGTCGTGCTCACCGACATCGCGGGCGTCGAGGACCACCTGGGCGACATGGACTTCAAGGTCGCCGGTACCTCCGAGGGCATCACCGCGCTCCAGATGGACATCAAGATCACGGGCGTCACGTTCGAGATCCTCAAGGGTGCGCTGGAGCAGGCCCAGGAGGCGCGCATGACGATCCTCGGCAAGATGAACGACGCGATCTCGGAGCCGCGCTCCGAGCTCTCGCAGTACGCGCCGCGGATCTCCGCGATCCAGATCGACACCGACAAGATCGGAGCGGTCATCGGCAAGGGCGGCGAGACGATCCGGGCGCTGTCCGAGGAGTTCGACGCGCAGATCGACATCGACGACGACGGCACGGTCCGCATCTACGCCCAGACGGGCGAGCAGGGCGACGCCCTGGTGGACCGGATCCGGTCGATGACGAAGGAGGTGGAGCTCGGCGACGAGTTCACCGGCAAGGTCGTGAAGACGACCACGTTCGGCGCCTTCGTCGAGCTCGCCAAGGGCACCGACGGCCTGATCCACATCTCCAACATCGCACCGGGCCAGCGCCCGAACACGGTGGAGGAGGTCGTGAACCGCGGCGACGAGCTGAAGGTCAAGGTGGTCGAGGTGGACCGCGAGCGCGGCCGCATCGGCCTCCGGCTGGCCGACGACCCCGAGATCGAGGGCAAGTCGCCCGAGGAGCTGGCTGCCATGGGCACCGGCGACAAGGGCGGCCGCGGCGACCGCGGCAACGGCCGCGGCGGACGCGGGCGTGAGGGCGGCGGACGCGGGCGTGACCGCGACCGTGGCGGCCGCGGACGGGACCGTGACCGCGACCGCGGTGGGCGGAGCGACCGCGACCCGGACCGTGAGCGCGCGAGCACCGAGTCCAGCACCGGTCCCAGCTCCAGCAGCGAGTAGGTCTTGACCGAACAGGCCCGGGTCACAACTCTGAAATCCGGCGCGCGAGTCGTGACCGAGGCGATGCCCTCGGTCCGCTCGATCGCGCTGGGCTTCTGGGTCCGGGCCGGCTCACGTGACGAGGACCACGAGCACGCGGGGATCTCGCACTTCCTGGAGCACCTGCTCTTCAAGGGCACGGACCGCTTCAGCTCGCGCGAGATCGACGAGGCGTTCGACGCCATGGGCGCCGAGGTGAACGCCGGCACCGGCAAGGAGACCACCTCGGTCTACTCGCGCTTCCTCGACAACCATCTGGAGCGCGCCTTCGACGTGCTCCAGGACATGGTGCTCCGGCCGGCGTACCCGGACATCGACTCCGAGCGGCAGGTCGTGATCGAGGAGATCGCGATGTACGAGGACGAGCCGCAGGACAAGGTCCACGACGTGCTCGCCGGCGCGATCTTCGGCGACCACCCGCTCGGGCGGCCGATCATCGGGCGCGCCGACGTGGTGTCGTCCGTGCCGGTCCCCGAGATCGGCAGGTGGCACGACGGCCGCTACGTGCCCGGCAACATGGTGCTCGCGGCGGCGGGCAACCTGGAGCACGAGCGGATCGTGGAGCTGGCGGAGCGGGCCTACGGCGACGCCGTGGGCGGCGCTCCGGAGCAGACGGACTCCCCCAAGCGGAACGGCCAGGTGCTGCGGTTCCACCAGAAGGAGACCGAGCAGTACCACCTGTGCCTGGGCGGCGCGGGCATCCCGCGCGGCGACGACCGCCGGTTCGCGCTGCGCGTGCTCGACACGATCCTGGGCGGGTCCACCTCCTCGCGCCTGTTCCAGGAGGTGCGCGAGAAGCGCGGCCTCGCCTACTCGGTCTACTCCTACGCGAGCCACTACGCCGACACCGGCCAGGTTGCGCTGTACGTGGGCACCCGGCCGGACAACGTGACGGAGGCGCTCGACGTGATCGGCGCCGAGCTGCGCCAGCTGGTGGAAGACGGGGTGACCGGGGAGGAGCTCGAACGGGCGCGCGACAACGTGAAGGGCCGCACGGTCCTGTCGATGGAGTCGACGCTCACGCGAATGAACCGCCTCGGCAGCTCGGTCCTCATGGGCGTGCCGCTCCTGACGGTGGACGAGGTGCTGGCCGCCTTGGACGCGGTTACGCTCGACGACGTGAACACGCTGGCGCGCGACTTCTGGCAGCCGGAGCACATGGCCGCCGCCGGTGTGGGCGGCGACGAGGACGCGTTCAGGCGCGCCCTCGAGGCCGTCTCGCCGGCGCTAGCGGCGGCATGATCAACGTCGCGGTCTCGGGTGCCGCGGGGCGGATGGGCGCGACCGTGTGCGACGCCGTCGAGGGTGCGGAGGACATGGCCCTGGTGGGGCGCGCCGACCCTCTCCTGGAGGATTCGCTGCTCGACGTGCTCGGAGACGCCGACGTCATCGTCGATTTCTCCACGCCGGATTCGGCTCTCGAGAACGCGCGACATTGCATCGAGGCGGGGGTCCATTGCGTGATGGGGACCACCGGCGCCGACTTCTCGGCGCTCGAGGGCGTGGGGTCGGCGAACCTGTTCGTCGCCCCGAACTTCGCCATCGGCGCCGTGCTGATGATGCAGGCGGCGCAGGAGATCGCTCGGCACATGCCCGAGTGCGAGATCGTCGAGCTGCACCACGACCGGAAGGTCGATGCGCCGTCCGGCACGGCGGCGCGCACGGCCGACCTGATCCGCGAAGCCGGCGGAAACGTGCACGAGCCGATCCACTCGGTGCGGCTGCCCGGCCTGGTGGCGCACCAGGAGGTCATCTTCGGCGGCCCCGGCCAGACGCTGACGATCCGGCACGACTCGATCGACCGCCAATCCTTCATGCCGGGCGTGCTGCTGGCGATCCGCAAGGTGAGCTCGCTGGAGCGCTCACCCACGATCGGCCTCGAAAACCTGCTCTGAGGAGCGGATGGAGGTAGGGTCGAGGGCGTGCGCGTCTCCCAGGCGTTCGCCGCAGCCGGAATCACGCCGGCACCCACCGAAGGAGCATTCCGCTTGACCTGCGACGAGTGCAACACGGCGCAGCGGCTACCTGCCATGGCCGTGTCCGAAAGTGGGGGCATGACCGTCTACGCGTGTCGCTCCTGCGGCCGCAGCCTTGTCGGAGTCAGGTCGTTCAAGGACGACGCCGACGCGCGGAGGGCGAAGGGGTATTGCCTGAAGTCCAACGTGGTCGGCAGCAAGGTCGACGTGCTCATCGACATCGGCCCAGGACCGCGTCCGGTTCTCATGGACGCGACGCCCGCCTTCTTCGACTAGAGCTTGCTCGCCGCCCGCCTCAAAGCGCAGCTCCTGTCCGGGAAGCCGGCGCGCGATCCCGTAGCGGTCGCGGAGCGGGTGTTCGCCGTCCAGGGACAGGATCCGATGGGCTTCCGGCTCGCCGTGCGCGCCCGTACCACGGGCGTCACGGCCGCCGACGTGGACCGTGCGCTCACCGAGGACCGGTCGCTCGTGGTCACCTGGCTCAACCGCGGCACGCTGCACCTGGTCCGGAGCGAGGACTACCCGGTCATCCAGGCCGTGACCACGCCTCCGCTACGGACGAGCAGCGAGCGGAGGCTCGCCCAGTTGGGGGTTCCGCCGCGGGACGTGGAGCGCGGCATCGAGACGATCGAGCGCTCGCTCGCGCGGGAGGGGCCGCTGACGTCGGACGCGCTGTGCGAGCGGATCGCGGCGACAGGGGTGCGCGCCGATCGCCATGCGCTGTACCACCTGCTGTTCCAGGCTTCGCTCCGAGGTCTGATCGTCCGCGGGCCGATGGCCGGGAGGAAGCAGGCGTACGTGCTCGTCCGCGACTGGCTGCCCGGCGCGAAGCCCGTGGACCGCGACGAGGCGCTGGGCGAGTTCGCGCGCCGCTACCTCGCCGGCCACGCGCCGGCCGGCGACCGCGACCTCGCCCGCTGGGCCGGGATCCCGCTGCGCGACGCGCGCGCCGGGCTCGCCGCCGCGGGCCGGCCGCCCGGCCGGGATGCCGGCCGGCCGCCGGATCAGGACGCGCCGGACGCGGAGCTGCCGCCACCGCGGCTCCTCGGCAGCTTCGAGCCGTGCCTGCTCGGCTGGACGTCGCGGACGGACATCGTCGGCGACCAGTCGCCGAACCTCGTCACGGTGGGCGGGATGTTCTACCCGTTCGCCATGGTGCGCGGGCGTGCCGTGGCGAGGTGGAAGCTGCGCGACGACGGCCTGGAGCTCGAGCCCTTCGGGCGGATCTCCAAGGCCGATCGCGCGGCGCTGGAACGCGATGCCGAGGACGTCAGGCGCTTCCTCGGTTAGCCTCGCGCGCGTGGACCTGTCCGAGCACGCCGCTCGCAACCGCGACATCTGGAACGCCGACGCTCCCAACTGGGTCGAGCCCGGCCGGGAGGCGTGGGAGAGCCCGACCCCGTGGTGGGGGATGTGGGGGGTGCCCGAGGAGGAGCTCCGGATCCTCCCGGACGTGAGCGGCCTCGACGTGGTGGATCTCGGGTGCGGCACCGGCTACTGGTGCGCCTGGTTCGCGAAGCTCGGCGCCAGGCCGGTCGGAGTCGACCTCTCGGAGAACCAGCTCGAAACCGCGCGCGAGCTGCAGCGCGAGCACGGCATCGACTTCCCGCTCATCCACGCGAGCGCCGAGGACCCGCCGCTGCCGGACGAGTCGTTCGACCTCGTCTTCTCGGAGTACGGCGCGGCGATCTGGTGCGATCCGTACGCCTGGATCCCGCAGGCGCGCCGGCTGCTGCGCCCGGGCGGGCGGCTGATCTTTCTCTGCAACGGCGTGCTGGTGCCGCTCACCGCCCGTGAGGACGCGGACCTGGTGAGCGAGAACCTCGTGCGCCCGCTGCGCGGGCTCGGCCGCATCGACTGGCCCGACCCCGACGGAAGCGACTTCCACCAGGCCCACAGCGAGCGGATCGCCCTGCTGCGCGACACCGGCTTCGAGATCGAGGCGCTGCACGAGATCTACGCGCCGGACGGCCCGCCCGAGGACATCCAGTACTACGCACCGCGCGGCTGGGCGCTGAAGTGGCCGTGCGAGGAGGTGTGGGTGGCGCGGCGAAGGAACGGCGGGTAATGGCGACGATCGTCTTCTTCCCCGAGGGCGCGTACGGCCCCACCAACAACTGCATCGGCATCGGCCAGGTCCTGAGGCGGCGCGGGCACCGGGTGGTGTTCGTGATCGAGGAGTCGTTCGCCGGCACGCTCGAGGAGAAGGGCTTCGAGGAACGGCTGATGCGGCTCACGCCCCCGGGCGAGACGGAGGAGGAGCCCGGCCAGTTCTGGAAGGACTTCATCCGCGACACCGGGCCGGTGTTCCGCAAGCCCACCATCGAGCAGCTCGAGGGCTTCATCCAGCCCACGTGGCAGGCGCTCGTGGACGGCGCGAAGCACGTGGACGACCGGCTGACCGAGATCTTCGAGGACGTGTGCCCGGACGTGATCGTGGAGGACAACGTGGTCGGGTTCCGGGCGGTCGTGGCCGCGGACTGCCCGTGGATGCGCATCGTGTCCTGCAACCCGCTCGAGGTCCCGGACCCCGAGCTGCCGCCCGTGTTCTCCGGCTATCCGACCGGCGACCGGTCCGGCTGGGACGAGTTCCGTCAGGAGTACAGGCGCGTCCACGCGGACATGCACGCGGACTTCAACGAGTTCATGCAGGAGCGCGGCTGCCCGGCGCTGCCCGACCTGGAGTTCATCCACCGCTCGCCGTACCTGAACCTGTTCCTCTATCCCGGCGAGGCGGACTACGAGCGCTCACGCCCGCTCGGCGCGATGTGGGAGCGGCTCGGCTCCTGCGTGCGCAAGGAGGGCGTGGGGGAGTTCGAGATGCCGCAGGGGGACGGGCCGCTCGTGTACCTGAGCCTCGGCAGCCTCGGCTCGGCGGACGTGGAGCTGATGCAGCGGCTCGTGGACCTGCTGGCCGCGGGCGGCTACCGCGCGATCGTGAGCAAGGGCCCTCAGCACGACCAGATCGAGCTGCGCGACGGGCAGGCCGGCGCCGAGCTGGTGCCGCAGCCCGCGCTCCTGCCGCTGGTGGACGCCGTGATCACCCACGGCGGCAACAACACGGTCACCGAGTGCCTCCACTTCGGCAAGCCGATGGTGCTGCTGCCGCTGTTCTGGGACCAGTACGACAACGCGCAGCGGATGGACGAGCTGGGCCTGGGCGTGCGCCTGCCGACCTTCGAGTTCGAGGACGCCCAGCTCGGCGAAGCGATCGAGCGGCTCACGGGCGACGAGGCGGTCGGGGGCCGGCTCCGCGAGATCAGCGCCGGGCTCCAGGCAAATCCCGGCACCGAGCGCGCGGCCGACTGCATCGAGAGCGTGCGCAGCGCCGAGCCGCGCGCCCGCGACCGGGCCATATAGGGCCGGCGACCGGGGCTAAAGGTCTCGCGCCGCGGCCCGATTACCTGGGGCGATGTACGACGACCACGACAGCGACCTGCGCGAGGTCATGCTCGAGCGCCGGGCGCTCGAGTTCCTGCTGGCCCACGCGTGCGAGACCCTGCTCTTCTACGCCGACCGCGGCAACTACAACGCAGCCGACGACGGGATGGAGGGCGCGGCCCTGGACACGCTCGCCTTCATAGCGGGCGCCGACGCAACGTCCGTGGCCGGCTAGGCGGCCTTGCCGTCGCGGCGCAGCGCGCGGGGGATCACGAAGCGGATTCCGCTGCGGTCGTCGTCGATCGAGCAGGTCTTGTTGTCGATCAGGCCGAGCCGCTTGGCGAAGGGGACCAGCGCCATCTGGTTGAGGTATTTCTCGTGTCCCCGCTTGCGGGTGATCATCCAGAGGTAGCCGGTGTCGCGCAGGCGGGGGCGGTAGCGGACGAAGGCCTCCTTCGCCTCGTCCTCGGACTCCACGAGCACGATGGCGCCGTCCAGCTGGCCCGATTTGACCAGCCCGCGACCGATCGCCTCCTTGACGTCGCGGCGCAGGCCGGAGCCCACGTCGCCCGTGATCTCGACCCGCTGTTCCGGTGCCACGCCCAGTTTCTGGACGGTCGAGCGGTGGCTGTAGTCGCGTTCCGTCGCCATTGCCGCCCGGAATTCTGTCATTTGCAGCGGTCCTTCCGGTAGGGCATGACAGCCCTGTTGCGCGATATCTTCCGCAGACCGACCAGGGAGGACCGCATGGGGTTCATGGACAAGGCAAAGAAGCTGGCCGAGCAGGCCCAGGAGAAGCTCGACGAGGCGCAGAAGAACTTCAACGAGAAGCAGGGCAGCGCGCAGCCAGGGCAGGGCGGCGTCCGCTACGACGAGCACGGCCGGCCCATCCAGGACGACCCGCCCGCCGCGGCCACGGCGCCGCCGCCGAGCGCGACGCCGCCCACGGATCCGACGGCCCCGATCGCGGAGCCCGCCGCGGACGCCCCGGCGCCGCCGCCGCCCGCTCCGCCCGCCGAGGAGAAGCCCGCCGCCGGCGGCGCGAACGCGACCCCCGACCCGTTCAAGCCGATCGACCAGTGACGGAGCGGTTCTCCCGCGACATGCGCCTCGGCGGCATTCTCACCGCGATGGTCACGCCCTTCGACTCGAAGGGCGACCTCGACGAGGATGCGACGGCGCGGCTGATCCGCCACCTGCTGGAGAACGGCTCCGACGGCCTCGTCCTCGCCGGGAGCACCGGCGAGGGGGCCACCATGACGGACGAGGAGAAGGTGCGCCTGTGGGAGATCGGCGTGGCCGAGTCGGGCGACGCACCGATCGTCGCGGGCACCGGCACCTATGACACCCGCCACTCGGTCGAGCTCACCGAGCGCGCTCACGAGGTGGGCGTGGACGCGATGCTGGTGGTCACGCCGTACTACGTCCGGCCCAACCGGCGCGGCATCAAGGCCCACTACCAGGCCGTCGCGGCGGCCACCGACCGGCCCATCGTCGCGTACAACATCCCGTCCCGGACTGCGACCGACATGCCCAACGACCTCCTCACCGAGCTGGCCGCCGACATCGAGAACGTGACCGCCGTGAAGCAGGCACGCTACGAGGACCTGGCGCCGATCGAGGGCATGGACCTCCTCGCGGGGAACGACGACGTGCTCGCCAAGGTGATGGACATGGGCGGCACGGGCGGGATCTGCGTGGCGTCGAACCTGATCGGCGCCGAGATGCGCCGCATCATCGACGAGCCCGACAACCGCCACGAGATCGAGGACGAGCTGCGCGACCTCTACAGGGCGATGACCGTGACCACCAACCCGATCCCGGTGAAGGCGGCCGTGAACATGGTCGGGCTCGACGCCGGCCCGGTGCGGCTGCCGCTGGTCGAGGCCTCGGAGGAGGAGCGCGCGGTGATCCGCGAGGCGCTCGAGCGGCACAACCTCCTCGCCGCGGTGTGACAAGCACCCTTAAGGTCCTGCCGCTCGGCGGGCTCGGCGAGATCGGGAAGAACATGATGGTCGTCGAGTACGACGGCCGGATCGTCGTGGTCGACACGGGGCTGATGTTCCCGGCGCCCGACCAGCTCGGCATCGACCTCGTGCTGCCCGACTTCACCTACCTGCGCGAGCGCTCAGCCGACATCGAGGCGATCGTGCTCACCCACGGGCACGAGGACCACGTGGGCGCGCTGCCGTTCGTGCTCAGGGAGCTGGACAGGGCGCCCACGATCTACGGCGGCCCGCTCACCTCCGCGATGGTCCGCTCGAAGCTGGACGAGCACAAGCTGAAGGACGCGCCGGTCCAGGACGTGCTGGCCAGCCAGAGCTTCGACGCCGGCCCGTTCAAGGTCGAGATGGTCAAGATGGCCCACTCGATCCCGGACATGTTCGCGGTGGCGATCACCACCGAGCTCGGCACCATGCTGATGACCGGCGACTACAAGTTCGACCAGACGCCGGTGGACGGCGTGCCGGCGGACGTGGCGCGGCTCGCCGAGCTGGGGCGGGAGGGGCTGCTGCTCCTGTGCGGCGACTCCACGAACGCCGACCGCGCCGGCATGTCGCCGTCCGAGTCGAGCGTCGGACCGAGGCTGCGCGAGGTGTTCGCGCGCTGCACCGGGCGGATCGTGGTGACCTGCTTCGCGTCGAACATCCACCGCGTGCAGCAGGTGGTGGACGCGGCCGCGGCGCTCGACCGGCGGGTCTCCCTGATCGGCCGCTCGATGCGCAAGAACACCAACATCGGGCGGATGCTCGGCCACATCGACATCCCGGACGGGATGCTCGTGGGCCCGAAGGAGATCGAGGACTTCCCCGACTCGAAGCTCGTGGTGATCTCGACGGGCTCCCAGGGCGAGCCGCTGTCGGCGCTCAGGCGGATGGCGCACGGCGACCACCCGAACGTGGAGCTGCACGACGGCGACACGGTGATCTTCTCGGCCACCCCGATCCCGGGCAACGAGCGCGCCGTCAACGAGACCATCGACCGGATCTACAGGCTGGGCGCCAACGTGATCACGCCGGCGGACGTGCCGGTGCACGCCTCGGGCCACGGCTACGCCGAGGAGCTCAAGCTGATGATCAACCTGACGCACCCGCGCTACGTGATGCCGGTGCACGGCGATCACAAGCGGCTGCGCCTCCACGGAGAGCTGGCCGAGGCGGTGGGGATCCCGCCGAAGTCGATCTTCCGCGGTGAGAACGGGCTGCCGCTCGAGCTCGACGCGTCGGGCGCCCGGTTCGGCGAGCGCGAGCAGGCCGGGCTTATCTTCGTGGACGGGGTCGAGGTGGGGGACATCGAGGACGTGGCGCTCCGCGACCGCCGCATGCTGTCCGCGGACGGCATCTTCATCGTGGTCGCCACGATCTCCGAGCAGGACGGCCGCTCGGTGGTCCCGCCGGAGATCATCTTCCGCGGAGTGCCGTTCGTGGAGGAGTCGGACTCCTTCGTGGACGAGCTGCGCGCGGCCGTCGACGACTCGCTGGCGCACTCGGCCGAGGACGAGATCACCGAGATCGACCTCGTGCAGGACCACCTGCACGACGACGTGGCCGAGTTCGTCTACGACCGCCTCAGGCGGCGCCCGATGATCCTGCCGGTGGTCGTGGAGGTCTAGCCCTGTAGGCCGAGCGAGCCGTGGAAGCGGCAGGAGCCGCTGCCCGACGCGTCACGGTAGAGAGCGACATCGCCGGTGAGCCCCTTGCCGCTGGGAGCGAACGCGGCCACCGAGGCCACGGCATAGGCGGGGCTCGTAGGGCCGGCGAGCATCGCGATCTGCACGTCGCCGTCGGTCGGATCCACATCCGGCGTCACGGTGCCTGGCTGCCCGGCCGCCGCCGAGTGCGCCTCGGTCGTCGACACGGTGAGCCGCGCCACCGTGCCGGTCGCGCACTCGCCCTTCACCGTCAGCGGGCCGTGCGTGGCGAGCACGACCGGATCGCTTCCCTCCGCCACCGCGGTGAGCGGGATCGTCTTGAGCGTCTTGACCGCGTCGGCCGACGTCGCCGAGTCGGCCAGCAGCGCGCTCGGCACCTTCTGGAGGGTGTCCTCCTTAACGTCCTCGCCCGTCACCGTGTTGAGCGCGATGTCGCGGCCCTGGACGGTGCTGTTGCGGATGTCGATTCCGCGGACCTCGTTGTTGCGAAGGTCCTTCGTCCGGATCTCGTTGTTGCGGATGTCGATGCTCCGGACCTCGTTGTTCTTGATCTCGCGGCTGTCGATGAAGCCGGTGGCGACGCCGTACGACACCCCGCTGAGAGAGACGAACAGGGCCAGTGAGGCGACGATGAGGGCCGGCGACGGGCGCCGGCCGCGCAGAAACGACTTCACGGAGCTACTCCTTGGACGTCTCGGGTGCGAGGTCTCGATTGACCAACACGCTAGCGCCCGCATCGGAGCGGGTACCCGCCGCCGCCGGAAGGGTGACCACAAAGCGAGCACCGCCGCCCTCGGCGTCGCGGATCTCGACCTCGCCGCCGTGGGCGGCCGTGACGGCCCTGACGATCGCCAGGCCGAGGCCGCTGCCGCCGCTCGGCGCGGCATCGCCGGAGCCGCGGGCAAACCGCTCGAACACGCGATCGCGCATGTTCTCGGGCACACCGGGGCCACGGTCCGAGACCTCGAGGACCGCGCTGTCGCCGGCCTGCCGGACCGACACCGTGACCGGCGTCCCGGCCGGGGTGTGGATGAGCGCGTTCTCGATCAGGT
>DASUYU010000329.1:0-12648 GCA_036377235.1 Thermoleophilaceae bacterium
GCGCCTCGAGGGCACGATCGCGATGTCATCGAAGCCGTATGCGCGGCGGCCCTTCTTGCCGCGGCCGATCTCAACTTCCATTGGAGGATCCTAGGTTCGCTGGCGGACGAACCGCGAGCGTACCAACCTCAAGAAACCGCAACTTCCGGGGTCTCCAGCTGCTCCACTCGGACGTCCGGCACGAGCCGCTCGACCTCGCGCTGCTCGAGCACGCCGGCCCCGAAGTGCTGGGTCGACTCGGCGCCGCAGGCGACCGCGAAGCGCAGGGAGTCCTCCAGCTCGCGCCCGCCGTAGCGGGCCGCGACGAAGCCGGCCAGGAAGGCGTCGCCCGACCCCACGGCCGACACCGGCTCGAGCGGCTCGAGTGTCGCGCGGTAGAGAGCGCGCTCGCCCGACGCGTCGAGCAGCATCGCGAGGCAGCCGTCGGGCAGCGTCATGATCGCCTCGCGCGCGCCCAGCTCGATCATCTCGGCGACGCCCGTGCGCCGGTCGTCGTCCTCCGAGAACTCGTGCCCCACGAGGCCCTCGGCCTCGAGCTCGTTCGGGGTGACCACACCCGGGCCCCTGCGGGTGGCGATGCTCATCGGCTCGCCCTCAGAGTCGAGCACGGTCAGCACGCCCAGCCGCTTCATGTCCTCGATCAGCCGCCCGTACAGGCCGGCGTCGACGCCGCGCGGCAGGCTCCCGGACATCACGCAGACGGCGGCGCCCTTCGCGAGGTAGAGCAGCTTGTCGACGAACAGCTCGAGCTCCGGCTCGGACACGTGCGGGCCGTGCTCGTTGATCTCGGTCTGCTCCCCGCTGGTCGGGTCGACGACCGCGGTCGAGGTGCGCGACTCCTCCCGGATGCGCACGAAGTCGTTGAGGATGCCCTCGTCGGTTAGGTGCTCGACGATGCGCGTGCCGGTCGGGCCGCCGGCCACGCCGGTGGCGATCACGGGTTGCCCGAGCGCGCGCAGCGCCCGGGCGACGTTCACGCCCTTGCCGCCGGCCATGGCGGTCTGCTCCACGGCGCGGTGGCGCCGCCCGAGCCGGAAGTTCGGCACGGCGAGCGTCTTGTCGATTGCGGCGTTGAGGGTGACGGTGATGATCACTTTGCGATCCGGATCCGTATGCGAAGGCGAAGCGTTGCTAGTAGGACGGCAACGAGGATTGCGAGCACTATGAGGATGGTCAAGGGAACGCCCACGTCCGAAAGGAGCACCCTCAGCGTCCCCGCACCGGGTACCTCCGACGCCGTCACGAGCGCCACCCGCCGGACCGGCCTCCCGTCGACCAGAACGGTAACGGACCCGACGCGAGCACCGCGGTCAAGCGGCCCCTCGAGCTCGTCGGGCGCCTTCACGCGGCGCCGCAGGTGCTGCCCGTCGCGCACGGTGAGCACGACGTTGCGACGCGGCACGAGCTGGGCCTTCTCGTCGCGGTACTTCACGTCGGCGCGCGCGAGTGTGCGCCCGCGCGCGAGCACCCGCACGCGGCTGAACCGCCCGAGCCCCCAGCGCAGGAGCGTCAGCGTGTCCGCGTCGCGCGCCGCCTCCGTGGGCTCGCCCAGCACCACGCTGATCACGCGCGCTCGCGGGCCGCGCTCCGCCGCGCCCACGAGCACGTTGCCGGCGTTCTGCGTGTAGCCGGTCTTCACGCCGTCCACCCAGGGGTAGGTCGCCACCAGGTCGTTGCGGTTCTCGACGACGCGCTCGTGGCTGCCCGACTCGAGCGTCGCCTGGGGCGAGTCGACGATCCGGGCGAAGCGCGGGATGCGCAGCAGGTGCCGCGCCAGCGTGGCCAGGTCGCGAGCCGACGAGTAGTTGCCCGCGTCGTCCAGCCCGACGGGGTTGGCGTAGTTCGTGTGGTCGAGGCCGAGCTCCTCGGCGCGCTCGTTCATCTGCTGCACGAACGCCTCCCGCGATCCCGCGATGTTCTCCGCGAGGTCCACCGCGGCGTCGTTGGCGCTCTCGAGGAGCAGCGCCTCGAGCAGGTCGTGCACGGTCATCCGCTCGCCTGCGCGCAGGTTGATGCGCGACTCCGCGGGCATGGCGTCGTAGCCCGGCGCGGTGAACACCTCGGACGGCCTCGCCTCCTCCAGCGACAGCAGCGCCGTCATCAGCTTGGTGGTGCTGGCCATCGCGCGCTCGGCGTCGGGCCGCTTGGCGAACATCACCGTCCCGTCGACGCCGTCGATGACGATGGCCGCCTGCGCGGTTTGCACTCGCGGCGGAGCGGGCTCCGCGGCGGAGGCGGAGCCCGGGACCGCGGCCACGAGGACGGCCGCCACGGCCAGCATGCTGCTGCGCGCGCTCACTCGCGCAGTTTGATCTTCTGCCCGGCCACGAGCCCCTGCGGGTCGAGCTCGGGGTTCAGCTCCTGCAGCTTCTCCACGGTCGTGCCCCACCTGGCGGCGATGCCGCTGAGCGTGTCGTTCGCCTTGATCGTGTAGGTGGCGGGGATCCGGGTGCGCTTCTTCCCGGTCGTGGTGTTCGTCGTGCCCGTGGGCGCCGGAAGCTCGCGCGCGCTGCCGTTGTCCGAGCTCGTGTCGTCGCCCGTCACGCCCGACCCGAGGACGATCGCCAGCACGGCGACCGTGACTCCGATCAGCGCGAGAGGCGCCAGGAAGTGCGCAGGCCTTAGTCGTCCATGAGCGTGCATCATCGGCCGCACCTCACCGCGGCCCATTCAGGATAGGCCCGAATCTCGCCCGCGTAGGGGGTTGGGCTAAAGCTCCCAGGCGGCCGCCCGCAGCTCCTCGGCGGCCGCGGCCGCCGCGGCGGCCGGGTCGCCGCCGCGCTCGGCGTGCGCGTTCACTATCGAGCGCGAGGCGGGGACGAGCCCGGCGGCCGGGTGCGGCGCGAAGGCGGCGCCGAGGTCCTCCACGCGCCCGCCCTGCGCGCCCACGCCGGGCAGGAGGAAGATCGCGTGCGGCATCAGCTCGCGCAGCCGGCTTAGATGCTCAGGCCTGGTGGCGCCTGTGACGGCTCCCACCAGCGAGAGGCCGCACTCGCCGCGGCGGTCCCGGCCCAGCTCGGCCACCAGCCCGGCCAGCCGCTCGTGGAGCGGCGGCTCGCCGGAGTCCTGGAGCGGAGCAGCGCCGGGATTCGAGGTGCGCACGAGTACGAAGCAGCCGGCGCCGGCGGCGGCCGCCGACTCGACGAGCGGCTCGAGCGCGTCGCGGCCCAGCAGCGGATTCGCGGTGAACGCGTCGGCGCCGAGGCCGGCCACTTCGCCGAACGGCGTGGGCGTGGCTCCCACGAGCGCCTGCCCGTATGCGGCGGCGGTGACGGGCACGTCGCCGCGCTTGCCGTCGGCCAGCACGAGCAGCCCATGGTCGTTCGCTATCGCCACGACCTGCTCGAGCGCCTCCCAGCCGGGAGCGCCGAGCCGCTCGAAGCAGGCGAGCTGCGGCTTGACCGCGACGCACGCCGGCCCCGCGGCGACGATCGCCGCCCGGCAGTGGTCCGTCACCGCCTCGGCGGTGCGGGCGCGAGCGAGATGAGGGGCGTCCGGCCCGCCCGCCACGCGCTCCACGGCCTCCGGCCACAGAGCTGACGGGTCCGGGTCGAGCCCGAGGACGACACGACTGCGGCGCTCCTCCACGAGCGCCGCGAGCCGGTCAGCGAAATGAAGCGGCGTCGAGCCCCCGGCAGTCAAGAGCCCGGGCGCCGGTTAAGGCGGGCTAGGCGCCTGACTTGACGGCGCTCTTCAGCGACGAGCCGGCGCTGAAGCGCGGAACCCTCGACGCGGCGATCTGGATCTTCTCGCCGGTCTGCGGGTTCACGCCCTGGCGCGCACTGCGGTCCGCCACCGAGAACTTCCCGAAGCCGGTGAAGTTGATCTCACCGCCGCGGGAGAGCGTCGACTGAATGGTTTCCAGAACGGCGTCAACCGCCTTGGTGGCCTCGCCCTTTCCGAGACCGCTGTTGGCGGCTACCTGATCGACGAACTCGTTCTTGGTCATGACTTTCCTCCTTGCCGGGGGCAACTGACCGGGCGCAACGTAACAATGCACCCGGACGAAAGCGCGGGATTTTCCGCTCTGCAAGTGGAAATACCGCGCTTGTTGCGAGCCTTTCCGGTCCCAAGACGGCCCAAACGCCGCTCTACGAGCCGGAAACCGCCATTTCGGCCACCAGGAGCGGGGGTGCCTTGACGCTGCCCCCGAACGGCACCCAGCGCGCCTCGGAGCCCGAAAAGCGCACTCCCTTCAGCATCGAGACGAGGTCGCTGGCGATTGTGATTTCTCGCACAGGCTGCCCCAGTTCGCCGTTCTGGATGAGCCGCCCGGACGCGCCCACGGAGAACGTCCCGGACACCGGGTTGACCCCCGAGTGGAGGCCCGCGACGTCGGTCACGTAGAGGCCCTCCCCGGCCTCGGCCACGAGCCCGGCGAGGTCGCGGTCGCCCGCCTCGACGATCAGGTTGGAGGTGCCCACCGCGGGCGGCGTGCGATACGAGCCGCGGCTCGCGTTGCCCGTGGTGGAGCGTCCCGCCCTCCGGGCCGTGCGCGAGTCGTACAGGAACCCGAGCAGCCGTCCCTCCTCGATCAGCGCCGTGCGGCGGGTGGGCGTGCCCTCGCCGTCGAAGGGGGCGCTGGCGGGGCCCTCGCGGTCGGTGCCGTCGTCGGCGATCCGCAGCACCGGCCCGGCCACCTCCTCGCCCTCGCGGCCGGCGAACAGCGAGCGTCCCCGCTGCACGGCATCGGCGGACAGCATCGAGCCGATGAAGCCCACGAAGGACGCCGCCACGAACGAGTCGAGCACGACCGGACAGCGGCGGCTGTCCGGCTGGCGGGCGCCAACGAGCGCCAGCGCGCGATCGGCGGCCTCCGCGCCGATCGCCTCCGGGTCGAGCGCCCCGGCGTCGCGGCCCATCCCCACCCCGAGACCGGTCATGAGGTCCGCGCCCTCGCCCGCGAACGCGGAGGAGTACGCCCACGCCTGCGTGGACTCGTACGAAGCGGCGAAGCCGCGCGAGTTGGCGAGCGCAACGGATCCGCGGCCGTCCGAATAGACCGAGTTCTCCACCTGGGTCACACCCTCGGGGGTGCGCGCCGCACGATCCACCTCGAGCGCCAGCTCCACGACGCGCTCGGTGGGCCAGTCCGCGAAGTCCGCTGAGGCGAGTCCGTGCACCTCCGAGGTGCCGAGCTCCTCGGGCAGGCCCTCGTACTCGTCCTCGTCGGCGAGCTCGGCCGCCTCGCGCGCGGCGCGGGCGGTCTCCGCGACGCCGTCGTCCGACAGGTCGGTGCCGTAGGCGTAGCCCGCCCGGGTGCCCACGAACGCGCGCACCCCGATGCCCCGGCCCCCCGCGTCGGAGAGGCTCTCGACCTCGCCCGCGTACACGCGCACGCGCCGGCTGGTCGACTCCTCGGCCCACGCCTCGGCGTCGGAGGCGCCGGCGCCGGCGGCCGCCTCGACGGCACGGCGCGCGGCGTCGTCGAGAGGGGTCAGACGTAACAAACCCTCAACCACCCTCCGAAAAGGGTCAGACCCCTCATGCCGTTCCGCCCACGGTCAGCTCCAGGATCCGCACGTGCGGCTGGCCCACCCCCGCCGGCACGGTCTGGCCGCCCTTGCCGCAGTAGCCGGTGGCGATCTCGAGGTCGCCCGCGATGCCGTCGATGGCGCGCAGGGCCTCGAGCCCGTTGCCCACCAGCGTTGCGCCGCGCACCGGCGCGGTCACCCTTCCGTTCTCGATCAGGTAGCCCTCGGACACGCCGAACACGAAGTCGCCGGTGGCCGGCTCCACCTGGCCGCCGCCGAAGGAGACCGCGTACAGGCCCCGCTCCACGCCGCCGATCAGCTCGTCCGGCGTCGCGTCGCCGGGCGCGAAGAAGGTGTTCGTCATCCGCGGGATCGGCAGCTGCCTGAACGACTCGCGGCGGCCGTTGCCGGTCGACTCCACGCCGTCCTTTCGCGCGCGCAGCAGGTCGTAGAGGTAGGAGGTGAGCCGCCCGTCCTCGATCACGGTCGTCCGGCGGGTGGGCGTGCCCTCGTCGTCGACGCCCTCGCTTCCCCAGGCGTTCGGCCGGCTGCCGTCGTCGTAGGCCGTGACGAACTCGGGCGCCAGCCGGTCGCCCAGCCGCCCCGCGTACACGCTCGCGTCCTTCTGGACGGCGTCCGCCTCCAGTCCGTGACCGACCGCCTCGTGGAGCAGCACGCCGCCGAAGCCGTTGCCCACCACGACCGGCAGCCGGCCCGTGGGCGCGTCCACCGCGTCGAGCAGCGTGAGCGCCCGGCGCGCGGCGTTCTCGGCCACCTCCTCGGGGCGTTCCTCGAGCAGCTCCCACCCGGCGTGGCCGCCGCGCGTGTCGGTGCCGGTCTCGACACGGCCGTTCCGGCGCGCCACCACCTGGGCGCTCAGGCGGATGCGGGTGCGGTCGTCCGCCGCCGCGCGCCCGTCCGAGCCGTACACCTCCACCTGCCTGTGGTTCTCCGCGTAGCCGATGCGCGCCTGGCTCACCTCGGCACCGGCGGCACGCGCGCGCTCGTCGCACGCGCGCAGGAGCTCCGCCTTGCGGCGGGACTCGACGTCCTCGGGCGGGATCCGGATCTCGTGGGCCGCCCCCGGCTCCGCCGCCCGCAGCGCCGCCGGGTGCCTCGCCTCGCCGCGCACCGCCTCCGACACCGAGCCCGCCACGCGGAGCAGGTCCTCCTCCGCGAGCCCGTCCACGTGGCCGTAGTAGGTCGAGTCGCCCTGCACCACGCGCACGCAGGCGCCCCGCTCGCGGCCGCCCTGGGGGCGCTCGACGCGGCCGTCGTCCAGGGAGATGGCGAAGCCGCGCCGCGACTCCGCGTACAGCTCGGCCATGTCCCCGCCCCGCGCCAGCGCGCGATCGAGGACGCGCGTCGCCAGCTCGGGATCGACCAGCGTCACTCCCGGCCCGCCACGAGCGCCAGCATCTGCTCCGCCACGTCCATGATGTGGTCGTGCCCGCGCGCCTCCGGCTGAACGAGGCGGGCGTAGCCGGCGGGGTCGTACACGAGCACGCGCGGCTCCCGCTCGCGCTGCATGCGCCGGACGGTGTTGGCCATGCCCTCCGCGATGCCGGCCGCGCGCGAGAGCGGGCCCTTCCGCTTCTCCTTCACTGTCCGAGCTCCGGCATCGGGAGGTCCTCTGCCGCGTGCTCTTCGCCGGCTGCGCCGCCCGTGGAGGCCACCGAGGCGGAGCGCCTGATCGGAGGGCCGCCCTCGAGCTCGCCCAGCACCGCGCGCAGGTCGTAGAGCATCAGCGACGAGAGCGCGCCTCGCCTGGCGACCGCCGCGAGCGTCCAGCGGGGGGTCCGCGACGCGAACACGGCGCCGCCGGGGATCTGCACCTCCACCTGCTCGGGGGGCTCGGGCTCCCAGTCGCGGGTGGCGCGGTCGACCTCCTCGAACAGCCGCCGCGCCAGCTCGGCCAGCTCGCGCGCGTGGTCGTGGTCGTCGTCGCTCGCTCCCGCCAGCGACCCCGCCGCGTCCAGCAGCACCGCGGCGCGCACGTCGGCTGACAGCCCGCGGAGACGCTCCGCTGCGCGCTCCGGAGTGAGGGTGTCGGCCATTCCCGCCAGAATAGCCGCGTGCCCCTTGCGCGAATCTCGTGGCTCGTGACGGTCGGGATCTGCCTGATCGCCGCCCTGCTGCTGCTGCTCTCCGGCTACTACGGGTACGCCGGGGTGCTGCTGGCGGTGGGCGCCTCGGCGTTCGTCAACCTGCTCTAGGTCGCCTCGGCGCCCATCGGCTCGGTATGGACGATCACGTCCGCCAGGTCTGGGCAGCGCTCGCGCACCGCCTCCTCGATCGCCCCCGCGTGCTTGTGCGCGGACGGGAGCGGCTGCTCGCCCGGGAGGCTCACCGTCACGAGCGCGACGCGGCCCTGCTCGCCGTCGCGGAACGTCACGTCGAGCGGGTCGCTCCCGGTGAAGCGCTTCACGGCCGACTCGATCGCCGCGCGCTCGGTGGCGGTGTCCGTGGTCGGCGGCGTGCTCGCCCAGTCGGTGCGCGACAGCGGCTCGATGTGCGTGTGCACGGTGCCCAGCTCGGGCACCTCCGAGCGCACGCGCTCCTCCAGCCGCTCGACCACGCCGTGCGCCTCCTCGAGCGACAGCTCGCGCGGCAGCTTCACGTGCAGCGACAGCTCGTAGCCGTCCGGCAGCCTCATCACGCGCACGTTGTGCACCTCGCGCACCTCGGGGATCGAGCCCGCCGCCGCCGTGGCGAGCTCGCGGATGTCGCCCTCTGCCTCGGTTGGCTCCACGTGCACGACCACGTCGGCACCGCCGAGGGCGCGCTCGACCACGTCCTCGATGCTGTCCGCGACCGTGTGCGCCTGCCGCACGCCGGTGTCGAGCGGCACGGCCACCACGAGGTCCACGAAGCTCCGCCCGCCCGCCTGGCGCACCCGCACGCGGCGCACCTCGACATCCTCGTCGACCTGGGCGAGCGCCGCGCGGATGCGGTCGTCCGCGTCGGCCACCGCGCGGTCCATCAGCACGTCGGTGGACCGCTTGGCCAGGCGCACCGCCGCGATGACCACGAGAACGGCGACGAACAGGGCCGCCACGGCGTCCGCGTCCTGGTGGCCGGCGCGAACGAACAGCAGCCCGATCAGCACCGCCAGCGAACCCGCCAGGTCCGAGGCGAAGTGAAGAGCGTTGGCCGCGAGCGCGGCCGAACCCGTACGCCGCGACGCCCGCAGGCTCGTGATCGCGCGCGTGGCGTCGATCACGATCACGACGCCCAGGACGGTGAACGCCCACCACGTGACGTCCACGTGGTGGCCGCCGTCGCCCGTGAGCCGGTCGATCGACACGTAGACGATGAACAGGGACACGAGCATGAGGAAGGCGCTCTCGGCGAGCGCGGCCAGGTGCTCGGCCTTCCCGTGTCCGTAGTGGTGCTCGCGATCCGGCGGGCGGACCGCGACGCGTACCGCGAACAGGGTCAGGAGGGCCGCGACGAGGTCGGTGGCGGAGTGGGCCGCCTCCGCGATGAACGCCAGCGAGCCGGTGATCAGTCCCGTCACCAGCTTGATCGCGATCAGTACGACGGCGGCCGCGACGTTGTTGGCCGCCGTGCGCTGCCGGTCGCGTGCCCCGGTCGTCTCGTTCACCGGCGCCCCTCGCGGCGGCGGGCGCCGCGGCCGCCGAACAGCGACCGCAGCGGGTTCCCGGGCCGCTCGGCCTCCTCGACCTCGAGCAGCCGGAGCACCAGCGCGCGGGCGGCGCGACCGCGGTGGCTGATCGCGTCCTTCTCGCGCGGGGTGAGCTCCGCCATCGTGCGGTTGTCGCCGGGGAAGTCGTCCGGCACGAAGGCGGGGTCGTAGCCGAAGCCGCCGGTGCCGCGCGGCTCGGTCGCGAGCGTGCCCTCGCAGCGGCCGTGCACCACCTCCTGGCGCCCGCCCGGCTCCACGTACGCCAGCGCGCAGACGTACGCCACCCGGCGGTCGCCGTCCTCGGGCACCTCGTCGAGCAGCTTCCGCAGGTTCTCCTCGTCGGTGGCGCCCTCGCCGGCGTAGCGCGCCGACCACACGCCGGGCGCGCCGCCGAGCGCCGCCGCCTCGATCCCCGAGTCGTCGGCGATCGCCGGCCGCCCGGTGGCCGACGCCGCGGCCCGCGCCTTCCCGAGCGCGTTGTCGGCGAATGTCGTGCCGGTCTCGGGCGGCAGCCGCACGTCCTCGGGAAGCGGGTCGAGCTCGTAGGGGCGCATCAGCTCCGACAGCTCCCGCAGCTTGTGCTCGTTCCGTGAGGAGAGGACCAGCCGCACGGCTCAGCCGGCCGCTGCCGCCGCCACCGCCTCTTCCTGGGCGGTGCGGAGCGCCGCGATCCCGTCGGCGGCGAGGGCGAGCAGCTCGTCGAGCGACGCGCGCGAGAGCGGCGTTCGCTCCGCGGTCGCCTGCACCTCAACGAGGCCGCCGTCGCCGGTCATCACCACGTTCGCGTCGACCTCGGCCGTGGAGTCCTCGGAGTAGTCCAGGTCGAGCAGCGCGCGGCCGTCCACGATGCCGGTCGAGACGGCGGCCACCGAGCCGTTCAGCGGCAGCGCCTCGAGCTTGCCCGCGGCCATCACGCGGCGCAGGGCCACCTCGAGCGCCACGTACCCGCCCGTGATCGCGGCGCAGCGCGTGCCGCCGTCGGCCTCGAGCACGTCGCAGTCGATCCAGACCGTGCGCTCGCCGAGCGCCTTGAAGTCCACCACGCCGCGGAGCGAGCGGCCGATGAGCCGCTGGATCTCGACGGTGCGGCCGTCGGGGCGGCCCTTGGACACGTCGCGCTTCTTCCGCTCGCCGGTCGAGGCCGGCAGCATCGAGTACTCGGCCGTGACCCACCCCCTGCCCTGGCCCACCATCCAGCGCGGCACGTCCTCGTCGACGCTCGCGGTGCAGATCACCCGCGTGCCGCCCGCCTCTATCAGCGCGGAGCCGGTGGCCGTGCGCATGAAGCCCGGGGTGATGGCGATCGGCCTGAGCTCGTCGGACGCGCGGCCGTCGTTGCGCGGAGCGTCGCTCATGCCGCGCGCCTCACCCGGTCGGCGGCCTGCACATGGCCGATCGGGAGCTGGAGGAAGCGGGTGCCCAGCCGCCGGAACTCCTCGGGATCGCCCGTCGCCATGAACTCGTACCGGCCGCGCCTGGCCTCGTCCTGAGCGAGATCGGCCTCGAGCAGCTTCGCGTGGACCTCGTCCGCGATCGCCTCGCCGGACGTGATGATCGACACCCCGCGGCCGAGGGCGCGCTGGAGCACCGGCCTCACGAGCGGGTAGTGCGTGCAGCCGAGGATCACCGTGTCCACGCGAGCCTCCCGGAGCGGCCGGCACAGGCCGTCCACGCAGGCCACCACCCGGTGATCCACCTCGCCGCCCTCCTGGATCAACGGCGCCAGCTCGGCCGACGCCACGGCGTGGAGCTCGGCGTCCGGAGCCGCCTCCGCGAGCGCGCGGGCGTAGGCGCCGCTCCCGACCGTCGCCGGAGTGGCGATCAGCCCAACTCGTCCGTTCACCGTGGCCGCGGCGGCGAGCCGCGACTCAGGCGTGACGACGCTCACCACCGGCACCCGCCCCTCGAGCTCCCTGCGCAGGGCTGGAAGCGCCGCGGCGGTGGCCGAGTTGCATGCCACCACGAGCAGCTTCGCGCCGCGCGCGAGCAGGATGGCGGCGAGCTCGCGCGAGAACCCGAGCAGCTCCTCCGCCGAGCGGTCGCCGTAGGGGAAGCGAGCGGTGTCGCCGAGGTAGAGAAAGTCCTCGTGCGGGAGCGACACGAGACACTCGTGCAGCACCGTAAGGCCGCCGACCCCCGAGTCGAAGACGGCGACAGGAAGCTCTCGATCGGATCCCGCCACGGCGTCGTATGGTCGCAGGCGCGCCGGAACGCGCGGCCGCTCGGCCGCCCCGGCGGCTAGCCCTGGCTCTGCGCCAGCGCCTCGAAGTTCTCCCACAGCTGGGGCACGCCGGCCTGGGCGCGGGCCTCCAGGGCGGCCTGGCCCACGCGGTCCCACGCTCCCGATACCCAGAGCCAGTCCAGGACGAGGTTGCGGTCGAGCAGGTCGTTCTTCACCAGCGTGCCGACCGTCTCGTGGAACACGAGCACAGTCTGGACGTGGGGATCGAGCGCATCGGCCGACTCGCGATCGAAGTCGTCGGAGAAGATCGTCCGGCTCGCCTCGGGCAGGCCGATCATCGACCCCCACTTCGCCAGCTCGACTATCAGGGTTGCGTCCTCGCGCCTGCCAGCCATGCGCGGAGGATTTCAGATCAGAACTGCACCTTGCGGACGGCCTCCTTGATCTTGCCGATGATCACGTCGCCGAGCTCCTTGCCCTCGTCGGTCTTGAAGCCCTTCATCGCGGCGACCACGCCGGCCATGACCAGCGCGACGAGCAGGATCAGCGCGACGTACTCGACCGTGCCCTGACCGCGGGCGTTCAGCAGTCCTGCGTGGATGCGTCCGAAGAAGCGGTGCATGGTTCCCCCTTGTCGGTTGCGGCCATGCTGCGGAGGCGGGGCGCACCGCAAAAGACGCGTGCGTGACAAGGTCGCGACGGGCGGCCCTGACATCATCAGCGCGGCATGTGCGGGATCGGCGCAATCCTCGATCCGGCCGGCACGTCGGGCCAACACGCGGCGGAGCGGATGGTCGAGGCACTCCGTCATCGCGGTCCGGATGGCGAGGCGCTCCGGCGCATCGGGCCCGTCGCCCTCGCCCACACCCGGCTGGCCATCATCGACGTCGCCGGCGGCGACCAGCCGCTCGACTCCGAGGACGGCCAGGTCACCGCGATCGTCAACGGCGAGATCTACAACCACCGGGCGCTGCGCGCGGAGCTCGAGCAGCGCGGACACCGGTGGGCCACGAACTCGGACAGCGAGGTCGTGGTGCACGCCTACGAGGAGCACGGCCCGGACTTCGTGCGCCGGCTCAACGGGATCTTCGCGTTCGTCATCTGGGACGAGCGCGAGCAGCGGCTAGTCGCGGCCCGGGACGCGTTCGGCGTCAAGCCGCTCTACTGGTGGACCGACGGCCGCCGCGTGGCGATGGCCTCCGAGATCGGCGCGCTCATCGACGCGGGGCTTGTGGTGGCGTCCGTGGACCGGGTCGCGCTCGACCACTATCTGGCGTGCCGCTTCGTGCCCGCCCCGCGCACCCTGTTCGACGGGATCCGGAAGCTGGCGGCGGCGGAGACGC
>DASUYU010000330.1:0-5434 GCA_036377235.1 Thermoleophilaceae bacterium
ACGCGCGGCCCACCTCGGCGTAGCGCCGCTGGTCCGAGATCACCTCCGGGTCCGACATCTGCCCAGACAGCTCGGCGAAGCGGCCCTCGATCTGCTCGACGAGCTTCTCGATCACACGGCTAAGCCTAGGCTAGGCCCAGGGCCGCGCTATCGCTGGCCCCGGCCCCAGCGGGCCCGCTCGGCGTAGCGGACCAGCCGGTGGAAGTAGCGCTCGACCCTCGGCCCCGGCCCGAGCCGGCGGTCGTCGAAGCGCACGCGCATCGAGAAGTAGGGGAAGTACACCTCCATCTTCCGGAGGCGCGGGTTGCGCCGGCGCAGGAGCGGATGGAGCCAGCGCCTGTAGAGACGTGGGGGCAGGATGACCGGCTCCGGGCGCTCCAGCGCGTTCGACGACAGCTCGAGCAACCGGCCCACCGTCGTGGCGTTGCGCCCGGCCACCAGGTGGAACGTCCCATCCGGCCCGTTCGTGGCGAGCTCGTGCACCCGGTCCGCCACGTAGTCCACCGGGACGATGTCGACCGGCGAGTCGCGGCGCGCGGGGATCGCGCGCATCGCGCCGCGGGCGAACGCCCTGAGCGGCCCGTACAGGACGTTGAAGGACGTGGTGCGGCCGGTGGTGCTGTCGCCAACCACGATGCTCGGCCGCAGGATCTGGAGCGGCAGGTCGCCCGCCTCCTCGCGCAGCGCCACCTCGGCCTCGAACTTCGACCGCTCGTACGGGTTGCGGAAGCTCTGGCCCACGGCGAGCTGGTCCTCGCGGAACAGCCCGCCGGGCTCGCCGGCCACGTAGGCGGTGGAGACGTAGGTGAACCGCTCGAGCGCCGGGCAGCCGCGCGCGAACTCGGCCATGCGGCGGGTGCCGTCGACGTTGACGCGCCGCGACTCCTCGAGCGGGAGCTCGAACGACACCGACGCGGCGCAGTGCACGACGGTCGAGACCTCGCTGTGCAGGCGCCCGGCCGTGTCCTCGGACAGGCCGAGGCCGCTCCGCTCGATGTCGCCCGCCACCGCGGTCAGGCGCTCATGGCCGGGCAGCCGCCCGGCAGCATCTGTGTCGTCGTCGGCGCGCACGAGCGCGTAGACATCCGTGTCGCCGCGCGCAAGAAAACGCGACAGCACCTCTCGTCCCACGAATCCCGTGGCGCCGGTGAGGAGCACGGCGCCCATTAGATGAGCATTTCGTAGGAGCGGCCTGGCTAAACCTAGGCCACGACTTCCATGCCGACCAGATCCTCCTCCGAGGCGGCACGCGGGTTCTCCACGGCCAGCACGGACTGGAGCGCAGCAATGGCCACGGCGAGCTGGGACAGGTCGGGCTCCCGCGTGGTGAGCCGCTGGAGCTGGATGCCGGGCCACATCAGCGCGCGGGCCCAGCGCTTGGTGCGGTTCTTGCCGAACCACTTGATGAGCTCGAAGGCCAGCCCGGCGACGATCGGGATGCCGACGATGCGCGAGATGAACAGCCAGTGCCAGTCGAGCTTTCCGAGCGGCGCGAACACCACGATGGCAACGATCATCACGAGCAGCAGGAAGCTCGTACCGCAGCGTGGGTGGAAGCGCGAGTAGCGCTGCGCGTTCTCGGGGGTGAGCTCCTCGGCCGCCTCATAGCACGAGATCGTCTTGTGCTCGGCGCCGTGGTACTGGAAGACACGCTGGAGGTCCGGCATGCGCGAGATCAGCCAGAGGTAGGCGAGAAAGATGGTGATCCGGATCAGCTTCTCGATCAGCACGAACACAAAGCCGTTCGGAATGTCGTCGGAGAACAGGTTCGTCAGCCCGGCCGGGAGGAGGAAGAAGAGCCCGACCGCGAACAGGAGCGCGAAGGCGATCGTGCCGAACCAGGCGCCGCCGCCGATGTCCTGCTGAGCGCCCGCCTCGTCGGGCGGCATCTGGGCGTTGGCCGAGAGGCCGAGTGCGCGGAAGCCGATCTTGAGCGACTCGGCGAGCGCCACGACGCCGCGCACGATCGGGAGCCGCAGAACACGGTGGCGCTTCGTCCACGAGACGAGCGGCTCGGAGGTCACCTCGATCTCGCCCTTGGCGCCCTCCTTCGAGTCGGCGCCGCCGGCCAGGAGCTGCTCCGCGGACGGCTTTCGCACCGCCACCGCCCACGTGGAGATGCCTCGCATCATCACGCCCTCGAGAACTGCCTGGCCGCCGACGGGTGCGTCCTTCTTGGCCTCCCGAGGTTTCACTCTGTCCATCGTATCGGCGGTCAGCCGATGTTCCTGAGCGCGGCACAGGTGAGCTCGCTCGAGTTGTCCGCGTCCGAGCTCTCCGCGATGGACTTCTCAGGATCAGCCTCGAGCCGCACGAGCCGGTGGCACTCCGGCCCGCGGATGGTCAGCGAGCGCTGCTCGGCGCGGCCGAGCGAGGCGATCGTGACCGTGTCGACGACCTTTCCGTCGACGGTCAGGCGGACCGGCACGTTCGTGGCGCGGGCCCTGCCGGCGTTCGTGACGAGGGCCTGGTAGCGAACCACCCCGTCGACCATCGTCGGCGCGACACCGGTCAGGCGGGTGACGAGATTGGGCAGCTGGACGAACTGCCGGCAGCGGGCCGAGCGCCGTCTCGCGCGGGCGATGACGCTGCCGTCGCTCCCGTACCAGCGGAAGTCGACGCTCACGCGGTGGCTGGCGTTCTCGGGCAGGCTCCGGAAGCCCTGGCGGTAGCCGAACGCCCTGACGCCCGGCTTCGACCGGTGCCAGCGCCGCAGGCCGGGGCCCGTCACGGGAACCGCCGCGTCGTCGCCGGTCTTCTCGAGCAGGGTGAAGCGCATCGCCATGCGGCTCGTGCCGGGCACCTGCTGCATCCGGCCGTAGAACGCGGCCTGATGCTGCTCCACGGAGCATTCGACGAGCTTGACGCTCGCCGGCTGGGGCGCGGCAGGGGCCGCCGCCGCGGGAGCGGCGGCGGCGAGTGCAGCGGTGATGGTCAGCGCACGGCGCATGCGTGGTGTGAACGCCTGCGAAACGCTGAAGTTGCGGGGGAAAAGCATCGCGGCGCAGCGGGCACGGCCCGCCGCTTGCGCGACTTAACCCTGACGCGAACGCGCGGCGCGGCGGCGGAAGCGCTCGACGCGCCCGCCGGTGTCCACGAGCTTCTGGCGGCCCGTGTAGAAGGGATGGCAGTTCGAGCAGATCTCGACATGCAGCTCCGGCTTCGTGGAGCGGGTCCAGAACTCGTTGCCGCAGGTGCAGCGGACGTGCGAGGGGACGTACTCAGGATGAATGTCTGCCTTCATTGCTCTTACGAGTCTAGTCACCGTCCGCCGAAGTTCCTCGCGAACCAGGCGCGCACGCGCGACCACCAGGTGCTCGGCCTGCCGAACCGCGCCGGGGCGGGCTGCTTCGCCCTCACGAGCGCAACCCAGTCGTCCACCGGAAGCGTTCCCTCGATCAGCCGCGCGAGCGCCGAGGTGACCGGCGCGTCCACCCCGGCGCGCTCGATCGCGTGCGCAAGGATGGGCACCGTCTCGAGCGCCTCGACCGCCTGGCCCACCCGATCCGGGATGTCGGCGGCGGGCACGCCGGCCGCCAGCAGCTCACCCGCGCTGCGGTTGCGCGAGGTCGGAGCGAGGGCGGTCGCTACGAGGTCGCCCGTCCCGGCGCGGCCCACGAACGTGCGCGCCTTCCCGCCGCTCGACGAGGACAGCGACAGCACCTCGAGGAAGATGTCGGCGGCCGCCATGCCGGCCGCGTTGAGGCCCTGCGCCTGGGTGGCGCCGACGGCCACGGCGGCCGCGTTCTTCGCGACGCCGGCCAGCTCGACGCCGACCGGGTCGTCGGACACCTCGCACACCACCCCGGCCCGCTGGAACGCCTCGGCCACGCGGTGAGCGAGCGACTCCGAGCGCGACGCGCACACCAGCCCGGCCCCCGACTCCACCATCTCACGCGCGTGCGCCGGGCCTCCCACGCAGGCGACCCGTTCGGGACCGAAGGCGGCATCGAGGAGCGCCGTGGGCGTGGCGCCGTCGGGCGGGACCAGCCCCTTGGCGAGCGAGACGATGCCCGCCCGGTCCGACACGCCGAGCCGGCGAAGCTCCGCGATCGCGTCGCCGATGCCCTTCGAGGGGACGGCGAGGAGAATCAGGTCGGCGCGGTCGAGGTGCTCCTTCTCGGCGCCGAAGAAGGCCACCCTGAGGTCCCGCGGCAGCTCCACCCCGTCGAGGTACCGCTTGTTCTCGCGGACCCGCGACAGCTCCTCGGCCTGCTCGCGCGTGCGGCAGAGGAGCGTGGTCCGGATGCCGGCTCGCTCGAGCAGCACGGCGACGGCCGTGCCGAACGACCCGGCGCCGACGACCGTGGCGCGACGCGGATGCTGGCCGGGGTAACGGATGGCGCAGGAAGGTACAGACGAACGACGGGCAGCGAGGAAGGTGGGGTTCCGAAGGGGGCTTGCCGTCCTAACCACCGTATAGGTGGTCAATCCGGCAAGCACCCACCCGTCAATGCCCGTCGTGCGACGGGACCGACACCTACGTAACTTGGTAGTTCGGCCCGTCGCCGCCCTCGGGCGGCGTCAGCCGGCCGCCCTTCGCGGTGATCGCGCCGCACTGCACGCAGTTCGACGGCGTGATGTTCAGCTCCACCTCACGCTTGCCGTCCAGCTTGCCGTTGCCGTCGGCCCTTGCGGCCTCGAGCTCCTCGTCGGGCACCTCGTACACCTGCGCGGGGCACATGTTCTGCCACATGAGGGCGACCTCGAGCGGCACCCTGTCCTGGATGCGGATGTGGTTCGGCGCGTCGTCGCGCGTGGCGTTGCCGGTGGCGAAGACGGACGAGAGCTTGTCGAAGGTGACCTTGCCGTCGGGCTTCGGGTACTCGCGCTCCGGACCGATGAAGAGCGGCACCGTCGCGTCGTCGTGCGTTGACCAGTGGCCGCCGGGCAGGCGCCCGCCGGAGATGGTCATCATGCTCGCGAGCGCGCCGCCCACGAAGAAGCCCTTCGCGAACGGCTGACGCGCGTTGCGCGTCTTGTAGCGGTCCTTCTCGATGTCGGAGGCCTCGACCTTCGACTGGTAGTTGGAGAGGTCGGCGACCCCCTCACCGCTGCTGCTCTTCAACCGCTCGACGATCGCCTCCGCCGCGAACATCCCGGCGTGCATCGCGTAGTGGACGCCCTTCAGAGTCGGCACGTTCACCATCCCGGCGCCGTCGCCCACCAGCGCGAGGCCCGGCGCCCACAGCTGCCGGGGCTGCGCCCAATAGCCGCCCGAGGGGATCGTCTTCGCGCCCCAGCCGACCCGCTTGCCGCCCTCGATGATCCCCGCCACCATCGGGTGCGTCTTCAGCTCCTGGAAGGCATCGTGGACGGAGAAGCGCGCGTCGCGGTAGTCGAGCCCGACCACCAGGCCCATCGAGACGCGGTCCTCGCCCATCGGATAGATGAACGAGCCGCCGAACTCGCGGTACTTCGCCGCGAACTTGAG
>DASUYU010000331.1:0-13908 GCA_036377235.1 Thermoleophilaceae bacterium
GCCGTGGGACGCTCGAACGAGCGCGTGAACCAGTCACGTACCCGTGGGTTGAACGTGGCGAGCGGGTCCGTCTTCATGCGACCCCCGAGCGTACCGCGTGGGTTCCTTCGGCAGCGGGTAAGTGGATCCCGTGCCGATGCCACGCAGACTCTCCGTCCTCGCCGTAGTCGCGGCGCTATGCATGCCCGTCGCCGCCTGCGGCCAGAGCGACGTGGACAAGGCGAAGAACAAGGTTCAGGACGCCGCCGACGAGGTCAAGGGCAACCTGAACGACGTATCGAAGAAGGACCTGGAGAAAGCGCTGAACGACGCCGAGGACGCCGCGAAGAGCGGCAGCGCGGACACGAAGAAGAAGGCCCGCGAGCTCCAGCGGAAGATCGAGCGCGAGCTGAACAGCCGGAAGTAGGCGTGACCGCGCGAGGTCTCAGCGCACGCGGAGCGTGCGCGTCACCTTCAGCGGCTTCATGGGCACGCCGTTGGCCGTGCCCGTCGCACGCACCGTGACCTTCAGCCGCCGCCGCCCCTTCAGCGCCCTCAGGCCTGCCTTCGTCAGCTTCACCCGGACGCGCGCGGTCCTGCCGGCACCGAGGGTGAAGCGCTTGCGACCCAGCACGACCTTGCGTGCGCGCGCCGCGCGCGGCTCGAGGCGTGCGCTGATCTCGAGCGATCCGATGCAGCTGCCGGAAGGACTCGGGCAGGTGAGCTGGACCCGGATACGGTGCCGCCTGTCGATCCTCAGGGTCCTGCGAGCGGAGATTCCGAACACCAGGGGCGCGGGGGTCATGTTCGGCGGCGGCTCGTTCCCGCCGGGCGGGGTGGGCTCGGGCTCAGCGGGGAAGTTCGTGCAGGGACCGGTGGCGGGCCCGCCCGCGGCCCGGCCGCGCAGCGTCACGCCCGTGCTCGCGTGCAGCACCTCGTAATGCGGCGCGGCCTGGTCGCCGGTGCCGGTGATGGGGCTGAAGCAGCCGGTGACCTTCGGCGCGGAGAGGATCGCGAGCGCGTCGCCCTCGGCAGGCGTGACGGCGGGATCGACGTCGACGTCGAGCGATCCGTGAAGCGCGAGCGCTCCGGTCTGGGCGACCTCCAGGCGGCCGTAGCCGGTGCCGGGATCGTTGCCCGCGACGCCCACCGCGAACGTCGAGGTGGCCCCGAGCGTGAGGTCGGCCAGGTTCAGGAGCCCGTGCGCCACCTCGAGCCGCCCGTCGTTCGTCACGGGCGCGCCGATCTGCGCCGGTCCGCTGCTCGTATCACGGCGAAGCGTGCCGTCGGCGAGCACGTGCACCACCGGCGTCGCGCCGGAGGCGGCCACCGTCACGTCCGCCGGGATGGAGTAGAGCCCGGTCACCTCGAGCCCCCGGCCGTCGGCCAGCGTGGAGTTGCCAGTCTGCGTCAGCGTTCCTGTCGCCGCGACCGCGGTCACGCCGGCCCCGGTCATCGTGCCGCCCGCCCAGGTGAGAGTGCCCGCCACGTCGAGCCGGCCCGTGCCGCCGATCGTCCCCGAGCTGAACATGTTCTGACCGCCCGCGGTGGCGGTGGCGGCGTTCGCGACGTTGACCGTCGCGCCCGCGACGGTCACGCCGTCGAGCAGCTTCGCTCCGTCGGCGAGGCCGAACGTGCCCCCGGTGAGCGTCGCGCTGCCGGGGAGGTCGGTAGCGCCCCCGAACGTGCCCGCGGCCGCGGTTGCGCCGCCGCCCCGCGCGAGCTGGAGCACCCCGCTCGTCGAGCGCACCGTGCCGTCGTTCCGGACCGGGACGTCCAGCACCGCGGTGCCTGCGCCGGCGCTCTTCACGATCGTGCCGACGTTCTCGATCAGCGGCTCGGCACCGGCGTGTCCGATCGTCTTGTCGATCCGGACGTCGAACGTGCCCTCGTTCCGAAGCTTGCGGCCCTCCGCGAGCGTCGCGTCGAGGTGTGTATAGGTCAGCGTGGCCGCCGGCGCCACTCGCGTCACGCCGGCGTCGGACATGGTGCCGCCCGTCCAGGTCATTCCGCCCGTGACGTCGAGCTGGCCGGTCCCTCCGATCGTGCCGCTCGAGAACACGAGCCCATTTGCGGCCGCCGTGGCGCCGCCCGCCACGTTCACGGTGCCGCCCGCGATCGCCGCGCCGCCGAGCAGCTTCGCGCCGTCCGCCACGACATGCGTCTCACCCGTGAACTCGACCGTGCCCGCCGCCCCCGCGGCGCCGAAGGTGCCGCTGGATGATCCCGCTCCGCTCCCATGGGGGAGGTCCACGGTGCCGCTCTGCGACCTGACCTTCCCGTCGTTGTCCACGTCCGCGTCCAGGGTCGAGGTACCGGTGCCGCCGGTCTTCTTGACCAGCCCGTTCGCGACGACGTGGACGCGCGGGTAGGTGCCGAAGTGGGCGATCGACCGGTCGGCCGTGAGGTCGAGAGTCCCCGCGACCTCGAGCGTGCGGCCGTTTGCCAGCGTCATGTTGTCCGCCGGCGTGAGCGTGACACCCGCGCCGATGGCCGTGGTGCCCGTGCCGGTCATAGTGCCACCCGACCAGGCGAACGAGCCGGTCGCGCGGACCGTTCCCGCCCCGGAGAGCGTGCCGCCCTCCTGGTCGAACGAGGCGATCTCGGACTCGTCGGTCGTGCCTGCGACCGAGAGCGTTCCGCCCGTCAGCTGAATCCCTCCCGCGCCCTGCACGGAGCCGACCGAGTGGGTCCCGACGCCGTGCACCGCCGTGAGGCCGTCCGGGATGCAGGCGACGTCCATGCTGCCAGGGACGCCGTGGTCCCAGTTGCCGGCCACGTCCCAGCCGTCGGGGTCCACGATGTCACCACCGGCGAAGGTGGTGGTGCAATCCGGCGCGGCGGACGGTGCGGGCGCAAACACACATGCCGTCACGAAGGCGGCGGTGGCGACCAGGACCGTTCCGCGCCGAAAGGCCAGGGTTCGAACGTAACAGCGGCGCGGCCGCCGCGCCAGCCCTAGCTGTCAGCCACTACGCGGTTCAGGCGCACGCCGGCCGTCAGGCCCGCCGTGGCGAGCAGCGCGAGGCCGGCCGTGACCGGCCCGCCGATCACGCCGCAGGGGATCACGGCCGCCGCGGCCGGGACGACCGCGCGGGGGCGGCCGACGAGCAGGCCGGTGAAGGCCGAGAGCAGGAGCAGAACGAGTACTGCGAGTGCCATGAGTCCTCCCTCCTCAGAATCCCTCTGGGTGACGTCCGCGGTAGCCGCTTGCCGAGCGCATCTGCTCGGTCCAGCGCGATCCGGTTCGTGACCGCGCGCTCGTGTCGAAGCGGAGGCCGGCGACGATCATGTACGCGTGGCTCGGGTTGCTGCGGATGGTGATCCAGGTGCCGCGCCCGCGGTCGCCGTAGCTCATGAAGCCGGTGGAGTCGAGCGCCCGGCTCAGGAGACCCGCCGCGTGCAGCACATAGCTGACCGAGCCGGAGCAGTCGTAGCCGGTGTCGTTCCAGCGGGCGTGGCCGCCGCCGTACTTGTACGGCTTCGTGGCGATCCGGTTGCCGGCGTCGATGATCTCCCTGACCTCCTCCGGCGCCGACGACGGTGCCACGGCGAGGCCGTTCGAGTCCACGTAGCCCTTCTCGGGCGCCGGCTGCGCCGGCTCGCCGCCGCTCTCGCCGCCGTCCGCGGCCGAGGCCTTGGCGCGGGCCAGGCGCTGCTCGCCGCGGGACGCGACGCCGTTGACGCGGTGCTCCTCGGCCCGCTCGAACGCCATGACGCTCCGCCTCGTCGCCGGGCCGAAGGCGCCGTCCGCGCTGGTGTCGAACCCCGCCCTGTCGAGATAGCGCTGGAAGGCGCGGACGTCGGAGCCGCTCGAGCCGACCCGCAGGGTGCGGGTCGCGTAGCCGGCCGCCGATGCCTCGGCGGTGACGATCAGGCTGAGCGCGGCGACGGCGAGCGCCGGCAGCTTGCGGGGCATGCACTTCCTCTCTTCTAAGCGCCTACGGGGTTAGCTGACGGGCTCGCGCCAGAAGAGCGGCGCTACGCGAAAAGAGGCTCACGACTCGCCCCGTACTGCCTATGGGTCCCCCGTTCCCCGGCCGTCTGGGCGCCCGGGAACTCGGCTATGGGTTCTTGCAGCGGGGCACCATAACACCGCGCGCGGCGATATGAGCCGCCTGCTCGAACACCGCGTCCAGCATCGGCTCGGTGAGCTTGCCGGTGAAGGTGTTCTGCTGGCTGGGGTGGAACGACCCGAGCAGGACCGGCCCGTCCGGGACCTGGAACTCGGCGAGGTGGCCGAAGCGCGGCCGCGGGCGCACGGAATGCAGCAGGCAGGCCGCGTCCCAGGCGAACTTCCCCAGGCAGACGACCACGGCCGGGCGGATCAGCTCGAGCTCCTCGGCCGCATAGGGCAGGCAGTTGTCGCGCTCCTCGGGCAGCGGCCTGTTCGCCGGCGGCGCGCAGCGCACCGCCGCTGCCACGAAGGCGTCGCGCAGCTCCAGGCCGTCGTCCGCGCTCACGGATTCGGGCTGGTTCGCGAAGCCGGTCCGGTGCATCGAGCCGAACAGCCAGTCGCCCGAGCGGTCGCCTGTGAACACCCGTCCGGTGCGGTTGCCACCGTGCGCCGCCGGGGCGAGGCCCAGCACGAACACGCGCGCCTCGGGATCGCCGAAGCCCGGCACCGGGCGGCCCCAGTACTCCTCGCCGGCGAACGCCGCGCGCTTCTCGCGCGCCACCCGCTCGCGCCACTCCACGAGGCGCGGGCAGCGGCGGCAGCGCGTGACCCGCCGCTCTAGCTCTTCAAGCGCTTGCCGGTTGTGAAGAGGTGCTGAGCCCACGCGTAGGCCGGGATCGCGAGCGCCGCCGTGACGCCGAGCGACAGCCACACCTGAACGTCGCTCTCGCCCAGGAACCCGTACCGCACGGAGTTCACCAGGTAGAAGACGGGATTGACGTGCGACAGCTCGTGCCACGGCGACGGCAGGATGTCGATCGAGTAGAAGACGCCGCCCACGAACGTCAGCGGCAGGATCACGATGTTCTGGATGAAGCTGGTGTGGTCCCAGGTCTCGGCGTAGATCCCGACCACGAGGCCGAGCGACGCGAACAGCACCAGCCCGAGCGAGATCGCCAGCGCAAGCTCGAAGGGGTGGACGATCGGGACGTCCACGATCACCACCGCGAGCACGAGCAGCGACACGCCGATCGCGAGCGCTCGCACGATCCCGCCGATGGTGTAGCCGAAGGTCATGTGCCAGGACCTCATCGGGGCCGACAGCACGTCGTTGATGTAGCGGTCGAAGCGCGCCTGGAAGATCGTCGAAGCGTTGTTGGCGAACGCGGCCTGGACCATCCCCATCGTGATCAGCCCGGGCACGATGAAGACCTCGTAGTCAACGTCGCCCACCTGCTTGATCCGGCCGCCGAGGGACAGCCCGAACACCAGGATGAAGAGCATCGAGGAGACGACCGGCGCGAGCACCGTCTGCGTCCACAGCTTCGACACCCGCAGCGTCTCGCGCTTGCAGAGCCAGACCAGGCCGGTCACGAGGCCATCGCCTTCACGTAGACGTCCTCGAGCCGCTCCACGCCGAAGTGCTCGCGCAGCCCGTCGGCGGAGTCGCGCGCGATCAGGTGGCCGCCCCGGATCAGCGCGATCTCCTCGCAGAGCAGCTCGGCCTCGTCGAGGTAGTGGGTGGTGAGCAGGATCGTGGTGCCCTCGGAGTGCAGCCGGCGGATGTACGCCCACAGCTCCTGGCGCAGCTCGAAGTCCACGCCCGCGGTCGGCTCGTCGAGGATCACGAGGCGCGGCCGGTGCATGAGCGCACGAGCGAGCAGAAGGCGGCGGCGCTGGCCACCGGAGAGCTTCGGTGCGCGCACGTCGCGCTTCGAGGTCAGCCCGAACGCCCGGATCATCTCCTCCGCGCGCCCCTCGATCTCGTCCTTGTCCATCCCGAAGTAGCCGCCGTGGTACTCCAGCGTCTCGCGCACGGTCAGGAAGCGGTCGAGGTTGATGTCCTGCTCGGCGAGCCCGACCCACGCGCGTGCCCTCTGCGTGTCATGCCGCTCGCCGAACACGAGCACCTCGCCGTCGGTGACCCGCAGCAGGTTGCAGACCGCGCTGATCAGCGTCGTCTTGCCCGCCCCGTTCGGGCCGAGCAGCCCGAAGAACGCGCCCGCGGGGATCTCGAGGTCGAAGTCCTCGAGCGCCAGCGTGCCGTCGTCGTAGCGCTTGGTCAGGCCGCGGAGCTGCAGCGCGGGGGTGTCGTCACGGAACACCCGTTCGAGACTAGTGACGGCTATGCGGGGCGGAGCCACCTTCCGGCGACCCGGGCGAGCGTGGCCTGCCGGTGGCGGCGCGGCTTCGCGGATCGTCCTCGAGCCGCGTGTGCGCGCGCCTCGGCGCGGAGCCAGGGCTCGACCGGGTCGAAGGGACGGAGCTGCCTGACCGGGGGATATGTCTGCGTGGGCGTGTGCATAGGTGCCTCCTGATTTGCGTGGAGGTGATGATCGTCATGCGCGCAGCGCCGTTCCAGGTCGTTATCCGCCATCCCGCTGGCGGAAAACCGACGCCCCGCCGATCAGCCGAGCGCGCGCCCGTAGTGCTTCTCGTAGTACTCGCGGTACTCGCCGGAGCGGATCGGCTCCCACCACTCCTCGTTCTCGCGGTACCAGTCGACCGTCCGCGCGAGGCCGTCCTCGAAGCGCACCTGCGCCTCCCAGCCGAGCTCCGAGCGGAGCTTGTCCGAGCTGAGCGAATAGCGCCGGTCGTGGCCCGGGCGGTCGGTCACGTGCTCGATGAGCGACTCGTCCCGGCCGGTCAGCTCGAGGATGCTGCGCACGACGTCGATGTTCTCGCACTCGTCCGGGCCGCCCACGTTGTAGGCCTCGCCCGGGCGACCGCCTTCGAGGACGGCGTGGATGCCGCGGCAGAAGTCCTCGACGTACAGCCAGTTGCGCACCTGGCGCCCGTCGCCGTAGACCGGCAGGGCGTCGCCGTGCACCGCGTTCAGGATCGACAGCGGAATCAGCTTCTCGGGGTACTGCCGCGGGCCGTAGTTGTTGGAGCCGCGGCAGATCACCGCCTCGATGCCGTAGGTGTGGTGGTGCGCCGACACGAGCAGGTCGCCCGCCGCCTTGGTCGCGGAATAGGGAGAGGACGGGTCGAGGGGGGACGTCTCGGTGAACGAGCCGTCCTGGATCGAGCCGTACACCTCGTCTGTCGACACCTGCAGGTAGCGCGGCACCCCGAGCTCGCGCGCCGCGTCGAGCAGCACGCCTGTGCCGATCACGTGCGTCCGCGCGAACACGTCCTGGTCGGCGATCGAGCGGTCCACGTGCGACTCGGCCGCGAAGTTCACGACCGCGTCCACGCCGTCGGCCACCTGCATCACGAGCTCGCGGTCCTCGATCCCGCCCACCACGAGCTCCGCGCCGGGGGGCAGGTTCTCGCGACGGCCCGCATAGGTGAGCTTGTCGAGCACCACGATGTCGTGGTCGCTCCCGTGAAGACGCACGTACGTCGAGCCGATGAACCCGGCGCCGCCGGTCACGAGGAGCCTCACGCCCGCACCCCCAGGTAGGCGTCGAGGCCCTCCTGCCAGGCGGGCAGCTCGGGCGCGCCGCGCTCGCTCGCGAGCGCGGAGTTGGCCGGCCGCCGTGCGGGGCGGGGGAACTCGGCGGTGCTGCAGGGCTGGAGGTCGACCTCGACCCCCGCCCGGTCGAAGATCGCCCGCGCGAACTCGTACCACGAGCAGGCGCCGGTCCCGGCCACGTGCAGGAAGCCGTGCTCGTGACCGTCCGCGAGGCTCACGAGCGCCTCCCCGAGGTGACCGGTGAACGTGGGACAGCCCACCTGGTCGTCCACCACGCTCAGCCGCGCGCCGTCCTCGCCCCGGCGGAGCATCGTCTCCACGAAGTTGGGGCCGCCCGCGCCGAACAGCCACGACGTCCGCACGATCGCGCTCTGCGGGCTCGCCGTGAGCGTGGCCCGCTCGCCCGCGAGCTTGGAGCGCCCGTACGCGGACAGCGGGTTCACCGGGTCGGACTCGACGTACGCGGTCGGCTTGGTCCCGTCGAAGACGTAGTCGGTGGACACGTAGATCACGCGCGCGGCTGCCTCGGCCACGTTGCGGGCGGCTCGTTCGTTCACGAGGTGAGCGGCCTCGGGATCCGCCTCGGCTCCGTCCACGTCGGTGTAGCCCGCGCAGTTGATGACGGTCGCCCCGCGGAGCGCGTCGGCCACGGCGGCCGCGTCCGTCACGTCGAGCTCGGCGCGCGTGAGACCCACGCCGCGGTCGCCCGCGGCGCGCACCACGTCCTGGCCCAGCATGCCTCCTGCTCCCACCACATGAAGCGTCACGCGGTCGAAGTATGGTGACTGGAGTGCTCGAGGTCCGCGACCTGACCAAGCGGTACGGCGCGAACCTGGCCGTCGACGGTCTCAGCTTCAAGGCCGAGGCGGGCCGCGTACTCGGATTTCTCGGGCCCAACGGCGCCGGCAAGACGACCACCCTGCGGATGCTGCTCGGCCTCACGCTGCCCACGTCGGGAGACGCCGTCGTGGACCTCCTGCCGTACCGGATGCTGAGCGATCCGATCAGGGTCGTGGGCGCGGTGCTCGAGGGGCCGCAGTTCCATCCCGGGCGCACAGGGCGCAACCACCTGCGCGTCCTGGCCACCGCCGCGGGCCTGCCGAGCACGCGCGTCGAGGAGGTGCTCCGGCTCGTCGAGCTGGAGGGCGCCGGGAACAAGCGCGTGAAGGCGTACTCGCTCGGCATGCGGCAGCGGCTCAGCCTCGCCGGCGCGCTGCTCGGCGACCCGCGCGCGCTCGTGCTCGACGAGCCGGCCAACGGGCTGGATCCGCAGGGGATCAGGTGGCTGCGCGACTTCCTCCGCGCCCAGGCCGCCGCCGGCCGGACCGTGCTCGTCTCGAGCCACGTGCTTGCGGAGATGGCCCAGACGGTGGACGAGGTCGTGGTGATCAGCCGCGGGCGGCTGGTGGCACAGGGCTCACTCGACGAGCTCACGGCGGGCGCCGAGGCGCCGGTGTGGGTTCGCAGTGCCGACCCGGACCGGCTGATGGCCGTTCTCGGGGCTCGGGACGAGGTCACGGCGGAGCCCGGCGAGACGGCGGGCGGGTGGCTCGCCGTGCGAGGCGCGTCGCTCGAGGACGTGGGGACGGCGGCGCTCGAGGCGGGCGTGGCCGTGTTCGAGCTGTACCGGCCGCGCCAGTCGCTCGAGAGCGTGTTCCTCGAGCTCACGAGCGGGACGGAGGCGGGCCGGTGATCAACCTGGTGCTCGCCGAGCTCCTCAAGTTCAGGACCACCCGCACGTTCTGGGCGCTCGCGGGCTCCGCAATCGGCCTGGTGGCGCTGATCGTGATCCTGACGCTGGCGATCGACGACAACCTCACGAGCGAGCAGGACGTGCGGAATCTCCTCTCGACCGCCGGCATCTACGGACTGCTGACCCTGATCCTCGGGGTCGTGGTGGGGGCGGGGGAGTACCGGCACGGCACGATCGCCTGGACGCTGCTCGTGACGCCCAACCGGCTCCGTGCTGTGGGCGGCGGCGTGATCGCATGCTTCCTCGGAGGCCTGGCGATCGGCGTGGTGGTGGTCGTCTGCGTGGCCGCGATCGCCCTTCCCTGGCTGGCTGCGAAGGACGCCGTCATGCCTCCAACCGGGGACACCCTCCAGATCCTCCTCGGCGGCGTGCTCTACGGCGCGCTCGCCGCGGCACTCGGGTCGGCGTTCGGCCAGCTTCTGCGGAACCAGGTGGCCGGTGTGGTGATCGTGCTGGTCCTGATCTTCGTGGTCGATCCGGTGATCGCGGGACTGCTCGAGAACGTGTGGCAGTTCACCCTCACCGGCCTCGGCGTTGCCATGACGGGTGGCGACAACGGCGACACGAACGTGCTGCCGCTCGGTGTGGCGGCGCTGGTGTGGGCGCTCTACACCGCGCTGCTCACGGCGCTCGCGGTGATCTTCACCTCGCGGCGCGATATCTAGCCGTCGAGCCCCGCACCAGGAGCTCGGCGGGGAGCACCACGCGCCTCCGTGTGCGCTTCCCGGACATCCGCTGCTCGAGCAGCTCGAATGACCTCGAGCCCAGCAGCTCGGCGTCGAGCGCCACGGTGGTCAGCGGGGGAGACAGCACCCGCGCGAAGTCCATGTCGTCGAAGCCGACGACGGACAGGTCCTCCGGGATCCGCACGCCGCGTTCGCGCGCGGCGAGGTAGAGGCCGGCGGCGATCACGTCGTCGTCGCAGAAGACGGCGGTGGGCCGCTCGTCGAGGAGCTCGAGCCCGTTCACACGGGCGTCCTCGATCGCGATCGGCGTGAGCACCCGCGGCAGGGAGGCAGGGTCGAGCCCGGCCTCGGACAGGACGCGCTGCCGCGCTCGCTCGCGATCCTCGAACGTGAGCGCCCGGAACGCCGCCGCGAGGTGGCCGATGCGAGTGTGGTCGAGGTCGAGGAAGTGCTTGAAGGCGGTCTCCGCGCCCGCCTCACCGTCGAAGCGGACCGACGGGCGGCGCGGCGCCTCAGTCTCCATCAGCACCACGTTCTCGTCCGGGCCGAGCGCCTCCGGCGCCGACACCTCGAACAGCAGGTAGCCGTCCACCGGCCCCGCTCGGAGCGCCTCGAACGACTGCGACTCCCAGTGCCTGTCGTTCTGGGTGTCGACCAGGATCACGATGTAGCCGGCCTGCTGCGCCGCCCGCTGTGCACCGCGCAGGACGCGGCTGAAGAACGGGTTCGTCATGTCGGGCACGAGCAGCGCCACCGCGCGCGACGCACCGAGGCGGAGCGCCTGCGCCGCGACGTTGGGGCGGTAGCCCAGCTCGCGGGCACATTCGCGCACGCGGTCGGCGGTCGCCTCGGACACCCGCCCGCGCGCCTTGCCCGACAGGACCAGCGACACCGTGGACTGGGACACGCCCGCACACCGGGCCACGTCGATGCTCGTCGGGCGCTCGATATCGGGAAACATACTGTTGACGTCTATCATCATACGTAGTACGCTCATACGTATGACGCTAATCGGAACACATATTGCGGCGGTGCTCACGGCGGGAGCCGTGGCGGCCGGAGCGGTGTTCGGAGCCGAGGCGTCCACCGGACAGGACGCCGCTCAGCCCACCGCTCTCGTCATCGACTCCTCGCTCGCGAGCCACGGAACCGAGCTCGTGGACCCGCGGCTCGACGACGTCGACGCCGCCGTCCGCCTCCCGCGCGACGCCGACGAGGCACGCACGAACGTCCGCTACTTCGACGCGCTCGACTACCGCGTGTACGTGGCCGGCGCGCGCTCGACGGCGGCCGCCGACGAGACCGGCGTGGACGCCACCAAGGTCGACGGCCTCGACGGCGCGCTGGCCGCCGCCCGCTAGATGATCTGCACGTCGGCGCTGTCGCCGACCACGAAGCGGTAGGCCTTCGGCAGCGCCGGCCCGCGGGCGATCGTCACGTCCTTGCCGATCAGGCTCGCCTCGATGCGGTGGTCCACGTTCGAGATGCGCGAGCCGGACATCACGATCGAGTGCTCGAGCTCGGCCTTCTCGATCGTCACGTTGTCCCCGATCGCGGTGTAGGGGCCGATGTAGGCGTCCACGAGCCGCGAGCCGGCTCCGATCACGGCCGGCCCGCGCACCGTGGTGCGCTCGAGGCGCGCGCCCTGCTCGATGACCACGCGGCCCTCGACGCGCGACTCCACCAGCTCGCCGTCGATCCGCTCGTCGAGGTCGTCCAGGATCAGCCGGTTGGCCTCCAGCATGTCCTGCACCTGGCCGGTGTCCTTCCACCAGCCGTGCACGACGTGCGGGTCGACGCGCAGGCCGCGGTCCACGAGCGTCTGGATGGCGTCGGTGATCTCGAGCTCGTCGCGCCAGCTCGGCTCGATCGAGCGGGCGGCGTCGAAGATCGACGGGGTGAACATGTAGACGCCCACGAGCGCGAGGTCGGTCTTCGGCTCCTTCGGCTTCTCGACGAGCCGGGCGACGCGGTTGTCGCCGTCCAGCTCGGCCACGCCGTAGTGCTCGGGGTCGGGCACCGGCGTGAGCAGGATGAGCGCGTCCGGCTGCTCGGTCCGGAACGTGTCCACGAGCGCGACGATCCCGTTGCGGAGCAGGTTGTCGCCCAGGTACATGACGAACGGGGAGTCGCCCAGGAAGGGCTCGGCGGTGAGCACCGCGTGGGCCAGCCCGAGCGGTGCGTCCTGCTCGATGTACTCGATCCGCACCCCGAACCGCGACCCGTCGCCCGCCGCCTCGCGTATCTCCCCGCCCGTCTCGGGCGCGATGATGATGCCGACCTCCTCGATGCCGGCCTCCGCCATGGCCTCTATTCCGTAGAAGAGCACGGGCTTGTTGGCCACCGGGACGAGCTGCTTGGCGCTCGTGTGCGTGAGCGGGCGCAGGCGCGTGCCCTTGCCGCCGGAGAGGATGAGTCCCTTCATCAGTAGGAGCCGTGGAGCTTACGGTGGTCCCAGGTGACGGTACGGGTTGGAACGAAGGTGAGCCCGACGCGCTTCTGTGCCTGCTTCGCGACCATGGCGCGGATCTCGTCCGTGAGCTCTCCGGCGTAGCGCTCGAAGAGGTTCAGGCCGAATTGCTCGACCTTCTCGGGATCCCGTTCCACCACGACATCGCATTCGAGCATCACGCCGCGGAGCTCGTGGTACTGGACGCCCTCCTCGAAGCCGAGCGTCGCGCGCGGGTCCCGCTCGAGGTTCCTGGCCTTCTGCGACTTCGCGTATGTCCACGACCGCAGGGGGTCAAGGACGAACCACAGGCCGACCATGTGGGGCAGCCCGCGCGGCCCGTTCGTGGCGCACTGCATCACCATCTTCTCGGCGAGGAAGTCCCGGACCTCCTCGTCCGACATCTCGATCTGGCTACGCCGTGACGGCAAGGTGCTCGGCCGCTTGCAGGACTGCCCTGCGCGCCTCCTCCGGCTCGAGCACGACGGCGTCGCCCGCCTCCTTCAGGATCTCGCGGGCGAGCCACTCGTACGAGGCGTAGGTGCGCTCGAAGACGATCGCGCCGTCGGAGAGCTCGGTGGCGCCGGGATGGTCCTCGCGCACCCACCGGGCGCGCTCGGGGGAGACCCAGATCTTCGCCTTGGAGCCGGAGTCCACCTCGCCGGAGGCGAGCCAGCCGTGCACGTCGGGCTCGACGCCCGGGCGTGGCTCGAACGTCTCGTCCAGCACGTTCACCTCGCGGACGCGGTCGAGCCGGTACGAGCGCGGGGCATCCTTGTCGAGGTCCCAGGAGTGGATGTACCAGCCCTCCTGGCCGTTCACGAGCTTGTACGGCTCGATCGTGCGCTCGGTGAACTCGTCCTCGTTCTCCTTGTAGTACTCGATGCGCAGCTGGCGGCGGCCGATGATCGCCCCGGAGACCACGCGCGCCACGTCAGAGTCGTCGCCCTTCGCGGTCGTGATCTGGAGCCCGTCCTCGGCCGGGTCCTGGCCGAGCGCGTCCACGATCTTCTTGCGCGCCGACGCGAGCGAGCCCTCCGGCAGGTGCTCGCCGATCAGGTCGATCGCCGCCACCAGCGCCTTGGCCTCGAGCGGGAGCAGCCGGGCCGGCTGAGCGAAGTTGTCGCCGTACGGCTCCGGGTCCACCTCGATCTGGTCGCCCTGCACCTCGGCGTACAGCACGTACGAGCCGCCGCCGAAGTTCACGACGTTCAGCACGTCGATGTCCTGGCGCAGCTCCTGGTCCGACACCTGGAGCGTCTCGCACAGCTTCGTGACCTCGAGCTTGCGGCTCTCGCGCGCCGCGTCGATCAGGATCCCGGCGAGCGTGACCAGCCGGGCGAAGCGCTCCGGCCGGATCGGCGCCTCGCGGGTGTCCTCGTCGTCCTCCGGCTCGGCCTGCCTGCGCCGCCGCGAGGGGGAGGCCAGCTCGGGCGGGTGCGCGTGCCGCTCCATGACGAGCTCGAGCCGCTCGCGCGCCTCCGTGGCGAGCTCCTCCGGTCC
>DASUYU010000332.1:0-12329 GCA_036377235.1 Thermoleophilaceae bacterium
CCCGAGGTGCTGCCGGTGATCGAGATCGAGACCGAGGAGCCCTTCTACACGTTCCGGGCCCACTACGAGCCCGGCGCGGCGACGATGCGCGAGGCGGACCTCGACGACACCACCCGCGAGCGGGTCGAGCAGGTGGCGGCGGAGGCCTACCGGGCCGCGGGCTGCCGCGACCTCGGCCGCGTGGACCTGATTCTCGACGAGAGCTCGACCCCGCAGGTCCTCGAGATCAACACGATCCCGGGCCTGACGGAGACCGGCCCCACGCGCTATGCCGCCCAGGCCGCCGGCATGGACTTCACCGAGCTGATCGGCCGAGTGATCTCGCGCGTCACCGGGTCATGAGGCGCGCAACGGCGTCGCCCAGGAACGCGCCCGCCACGACGTCGGACGGGTAGTGCACCCCGAGATACGGCCGCGACAGCGCCATGGCCACCGCCACGGCGCGGAGCGGCGCGCCCGGCAGCCCGGCTGACGCCAGCGCCCGCGCGCCGGCGAACGAGGTCGAGGCGTGCGCCGACGGATACGAGCGGCCCGACAACACCGGCGTGAGCGCCGGCAGCTCCTCCTCCAGCACCGGGCGGGTGCGCCGGACCGCGTACTTCACGGCCGTGTTGAGCGCGAGCGTGACCAGCACGATCTCGATCGCCCGCACGTAGTCCTCGCGCCGCCGCGAGCTCACCACGCCCCCGGCGACAGCGATCGCGTTCCAGAGCAAGCCGTTCTCGCCCGACTGCGCGAGCCGGATCATCGCTCGCTCGAGGCCCGGCGTGTGCCCCCGGGTGCGAAGGAGGCGCAGCAGCCGGAGGTCGAGCGCGGCCAGCGCGCCGAACCCCCTAGAAGCCGACGCGCTGCTCCTCGGTGTCGAGCCGCACGTACACGACCTGAGAGAGGTCGATGTGGACCTCCGCGTCCTGCGTGTGCAGCTCGAACCAGCGGTCCGCGTTCGAGTTCGACAGCGCCTTGCGGAACTCGTCGTGGACCTCCTGGGTCACACGCACGGGCAGCACCAAGCCGCCCTGGAAGCCGATGTCGATACGTCTCGGGGCGTCAGCCATCAGTGGTTCTCCGGGGGCTCGACCAGCTCGGTGAGCACCCCGCCGGTCGACTTCGGGTGCAGGAATGCCACGCGGCTGCCGCGGATGCCGGTGCGGGGCCGCTCGTCGATCAGCCGCAGGCCGGCGTCGCGCACGGCCTCGAGGGCGGAGTCGATGTCATCGGTCCCGTACGCCACGTGGTGAAGGCCGGGACCGCTCCGTTCCAGGAACTTCCCGACCGCCGTGTCCGGACCGAGTGGCCGCAGCAGCTCGACGTGGCCGTCGCCCACTCCGAGCAGCACGGCCTCGACGCCCTGCTCCTCCACCGTCTCGCGGTGCTGGAGCGGCATGCCGAGCCGCTCGCCGTAGAGGGCGATCGCCTCGTCGAGATTCTCGACAGCGACTCCTATGTGATCGATCCGTCCGAACACGGGACGGATCAGTCTACGAAGGCGGGTCCTCGCGCAGGCGCTCAGCGGCCGCGACGCGGGCCTGGCCGGGCTCGGCCACCGGCACGACGCGGCGCGGATGGCCGTTCGAGTCGCCCCCGCCGCCGCCGTCGCGGTACTCCGACACGATGCGCTCGATGTCCTCGCGCTCGAGCACCTCGTTCTCGAGCAGGGTGTGCGCCAGCGTGTCCAGCAGCGGGCGGTTCTCGCTCACCATCCGGAGCGCGCGCCGGTGCGCCAGGTCGGTCAGGTACTGCTGCTCCTCGTCCACCTGGCGGCGGGTGTGGTCGGACATCGCGTAGTCGTCCGTGGGGATCTGCTTCGACATCAGCTCGGTGCCCATGCCGTACTCGGTGACCATCGAGCGCGAGATCTCGTGGACCTTGCGGAGGTCGTCGGAGGCACCCGTGGTGATCGTGCCGAAGATGAGGTGCTCGGTCACGCGGCCGCCGAGCAGCACGACCATGTAGTCGAGCAGCTCCTCCTTCGACTTCAGGTAGCGGTCCTCCTCGGGCAGGTTCAGCGTGTAGCCGAGCGCCCGGCCGCGCGGGATGATCGAGATGCGGTGGACCTTCTCCACCGACGCCAGCAGCTCTGAGCAGAGCGCGTGGCCGGCCTCGTGGTAGGCCACCACCCGCTTCTCGTGATCGGTGATCACGCGCCGCGACTGCATGCCCGCCACGACCCGCTCGAGCGCGGCCTGGAAGTCCGTCGTCTTCAGCTCCTCGCGGTGCTCCCGGCCGGCGAAGATCGCCGCCTCGTTGCAGATGTTGGCGAGGTCGGCGCCGGTCATGCCGCTCGTCTGGCGCGCGACGGCTTCCATGTCCACGTCGGCGGCGAGCGGCTTGCCCTTGGTGTGCACCTTCAGGATGTTGCGGCGGCCCTTGAGGTCCGGCGGCGTGACGAGGATCTGGCGGTCGAAGCGGCCGGGCCGGAGCAGCGCCGGATCGAGCTTCTCGAGCAGGTTCGACGCCGCGATGACGACCACGTTGTCCGCCCCTCCGAAGCCGTCGAGCTCCACGAGCAGCTGGTTCAGCGTCTGGTCCTTCTCGCCCGAGATGTCGTTGCCGCGCGTGGCGCCCACGGCGTCGAGCTCGTCGATGAACACGATCGCGGGCGCGGCCTTGCGCGCATGGCGGAAGAGCCTGCGGATGCGGGCCGCTCCCAGCCCGGCGAACATCTCGACGAACGAGGACGCCGACTGGGCGAAGAACTTCGCGTTCGACTCGTTCGCCACCGCCTTGGCGAGCAGCGTCTTGCCCGTGCCGGGCGGGCCGTGCAGCAGGATGCCCTTGGGGACCTTCGCGCCCAGCGCCTTGAAGCGCTTCGGATCGCGCATGAACTCCACCACCTCGCGGAGCTCGTCCTTCGCCTCCTCGCATCCGGCCACGTCGTCCCAGCGCACTGAGCTGGACGACGAGGGCGCGATCTCGGTCGGCTTCGTGCGCGGCATGTACTGGACCATCCAGACGACGGCGACCGCGATGAGGCCCATGAAGATGATCGGCAGCCAGGTGAGGGCGAAGTTCTGCATGTCGTCCCAGAACGACCCACCGTGCGCCGCCGGGAGCAGGTCGTCCGGCTCGGACTCGAGCCGGACCGCGTCGGTGCCGTCGGTGCGCGAGAGCACGTGCGAGGAGGCGTCGAGGATCCAGCCCTCGGGCAGGTCGGCGCCGGGTGCGCGCAGGGCGTCCCGGACCGCGTCGGTGGCCTCGCCGCAGTTGAGCTGCGAGGAGTCGAGCACCGTGAGCTTGTATGGGCCGCGGTCGAGGTTCAGCTCGCCGAGCTGCTGGTGGCGGGCGATCTCGAACGGGACGGTGCACGCGGCCGAGCCGCCGGCCGCGGCCGCGGACGCGGTCCCCGGCGCTGCCAGCGCCACCAGGGCGACCAGCACGGGCAGGCTTCGGAGGGCTCCCCTCATTCAGTACCCCAATCGGCCATCTGAGGCCTCTCCATGAGTCCTACCTGACCCTCACTAGCCGGGGATTGGCCCTGAAGCGCCTTCCGGCCTTGGCGCAGTCCTCTCCGTCGAGCCGCACGACGTCGGCCGTGAAGTCGTTCGCGCCCTGCACCAGCGACGAGCCGACCCCGTACGCGTCGACCGGCGCGCCGGCGCGCTCGAAGGCCGCGATCTTCTCGGCGTCGAAGCCGCCGGAGGCCACGATGTGCACGTGCTCGTGGCCGGCGGCGTCGAGCGCGTCGCGCACGAGCTGGACGAGCTCCCTGTTCACGCCGGTCGGCCTGAAGTCGCCCATGCGCGTCCACAGCGAGCGATCGACCATCAGCTCGGAGGTGTCGAGCCGAACACCCCAGAGCCGGTCGCCCAGCGCGTCCGCCACCTCGAGCGCGGTGCGCACCGAGTCGTTCTCGAAGTCCACGAGGACGGTCACGTTCATCTCGTCGGCGTAGCGGTCCGCCCACGCCCGGGCCGCGGCCACGGTGTCGCCGCCGAACGCGGCGATCAGCCCGTGCGGCACCGTCCCGACGCCTCGGCCGCCCCACCAGGAGGCCTGAGCGTCTGTCGAGACGCCGATCGCGCCGGCCACGTGCGCCGCCCACCCGTCGCCGGTCTGGACGAGCCAGTGGTCGTGGCGCGCGGGGAAGAACAGGATCGGCTTCCCGTTGGCCGCCTCCACGACCCCGCGCACGTTCCGCATGATCCGGGTGCGGCGCGACAGCACTCCGAGATAGACGGTCTCGAGATGCGCGAACAGGGAGTAGTCGCCGTCGATCTGGAGCACCGGCTCCCACGGCTCGATCTCGTCGGCCTCGTGGAGCGCCTGGACCTCGAGCCCGGGCCAGTCGTCCACGCACAGCTTCAGCACCGCGATCGCCTCGTCGATGCCGCCCAGCACGGAGTGCTGCTTCTGGAAGACCTGGACGGTCACCCGCGGGTGCCGCCCCTGATCGACGAGCAGCTCGCGCGTGAGGTTGAAGTAGGCGTCCGAGTAGTAGCCCTGGCGAATCCGCTCGACGGGAAGCCGGAACACCTCAGGATCGAGGCGCTCGCGGGTTGAGGCGCTACTCGCCACCCTCGACTCGCAGGATCTCCGCCAGCGCCGCCCGGCCGACCTCGAGCTGTTCCTCGGTCGGCTCGCGTGTGCCCACGGCGCGCTGGATCTCGAATCCGGGACGGCGCATCATTCGGGTGACCGCGGACTCCGGGTGGCGCTCGCCCCAGGCGAACATCTCCACCGCGACCGCGGCGCTCCCCAGGCCCACGGCGGCCTCCGCGGCCGGGCCGCGCAGGCCGGCGCGGCGCATCGCCACGTTCCCCACGGCGGCCGCGGCGAGCATCGGAGCCACGAGGTGCGATCCGCAGCGGTCGTGCTCCTTGTCCGCCTGCGCGGCGTCCGCGCCCTCCTCGTAGCCTGCGATCGCCTTGTGCTCGACCCCGTGGTAGGCGGCGAGGTCCCCGCTGCGGAGCGCCAGGAGCGCCGGCGCGAGGCTCACCAGCGCCACAGCTGTCTCGCGCGCGGCCGTCCGCCTGCCCGGCTGCCGGGCGCCGACCGTGCGGATCGCCTGCCCGGCGAGCGCGGCGGCGCCCATGGAGCCGAGCGTCTTCACGTCCTGCATTGGGAGCCGGGCCTCGGGCAGCGCCCGCTTCACCAGCGGAATGACCGCCATCGCCTCGGCGAGCTTCACGATTCCGCGCACGCCCGGGATCCGCTCGGAGGACGCCCCGCCCAGATCGGGCTTGCGGCCTGACGCGACCTTGACCTCGCCGTCGTTCGTGCGCACGGCGGCGGCCCAGTGCGTCGGGCCGTGAACCAGCAGGCCGTTTCGGAGCGCCATCCCGCCGAGCCGAAGTTTGTCCTCAGGGACAGGAGAGGTCATGGCTGCGCCGCGGGCACCGCCCGCGGCTTGCCCAAGTGCGTCATGCTCAAAGGTTAGATGCTCACCGCCGGACTTTCCCATCGCGAAAGCGGTCCTGCGGACGGCCCGGTGGCGCTGATGCTGCACGGCTATCCGGAGTCGTCCTACATGTGGGAGGGCATGATGCCCGCCGTGGCGGAGGCCGGCTGGCGCGCCGTCGCGCCCGACTTCGCCGGCTTCGGCGACTCGCCGGCCGACCCGCCCGGCACGTGGGAGCGGCGCGTGGAGTCGCTCGAGCGCTTCCGCCGCGAGCTCGGGATCGAGCGCTGCGTGCCGGTGGCGCACGACTGGGGCGGGCTGATCGGCCTGTGGTGGGCGTGCGAGCACCCCGAGGCGGTCGAGGCGCTCGTGATCAGCTCGACCGGCTTCTTCCCGGACGGGCGATGGCACGGGATGGCGAAGGCGCTGCAGGAGCCCGGCGTGGGCGAGCAGGCGCTCGAGTCGATCGACCGCGACGGCTTCGGTCAGATGCTGCGCTCGCAGTGCCCGGCGATGACCGACGAGGCGCTCGACGAGTACTGGAAGGCCTACGCCGACGAGGAGCGCCGCCGGGGCCAGCTCGAGATGTACCGCTCGGGCGACTTCTCCAAGCTCCAGCGGTTCGACCTCGCCTCGCTCGGCGTGCCGGTCCTGCTCGTCTGGGGCGAGGACGACGAGTTCGCCCGCGTGGCGAGCGCGCACCGGTTCGAGCGCGAGCTGCCGGACACGGAGCTGACGGTGATCGGCGGGGCGCGCCACTTCGTGTGGGAGGACGCGCCCGCCGAGTGCACGGCGGCGCTTACGGGCTTCCTAGCCCGTGTTCGCGGCTGAGCCGCTCGATCGAGCCGAAGTCCATCTCGAGCCCGTAGCGCGCCTGGAGCTCCGCGAGGCCCTCGAGATCGCGCTCGGGCCGGATCGGCGGAATCAGCTGGGCCAGCTCGCGGAAGTACTGCTCGAAGCCGGCCGGCGAGATCACCTCGAGCACGCGTGCCGGAGCCTCGCCCGCGTTCCAGAACGCGTGCCAGATGCCGCGCGGCTTCGCCACGAGCTCGCCGGCGCGGGCGGTGAAGACCTCGTCGCCGACCTCGAAGCCCACGTCGCCCTCGAGCACGTAGGAGTACTCGTCCTCATGCTGGTGGACGTGCGAGGGGCCGGCCAGGGTGCGCGGCGCGATCGGGTGCTCCACCAGCGAGAAGTCGTCGGCCTCGAGGAGCAGGCGTGCTCCGAACGGCCCGTCGATGAGCGTCTGCGGTGTCTGGATCGTTGTCGTCATGCGATCACTGTACACTGTGTTTAGTGAAACGCAAGTACGAGTTGAAGGCACGCGCCGAGAGGCAGGCGGAGACACGCCGCCGGATCACGGAGGCGACCGTGGCGCTGCACGAGGAGGTCGGCCCAGCCCGGACCACCGTGGCGGAGGTCGCCCGGCGGGCGGGGGTCACGCGCGTGACGGTGTACAGCAACTTCCCCGAGGAGCGTGAGCTGCTCGCGTCGTGTCAGGGACACTGGATGCGGCTCCATCCGCTGCCCGAGCTCGACCCAGCGGACGGCGCGGAAGCGGTCCTGAGGTCGCTGTACGGCTGGTACCGCGAGACGGCGCCCATGGCAGAGAACGTGCGGCGCGACCGGCTCTCGGTTCCCGCGCTCGACGACCTGCTGCGCGACACGGCCGATGCGCGGATGGCGGCGTTGGCCGACGCGCTCGGCGGCGGGCCGATGATCGCTCTCGCGCTCGACTTCTGGTCCTGGCGCCGCCTCGCCGCCGAGGGGATGGGCGACGCGGAGGCCGCGTCGCTGATGGCTCGCGCTGCGAGAATCCATTAGGTGGAAGGGCAGCTGTTCGAGATGGAGGAGCCGGCCTCGGGGCCGGACGCCGGCGAGCCGGCGGGCCAGCCGCTGGCTGCACGGATGCGGCCGAGCTCGCTCGGCGAGTTCGTGGGCCAGGAACACCTGCTCGCGCGCGGGTCCGCGCTCCGCACCGCGATCGAGGACGGCAAGCCCCACTCGATGATCCTGTACGGGCCGCCGGGGACCGGGAAGACGACACTCGCCCGTCTGCTCGCGGTCAACGCGCGGGCGGCGTTCGAGGAGGCGTCGGCGGTGAACGCCGGACGCGCGGAGGTGCGCGCCGTGCTCGAGCGCGCCCGCCACCGGCTCCAGACGAGCGGCGAGCGCACGATCTTCTTCCTCGACGAGATCCATCGCTTCAACAAGGCGCAGCAGGACACGCTGCTGCCCGCGGTCGAGGACGGCACCGTCGTCCTGGTGGGCGCCACCACCGAGAACCCTTACTTCGAGGTGAACTCGGCGCTCCTGTCGCGGTGCCGGATCTACGAGCTGCGCTCGCTCGACGACCAGCACGTGCTCGCCCTCCTCCAGCGCGCGCTCGGGTCCGAGAACGGCCTGGCGCAGCCGCCGCGCGTGGACGACGACGCGCTCGAGTTCCTCGCGGCGCGCTCCGCGGGCGACGCGCGCACCGCGCTGTCGGCGCTCGAGCTCGCGGCCGAGACGGTGGGCGAGGGCGGAGCGGTGACCCTGCGGGTGGCGGAGGACGCGCTCCAGCGCAGCGCGATCCTGTACGACAAGGGCGGCGACCTCCACTACGACCTGATCTCGGCCTGGATCAAGTCCACCCGCGGCTCGGATCCGGACGCCTCGCTGCTCTATCTGGCGGCGATGATCGAGGGCGGCGAGGATCCCCGCTTCATCGCCCGGCGGATGGTCGTGCTGGCGAGCGAGGACATCGGCAACGCCGACCCGCGCGCCCTCGAGGTGGCCGTGAGCGCCGCGCACGCCGTCGAGCACGTGGGGATGCCGGAATGCGCGCTGAACCTCGCCCAGGCGGCGGTGTACCTCGCTCTGGCCCCCAAGTCGAACGCCTCGTACGAGGGCATCAAGCGGGCGCGCGCCTGGGTGCGCGAGCACGGCACGCCGGAGCCGCCCGCGGCGCTCCGGAGCGCCGCCTATCCGGGCGCGAAGAAGCTCGGCCGTGGGCTCGACTACGACTACCCGCATTCCAATCCGGAGGGCGTCTCGGACCAGGAGCTCATGCCGACCGACGCCGTCGGCGAGCGCTTTCTCGAGCTCTCGGAGCACGGCGAGGAAGCCGAGCTCCGCGAGCGGCTCGAGCGGATACGGCGCGCTCGCGGCCGCGGCTGACAGAATTCCGGCCCATGGAAGCTGCCCTGCGGCCCGCCGAGGCCACCGAGCTCGAGTCCTTCAGCCCGTTCGACGGGAAGCGAATCGGCGCCGTGCCGACGATCACGCCTGCACAGGTCCAGTCGGTGGTCGACGACGTGGCGAGCGTCCAGCCGTTCTGGGCGCAGCTGCCGCTCGTGGATCGCGCGCGCTACATGCGCCGCGCGGCGCAGGCGATCATCGACCAGATCGACGAGCTCGCCGAGCTGCTCTCGCGCGAGCAGGGCAAGGTGCTGAACGAGTCGTACGTCATGGAGCTGCTCCCCACGATCGACTCGCTCCGCTGGCTGGCGGACTCCGGCCCGGAGATCCTCGACGACGAGCGCATCCCGCTCCCGATCTTCCTCAAGCAGAAGCGCGCCCGCTTCACGTACGAGCCGCTGGGCGTGGTGGGCGTGATCGCGCCCTGGAACTACCCGTGGTCGATTCCGTTCGGCGAGGTGGCGATCGCGCTGATGGCGGGGAACGGCGTGGTATTGAAGCCCGCCTCGCTCACTCCGCTGATCGGCCAGCGCATCCAGGAGGTGTTCGAGCGGGCCGGCCTGCCGGAGGGACTCGTGCGCACGGTGCACGGCGGCGGAGCCGTGGGCCAGGCGCTCGTGGAGTCGAGCGCGGCGAAGATCTTCTTCACGGGATCGGTCGAGGTTGGACGCGGAGTCGGTGTGGAGTGCGCCCAGCGGATGAAGGGCTCGGTCCTCGAGCTGGGCGGCAAGGACGCGATGATCGTGTGCGCCGACGCCAACCTGCCGAACGCGGTCTCCGGCTGCCTGTGGGGCGGCTTCGCGAACTCGGGTCAGACCTGCTCCGGCATCGAGCGCGTGTACGTCATGAGGGACGTGGCCGACCGGTTCGTGGAGGGCGTGGTCGAGGGCGCGGAGGCGCTGCGGCTGGGCGACCCGCTCGACTGGGAGACGGAGATCGGCCCGATGGTGTCGCAGGAGCAGCTCGAGACGGTGAAGGAGCTCGTCGACGACGCGGTGGCGAACGGCGCGACGCTCCACTGCGGCGGAGCCGAGGAGCCGTTCTTCAGGCCCGCCGTGCTCACGGGCGTGACGCACGACATGCGGATCATGCGCGAGGAGATCTTCGGCCCGGTCGTGCCGATCGTGACCGTCGACGATGAGGACGAGGCGATCGCGCTGGCCAACGACTCGGAGTTTGGCCTCGGCGCCTCCGTCTGGACGATGAACCGGGCGAAGGGCGAGCGCATCGCGCGCCGGCTGGAGGCCGGGATGGTGTGGGTGAACGACCACATGTTCAGCCACGGCGCCTGCTCGTGCTCGTGGGGCGGCGTGAAGAGCTCCGGCCTCGGCCGCTCGCACTCGAAGTTCGGGCTGTACGAGTGTGTGAACATCAAGCTCGTGACCTGGGAGCCGTCGCGCACCCGCGACTTCTGGTGGCACCCGTACGACGAGGCGCTCGGCAAGGCCATGCAGGCCTCCGCCCGCCTCCTCTACGGCCGCGACGCCGACAAGCCCGGCGCGCTGCGCCGCGGGCTCTTCCCGCTGGTGCGGGTGGGCGGCAAGACCGTCCGCGACGTCTTCAAGCGCTGACCAGCGCGCCGTCGACGACCGCCAGGCAGCCGTATCCGGTCGGAAGCGTATGCCTCGCGCGCGCGGCGCGCACGATCTCCGCCCTGTCCTGACCGCCCTCGGCAAGGGCGTCGAGGATGAGCGAGATCGCCGCCTCGCCGTCGGCCGCGCGGGAGGCAGCGTCCTCGGCGCGCGCGTCGCTCGCCTCAGGACCTCAGTCCCGGCGTCGGCGGATGGCCCGGTGAGCGGGAGGCTCGCGTAGATGGTCGCCATGCCTCAGACTTTTCCAAATGCCGGCAGCAACCAGTTGGTCCGGCGCATACCTCGACAGTCGCAGTCAGGTCGCCGGGATGCTGCTGGGCATTCGGCGACGGAACGAACGCGCGAAGGCGTGTCTGAAGGTGCTCATCGACGCGTCAACTGCACTGGCCTCACGCGCACCCGCGGCGATCGGTGCGCCCTCTGCCGGCCATGCGATAGCGCTCGCTGAGATCGCCGGGACGGCCTGGGCAGCAGGAAGCGTCCTTCAGGGCGAGCAAGCCGGCGCGGAGATGAAGCACGATTCGACGTTCCTTGCCTGGCTGGCTCAGCGATCTTCTCGGTGGGGCGGGGTCTACGCCCCGGGCCTGATGGCGGCCTCCGATGGCGAAATGGGAACCCTGCTGGGCGACGGAGCGGCGGCGGAGCTCCAAGCCGGTGCGGAGGCTGAGAGGGTCGCCGATCCCGATGGGCTCACGCTGGCCGCATACAGGGTCGATCATGCCGCTGCGTTCCTTGCCGAGCTGAACGCCGCCGCGCGAGCCCGCCCGGCGTCCGAGCTCCAGGCCCGTGCTGAGGCGCTCGATCAGGAGATCGCGCGCACATGGGGAGACCGCTCCGCGCCCATAAGTGCCCATGCGTTCGCGGTTCACGAGCTGACCGGGGTCTACGGGTCCGGCGGTGACGCGGTGCGCACCACGATGCTGCGCTTCGTCGCGACGGATCCGCCCCACGAGCGCGCCACGTTGCAGGCGTCGAAGGTCGCGGCCCTCCTGTCAGACGCGCTGGGCCGCCGCGCGCGGATGGCGCTGCTGGACCACATCATCCTCGCGCTCGGTCCCCTCGATGGAGACCCGTCCATCCGCGTCCGCCATGCGCGCGACAGCGCCCTCGTCCTGATCCTGCTCGACGGAGATGCGGCCGCGCCTGGGGGCGAGACGACCGTCGTGTTCCCCACGACGGCGGAGAAACCTGCCGACGCGCCGAGCGACGCCGACGCCGGCACCGGCGGCACCGGCCGCACCGGCGCGATCGCCGAGATCGTCGCCGAGGCCGAGCGCGCCACGGCCGACGAGGCCGCCGAGCGCCAGGCGCGCTACGAACGCGCCGTGGATGCCGGCTCCCTGGCCGGCGCCCTCGCGGTTGTCCGCGACGCCGCCGCCGCCGAGGATCACGAGCAGGCGTGGTCGTTCCTGGAGGACACCGCGCGCCGTCACCCTGACGCCGACCCGGGCGACCTGGTCACCGTCGCCCCCGATGTCCTGGGCCCGATCCCTCTCGACGGCGACGGCGCCTTCGACGGGCCCGGGGCCGGCACCTTCACCGTCCTGTCGCCGGCGCCCGGCGAGGCCGCCGCTGCCATGGACCGGATAGGCCATCGGCTGCTCCTCGTCGACGAGAACGGGACCGAGCACGCCGACATCGACGCCGCGGATGCCTCCGGCGCCTACACGCCCAACTACCTGCACGACATCGCCTGGTGCGACCGCGGAGTGACGGTGATGCTCGACACCAAAGGGGTGATGTCCGCGCCGATGGCCCGCACGATGATCGGCGTGATCACTCGCGCACTCGTCGAGGATCGCGTACCCGCGCTCGTCACCGGCTGGACTCCGGCTCTCGATGACCGGATGACCCGCTGGGAAGGCGAGCGCTGACAAGCGGCTCGTCGGTTTCCCGCCATGTGTTTGGCGGCAAGCCCCATTGGCCCGGGGCCGCTCGGGCCCGATTGTGGTCCGCATGGCCTCCCCTCCTCCGCTGCGCCCGCTGTCCCGGCTGGTTCCGATCGCCGCCTCGCTCCTAGCCGCGCTCGCGTTCGCTCAGGCCGCGAACGCGAGCCCCTGCCCCGGAGCAGACTCGTGCCCCTGGACCAAGGTCGACGTGTTCGGCGACGTCGGTAACGACGAGTTCCGCGCGCCCTACGGCATCGGGACAGACGGCAGCGGAAACCTCTACGTGCTCGAGCAGGACACGCACCGCGTGAAGAAGCTCGACGCGAACGG
>DASUYU010000333.1:0-2232 GCA_036377235.1 Thermoleophilaceae bacterium
CTCATGCGCCGGGCTTCCAGACCATCGTGACCAGCAAGGCGATCACCACGATCGTCCGGATCCAGTGCAGCGCGTAGACCGCGCTCACGTCCTCGCCGCCGATCCGGCGCTGGACGCTCTGGCCCAGGCCCGTCGCGACCAGCCACAGCGCGAGCGCGAACAGGATCCAGAAGTCGAAGAAGTCGTACTGGTCCAGGTTGAGGGCGAGCCAGATCCCGAAGATCAGCGTGCCGAGGCCGCCCACGTCCCAGCAGCGGTCCGCCACGAACAGCATCCGCGGGCTCGAGGTCGCGCCGAGCGCGACGGCGCTGTACATCACGATCGTCACGGCCAGCAGGAAGGCGGCGATCAGGTGGAAGAAGAGCAGCGTGTGGTACACCGCCGCGGCAACCTACAGGAGCGCCCGGAGGTCCTGCTCGAAGCCGGGATAGGACACGGCGGCGGCGTCCATCCCCACCACGTCGACCCCCTCCTCGGACGCCAGCCCGGCCACCGCGCCGAGCATCGCCATCCGGTGGTCGCCGCGTGCCTCGATCGTGCCGCCCTCGAGCGGCGAGCCGTCGCCGCGCACGACGAACCCGTCGTCGGTGCCCTCGATGTCGGCGCCCAGGCCGCGCAGCCCCTCCACGACGCCGGCGATCCGGTCGGATTCCTTGAGCCGCAGCTCCTCGGCGCCGCGCACCACGGTCTCCCCGTCGGCGTGCGCGCCGAGCAGCGCGACCAGCGTCAGCTCGTCGATGGCGAGCGGCACCTCGTCGGGCTCGACCACAGTCCCCTCGAGCGGCCCGGCCGCCACGTCGAGCTCGCCGATCGGCTCGTCGGCCGCCTGCGTGCCCGGCGGCTCGAGGTCGCCGACGATCACTGCGCCCATCCGCTCCGCGATCCGCAGGAAGCCGGTGCGGGTCCAGTTGAGGCCCACGTCCTTCACGACCACCCGCGAGCCGCGCACGAGGATCGCCGCGGCGACGATGAACGCCGCCGACGACGGGTCGCCGGGCACGAGCACGCCGTCGATCTCGAGCTCGTCCACGGACGCGACCTTCAACCGCAGCCCGTCCTGCTCGAACGGCACGCGCGCGCCGCGGAGGAAGCGCTCGGTATGGTCGCGGCTGGGCGAGGGCTCGATCACCGTCGTCGAGCCCGAGGCGTTCATGCCGGCGAGCAGCACGCAGGACTTCACCTGCGCGCTCGCCACGGGCAGCTCGTATTCGATCCCCTCGAGCTGCGCCCCGCGCACGGTGAAGGGCGGGAACCGGCCGTCGCGCGCTTCCACCTCGGCCCCCATCAGCCGCAGCGGCTCGGCCACCCGGTCCACGGGGCGGCGCCGGATCGACTCGTCGCCGTCGAGCGTCCACACGCCGCCCGGCTGCCCGGCGAGCCAGCCGGGCAGGAGCCTCAAGAGCGTCCCGGCGTTGCCCACGTTGAGAAGGCCCTCGGTGGCCTCGAGCGGAGCGTGCAGACCCACCCCGCGGATGACGAAGCAGTGCTCGCCCTCGTCCTCGATGCCGGCGCCGAGCGCCTGCACGGCGTTCAGCGTCGACTGCGTGTCCTCCGACTCGAGGTAGTTGCGCACCGTCACCGGGTCGTCGCACATCGCCGCGAACAGCGCGGCGCGGTGCGAGATCGACTTGTCAGCCGGGGGCGTGTACTCACCCCGGAGCGGGCCGGCCGGATCGAAGCGGGCGGTGCGGGTCACTCCGCGCCGACGGGGAAGCCGAGCCCTGCGATCAGCTCACGCGCGCGCTCGGCCTGGGCGTCGCCGGCGATCCAGAGCGTCATCGCGCCGGTCTTCATATCCGATGCAGGGGCGAGCGCCATGTCGAGGATGTTCACCCCTGCCCTGCCGAGCTCGAGAGCCACCTGGGCGACGATACCGGGCCGGTTCGGCACCGTGAGGCGAAGCTCGTGGACCGGGCCCTCCGCTGCGCCCGCCTCCAGCAGGGCGCGCCTGTCCTCGCGCGCGCGGTCATTCCAGTCCTCCACGTCGCCGGCCTCGAGCCGGCGCTCCACCTCGTCGAGCTCGCGACGGAAGCCGCGGATCTCCTCCACGATCGCGGCGCGGTTCGACCGGTAGATGTCGCTCCACATCGCGGTGTTCGCGCCCGCCACGCGCGTCATGTCGCGGAAGCTCGGCCCCACGTGGCGGAGCGCGTCGCCCTGCTCGGACAGCCGCGCGGCCGCCTGCGAGGCGAGCACGTTCGCCAACACGTGCGGGAGATGGCTGAACACGGC
>DASUYU010000334.1:0-2077 GCA_036377235.1 Thermoleophilaceae bacterium
CTCATGCCGGAGATCACCCGCTACGAGCCGCGCGTGGCGATCACCGGGGGCGTGGACGGCCTCGACCTCATACGCGAGCTGCTGGAGGCGATCCCCTCCGGCACGCGCGTCGCGCTCGAGCATGCCGAGGACCAGGGCGAGGCGATCCGCGACCTGCTGGCCGACGCGATCTCCTACCCCGACCTCGCGAACTGGGACCGCATCACCGTCGGCCGCGCGCCGTGACGCCGGAGGACGTCGAGACATTCGAGCGGTGCATCTCGGTGGGCGGCGTGGCGATCTTCCCCGCCGACACCGTCTACGGGCTGGCCACCGAGCCTGACTCGCGCGAGGGCGTGGACCGGCTGTACCGGCTGAAGGGGCGGCCGCCGGACAAGCCGTCGGCGGTGATGTTCTTCCAGGTCGAGTCCGCGCTGGCGGCACTGCCGGAGCTGGGCCGGCGCACGCGCGGCGTCGTCGAGTGCCTGCTGCCGGGACCGGTGACGATCCTCCTCCCGAACCCCGCCCACCGGTACCCGCTCGCGTGCGGCATAGAGCCGGACAAGCTCGGGATCCGCGTACCCGCGCTCGAGGGCGGCCTCGAGCCGCTCGCGGCCGTGCGCTGGCCCGTGCTCCAGTCGAGCGCGAACCGCGCCGGCGGCGCGGACGCGCGCCGGGTCGACGACATCGATCCCGGGCTGCGCGCGGGCGTCGACATGATCCTCGACGCCGGTGAGCTGCCGGGCACGCCGTCGACCATCGTGGACTTCTCGATGTGGGAGGAGGGCGGCACATTCGCGCTCGTCCGAGAGGGTGCTTTACCGCAGGAGGCGGTGGTAGCGTGCCTCCAATGAGCGATCTGAGCCCGGATTACTTCCTGAAGCCGGTCACCGAGGTCGATCCCGAGATCGCCGAGGTGCTGAAGGACGAGGCCGCGCGGCAGGAGCGGACGCTCGAGATGATCGCGTCCGAGAACTTCGTGCCGCAGTCGGTGCTCGACTGCCAGGGCTCGGTCCTGACGAACAAGTACGCCGAGGGCTATCCCGGCCGGCGCTACTACGGCGGCTGCGAGTACGTGGACATCGCCGAGCAGCTCGCCATCGACCGCGCGAAGGCGCTCTTCGGCGCCGATCACGTCAACGTGCAGCCGCACTCGGGCGCGCAGGCGAATTCGGCCGCCTACATGGCGCTGCTCGACCCCGGCGACCGCATCCTCGGCATGAAGCTCGACCACGGCGGCCACCTGACACACGGGATGAAGATCAACTTCTCGGGCCTCTTCTACGACATCGTGGCCTACGGCGTGCGCGAGGAGGACTCGCGGCTCGACATGGACGAGGTGGCGCAGATCGCCGAGGACGCGAAGCCGAAGCTGATCGTGGCGGGCTGGTCCGCCTACCCGCGGCGGCTCGACTTCCAACGCTTCCGCGAGATCGCGGACTCGGTCGGCGCGCTCCTCATGGCCGACATGGCGCACTTCGCCGGGCTGGTGGCGGCGGAGGAGCACCCGAGCCCGGTGCCGTACTGCGACGTGGTCACCACCACCACGCACAAGACGCTCGGCGGCGGCCGCGGCGGCATGATCATGTGCCGCGAGGAGTACGCGAAGAAGATCGACTCGCGCGTGTTCCCCGGGCATCAGGGCGGCCCGCTCATGCACACGATCGCCGGCAAGGCGGTGACCTTCAGGATCGCCCAGTCGGACCTGTTCCGCGAGCGCCAGCGGCGCACGCGCGAGGGCGCGGCGATCGTGGCCGAGGAGATGATCGCCGCGGGCGTCAACGTGCTCACCGGCGGCACCGACGTGCACCTCGTGCTGGCGGACCTGAGCGAGTCGGAGCTCGACGGCAAGCAGGCCGAGGACCGGCTGCACGACGTCGGCATCACCGTCAACCGGAACGCGGTGCCGTTCGACCCGCGCCCGCCGGCGGTGTCGTCGGGCCTCAGGATCGGCACCCCCGCGCTCGCCACCCGCGGCTTCCAGGCGGACGACTTCCGCGAGGTCGGGCGCGTGATCGGCGAGGCGCTCGGCGGCGAGTTCTCGGACGCGCGCAGAGCCGACCTCACCGAGCGCACGCGCGCGCTGGCCGACAGGCAT
>DASUYU010000335.1:0-16174 GCA_036377235.1 Thermoleophilaceae bacterium
TGGTCACGACGGTGGCGGGCCGGGCGCCCGCGCTCACCAGCCGCGCCAGAAGGCCGGGGTCAGGCTCGAGCGCTCCGTTCGCCCCGAGCGCCGCGCTCGTGCCGTCGGCGGGGAGCACGCGTCGGGCGGCAAGGAGCGTGCCAAGCTCGGTCGCCGGGTCGAGCGCCCCGCAGGTCCCGATCCGCACCAGCGTCGTCGCGCCGAGCGCGATCAGCTCCTCGCACACGATGGCCGCGCTCGGGCCGCCCAATCCGGTGGCCTGCACGGTGAGCGGCTCGCCGTCGGGTGCCGTGCCTGTGTAGCCCCATAATCCGCGCGCGTGATTGAACATCCGCGGCGGCTGCTCGAGCAGCGCCTGCGCCACCGCCAGCGCGCGGCCGGGGTCGCCCGGCAGCAGCACCCGTTCCGCCAGCTCGGCCACCGGGCGAAGGTGATTCGGGCGGATCTCGTGCTGGAGGGCCAAGGCGAGGCGCAGCGTAGTGGGGGACCTGCTGCCGTCTGGTTAACCTCCAGCAAATGGCAGGTCCCGCCGACAACCTCCGCGACGCCGTCGAGCGCACGGTCGACGCGACCATCCGCGGCGCCGAGGAGCGCCTCACCAAGGGTCGCCGTTCGATGACCGAGGCCCTCGAGGGCCGCCGCCCGGCCACGGCCGACGACATCAAGGAGCTCCAGAAGGAGCTCCGGGCGATCGGGCGCCGGCTCGACCGGATCGAGGAGAGCCTGCCGAAGAAGCGCGGCGGCGGCTCGTCGAAGCGCGGCAGCAAGTCCTAGTGGCCGCCCGCCGGGTGCTCATCACCGGCGTGGGCAGCCACGTGGGAAGCCTCCTGGCGCAGCGGCTCGAGCGCGACCCCGAGGTCGAGCACGTGGCCGGCCTCGACACACGGCGCCCGAAGGTCGCCCTGGAGCGGACCGAGTTCATCGCGGCCGACATCCGCGATCCGAAGATCGGGCGGATGATCGCGCCCACGCGGGTCGACACGATCGTCCACGAGCAGATCGTCCGGCAGCCCGGCCCCGGCATGTCGTCGCGCGCGATGCACGACGTCAACGTCATCGGCACGCTCCAGCTGCTCGCTGCCTGCGAGCGCGTGCCGACGCTCGGCACGATCGTCGTCCGCGGCTCGGCCGGGGTGTACGGCGCCGAGCCGCACGCGCCGCAGTTCTTCCGCGAGGAGATGGCGCGGATGTTCCCGCTGCGCACACGCTTCCAGCGCGACGTCGCGGAGATCGAGAACTACTTCGACACCTACGCGCGCCGACACACGGGCGTGAGCTGCACGATGCTCCGCTACCAGCCCGCGATCGGCCCCGGGCTCCGGACCCAGATCACCCGCTACCTCTCCCAGCCGGTGTGCCCGACCTACATGGGCTTCGACCCGCGCATCCAGCTCGTCGGGATCGACGACGCGCTCGAGGCGATCGTGGCCGCGGTGCGCAACCCGGTCCCCGGCGCGGTGAACGTGGCCGGGCCCGGGACGATCGGGCTCTCCCGGATGATCCGGCTGGCGGGGCGGCGCGCCCTCCCGATCGCGGCGCCGCTCTTCGGCGCGGTCACCTCGGCGGGCCAGCGGCTCGGGCTCGACACCCAGTCGGAGGACTTCCAGCGGCTGCTCCGCTACGGCCGGGGCGTGGACGTCCGGCGCCTCACGGACGAGGTGGGCTACACCCCGCGCAAGTCGACGGTGCAGGCGGTCGAGGCGTGGGCGGCGAGCCCGAGAACGGCTGTCGCGGCATGAACGCGGCGAGGGCCGTCGACTTCATGCGCCGCCTGCGCGCGGGCCTCGACTCCGGGCTCGAGCTCCCCGAGGCGCTCACCCGCGGCGCGGCCGCGCTCCCGCGCGACGGGCGCGAGACGCTCACCCGGATCATCGATCGCATGGACGGCGACTACGCCGAGGACGAGTGGGGCTTCGACGAGGGGTTCGCCGAGCTGGTGGAGCCGTTCTTCGCCTTCCTGTACGAGACCTGGTGGCGGGTGCGGGTCGCCGGCGCCGAGCGCGTGCCCGCGCACGGCCGCGCGCTCCTCACCGCCAACCACGCCGGCATCCTGCCGTGGGACGCCACGATGATCTCGATGGCGCTGCTGCGCGAGCACCCGCTGCCGCGCTACCCGCGCTTCCTCGTCCTCAACTGGGCGTTCGACCTGCCGTGGATCTCGGGCGGCATGCGCAAGGTCGGCGGCGTCGTGGCCTCGCCCTTCAACGCGATGCGGCTGCTCGAGCAGGACCACCTCGTGGCGGTCTTCCCGGAGGGCGTGAAGGGCACCGGCAAGCCGTACGCCGATCGCTACCGGCTCCAGCGCTTCGGGCGCGGGGGCTTCGTGGAGATCGCGCTCCGCACAGGCGCGCCGATCGTGCCGGTGGCCGTCGTGGGGAGCGAGGAGATCTATCCGAAGCTCGCCGACCTGCCCGCGGTGGCGCGCCTGATCGGCGCCCCATACTTCCCCGTGACGCCCACGTTCCCGCTGCTCGGCCCGCTCGGGATCGTGCCGCTTCCGTCCAAGTGGCGGATCGAGTTCCTCGACCCGATCGAGACGGCGTCGTACGGCCCCGAGGGGGCCGACGACCGCGCGCTGGTGCTGGAGCTCTCCGAGCAGGTTCGCGAGCGGATCCAGCAGGCTCTGTACGCGAACCTCGTAAAGAGGGGTCCCGCCTTCATCTAACGGCCCGATTTGGCCGATATCTGAAGGGCATGCGTTATATCGCCGTCCTACTGACGGCTGTTTTGCTGTCACTCCTTCCAGGAGCGGCTTTCGCCGCGCCCGGTGACCCCTGGGTCGCCTACGTGGCGAACTCGGTCGTGACGAAGCAATCGGCGCCGGCTCCGGTGATCCTCAGGGCCGACCCCACGACGGGAAGCCTGACCGAGATCTCCCGCAACGGCGCGCAGGGCGACCTCTTCCGCCACCCCTACGACATCGCGGTCGCCGGCGACGGCAGCCTGCTCGTGGCGGACATGGGCGCGTTCGCCACCAGCACCGACCACACGCCCGACGGCCGGATCGTCCGGGTGGATCCGGTGACCGGGCAGCAGTCGATCGTGAGCTCGGGCAACCTGCTGGTGGACCCGGCGGGACTGACGCTCGGCCCGGGCGGGCTGATCTACGTGGTGGAGAACGTCGGCACGCTCGGCGTCCCGAGCGTGATCAGCGTGAACCCGGCGACCGGGGCCCAGACGCTCGTCACGCAGGGCGGGCAGCTCTGCTACCCGTTCGGCATCGCCGCCGAGGCGGACGGCTCGCTGCTCGTCACGGACTACGGCGACTTCTCCGGCGGGGGCACCGTGGTCAACTGCCAGTACGACTTCGGCGCGCTGATCCGGATCGACAAGGACACCCACGCCCAGTCGATCGTGTCGAGGAACGCCGCCCAGTGGGGCAACCTGTTCCGGAACCCGCTCGGCCTGGCCGTCGAGCCGGGCGGCCGGGTCCTCCTCGTGAACCAGAACGGCGCCACCGCGCTCGTGGCGGTGGACCCCGACACCGGGGTGCAGGACGCGGAGACGCCGAACACGGGGACGGACCGGGTCGTCGTGCCGCAGCGCCCGGCCCTCACGCCGGACGGCGACGTGGTGCTGAGCGACTTCACGCTCGACGACCAGGAGGGCGGGCTCGTCTCCGTGGACCTCCCGGACGGCGGTCAGAGCATCCTGCGCCAGAACAAGCAGCTCTTCAACAACCCGCTCGGGGTGGCCGTGGTGCCGAACCGCGCGCCGGCCGCCGCGGTGTCGGTCTCGCCCGCGGTGGTGGCGCCCGGCCGGGCGGTCACCTTCGACGCGTCCGGTTCGACCGACCCCGAGGGGCTCGGGCTCCGGTACGAGTGGGACCTCGACGGCAACGGCAGCTTCGAGACCGCGGGCGGCACGAGCCCGACGATCACGAAGGCGTACTCGAGCTCGACCACGCTGACGGCGCACGTGCGCGTGAGCGACCCCCACGGAGCGACGGGCACCGCCGGGGCGCTCGTGCGAGTGGACGGGGTGCGACCCGTGATCAGCCAGCTCCGTGTCCGCGGCGGCTCCATCACCTACCGGCTCAGCGAGGCCGCGCGCGTGACGGTCCGGCTGCAGCGGAAGGTGGGCAGGCGCTGGCGGGTCGTGCGGGTCCTCCAGCAGGACGGCGTCGCCGGGAAGAACCGTCTGGCGCCCAACGCGCGGGCGCGCGCGTCGAAGCGGAAGCAGAAGCGAGTTCGCTACCGCGCCGAGGCGACGGCGGTCGACGCCGTGGGCAACCGGTCGGCGAAGGTGCGCCTGAAGGTCTCCGCGGCAGCGGCGAAGAAGCTGCGGCGCCGGCGCTAGCCCGAGACCTTCATGACGGCGTCGCCGGTGCGCACCACGCCGCCGGTCACGACCCTCGTGTTGATGCCGCGCATGTTGAGCTCGCGGCCCACGGCGGAGTTCACGAACTTCAGCGCCTCGACGCCGAACCGCGAGGAGAACTTCCCGCAGCCGCGATGCGGCTCCTCGGTGACCTCGATCACGGCCTCCTCGCCCACGCGGAGCCTCGTGCCCGGCGGCAGGTTCCGGTAGCTGAGGTCGAGGTCCACGTACAGCTGGTCGCCCGCGAGCGCCCAGCGCTCGCGGTCCTCGCCGGCCACCAGCCCGGTCACCCGGGCGTTCATGACCGTGAGCTGCGCCTCGGGGTTCGGCGCGCCCGTCCTCAGGCTCGGCTTGACGTGCCAGTTGTCGCCCACGAGGCCGTCCTCCGGGTCGAGCGTCGCCTCCTCGATCACCTGGCGCGCGTCCACCTCGGGCCGCCGCACGATCAGCTCGATCCGGCCGTCGTCGGCCGGCGCCGCGCGCACGGCATCGAGCCCCGCCTCCAGCCTCTCCACTAGAAGTGGACGCCTCGCAGCAGGTAGGCCATGGCCACTGCCTCGGTGGACATCTCGCCGCCGTCCTTCTTCTCGTCGGCGGGCACGGCCTTCTTCTCCTTGCCGTCGCCGTCCTCGTCCTTCCCCTTCTTCTTCGCGGCCTTGGAGTCGGGGACGAGGTTGTAGGCGGTGTTGAGCACGATGTCGACCGTCTTGGGCGACACCGCGTAGAGCACCTCGCCGAAGGTGCCGAGCCGCGAGGCCATCCGCTTCGGCTTGTCGATCATCGCGTCGCACAGCATCTGGGCGGCCTCGTCGGGCGTGAGCGTGGGGAACGCCTTGTAGATGTCGGTGGGCGCGATCATCGGCGTGCGCACGAGCGGCATGTAGACCGTCGTGAACTTCACGTTGTCGCCCACCACCTCGGGCGCCGTGCAGCGCGAGAACGCGTCGAGTGCGGACTTCGACGCCACGTATGCCGAGAACCGCGGCGTGTTCGTCTGCACGCCGATCGAGCTCACGTTGATGATGTGGCCGGACTTCCTCTCCCGCATCCCGGGCAGGAAGGCGAGGATGAGCTTCAGCGCGCCGAAGTAGTTCAGCTGCATCGTTCTCTCGTAGTCGTGGAACCGGTCGTACGACGCCGCCACCGAGCGCCGGATCGAGCGGCCGGCGTTGTTGATCAGCACGTCGACGCCGCCGTGCTCGTCGAGCACCTCCTTGGCGAGCCGCTCGACGTCGTCGAGGTCGGAGAGGTCGGCCGGATGGACGTGGGCCGTGCCGCCCGCCTCCCGCACCTTCTCCGCCACCTCCTCGAGCTTCTCGCGCGTGCGCGAGACGAGGAGCACCTCGCCGCCGGCCTCGCCGACCTTCAGCGCGGTCTCGAGGCCGATGCCGCTCGACGCGCCCGTGATCAGCACCCTCTTGCCCTTGATGGTGCCGGCGAGCGAGCGGTCGCGGAACAGGTCGGGGTCGAGGTTCCGCTCCCAGTAGTCCCACAGCCGCGGCGCGTACGTGGACAGCGGCGGCACGGCGATGCCGGTGCCGCTGAGCGCGCGCTGCGTGTCGCGGGCGTCGAAGCTGCAGTTGAAGTCGCGGTTCTCGATCGCGGCGGGCGGGATGCCCAGGTCGCGGAAGAGCTGGTGGCGGATCCGCTTGATGGTCGGCAGCGCCTTCAGCCCCGCGCGCACCTGCTTCGGGATCGCGTTCGTCATGTGCGGGTCGATCCGCATCGCGAACTGCGGCGCGTGCGCCGCCTTGGCGAACTCGTTCAGCGTCTGGCCCACCGACATCGGCTCGGGATCCACGAGGTGGAAGGTGTCGCTCGGCAGGTCGCCGTCCGGCGTGTGCGCGATGTGGTCCATCGCGCGCGCGACGAAGTCCACCGGCACGAGGTTCGTCTGGCCGCCCTCCGGCCCGGCGAGCGGGAACCACTCCGGCAGCGCGTGGCGCAGCTTCTGGAGCAGCTTGAAGAAGTAGTAGGGGCCGTCGATCTTGTCCATCTCGCCGGTCTCGGAGTGGCCGACGACGATCCCGGGCCGGTACACGAGCAGCTTCGTCTCGACGCCCTCGCGCACGAGCCGCTCCGCCTCGTACTTGGTGCGGTGGTAGTGGTGGGGCAGCTTCTGCCCCTCGTCGAACATGTCCTCCTGGAACACGCCCCTGTAGGTGCCGGCCACCGCGATGGAGCTGGTGTGGTGGAAGCGCCCGACGTCGTGCGCGTTCGCGAACTCGATCACGTGCTTCGTGCCCTGCACGTTCGCGCGCTCGGACGCCTCCTCCTCGGCCTCCACGTCGTACACCGCCGCCAGGTGGAAGAGGTGGTCGATCTTCTCGTCGAAGCCCTCGACGCCGAGTCCCGGCTTCGACACGTCGCCGGTCACCGGGACGATCCGGCCCTCCTCGGCGCCGAGGCGCTGGACCAGCGAGTCGAGCTTGCCCCGCGAGCCCTCCCTCACCAGCGCGTAGATCGTGCCCTCCCGCTTCAGGAGCTCGGCGACGAGATGCCTGCCGATGAACCCGGTTGCGCCGGTGACGAAGTAGTTCACGGATGCCTCCAAGACGTAGTGGCCGCAGTCTACGGTTGACCGGCCGCGGGCAGCGCGCAACAATCCGCACAACCTTGTAGAGACCGGCTTGACGCGATGCGTCACCGGCCTACGAAGCGGGCCGTGTGCCCGCCCGGCAACGGCGGAGTGAACCCTTCCACTCCGCCGTTGCTTTCCGCGGCTCGGCACAATCAGGGGCGCAGTGGCAGAGAGCCTCAGCCTGAAGGAAGCCGCCGAGCGGGTCGGTGTCACGCCGGACACGCTGCGCCGCTGGGCGCGCGACGGGGTGATCCCGGAGATGGACGGCACCGCCGAGTGGACCAGCGCGGGGGTCGCCCACGCGCGGATCGTGGCGCGGCTGCGCGAGCGCGGGCACACCCTCGAGCAGATCAAGCAGGCGGGCAAGGAGGGCCGGCTCGCCTACAGCTACATCGAGGACATGTTCGAGCGCGACCGGGGGGTCGTCTCGATGGACGACGTGACGGAGCGGACCGGCCTCGAGCCCGCGATGGTCGAGCGGTTCTGGACGAGCCTGGGCCTGCCCGCCACAGCGCTCGAGGATCTGACCGAGCAGGACGTGGAGGCGCTCCAGTACGTGGGGGCGATCCTCGACGCCGGGTTCCCGCTGGTGGCCTTCCTGCAGCTGTGCCGCGTGTACGGCCAGGCGCTGTCGCAGATCGCGGACGCCGAGGTGCGGCTGTTCCACCTCTACGTCCACGAGCCCCTGATCCGCGAGGGCGTGCCGGGGATGGAGATGGCCGAGGAGATGCAGGAGCTGGCCAGCGACCTGCTGCCGCTCGCCTCGCCGGTGATGGACTATGTCCACCAGCGCTTCCTCCAGCACTTCGTGGAGCAGGACGTCGTGGGGCACATGGAGGAGGAGCTCGACGACGAGGACGTGGACCTCGGGCGGGTCCGGGTGGCGATCGCGTTCGCCGACCTCGCCGGCTACACGCGCTTCACCGAGGAGGAGGGCGAGGAGGAGGCGCTGTCGTCGGTGGAGCGGTTCGTCGAGGGCGTCACGAACACGCTGCCGGAGGACGCGCGCGTCGTGAAGACGATCGGCGACGCGGTGATGGTCGTCGCGCAGGACGTGGGCGCCCTGGTCGACTGGGCGGTCGGGTTCACGCTGCTGTTCGACGAGCGCCCCGAGCCGCGCATCGGCGTGCACTACGGAACGACTCTGTACCGCGACGGCGACTACTTCGGCCGCGACGTGAACCTGGCCTCGCGCGTGGTCGCGCGCGCCCGCGGCGGCGAGGTGCTCGTCAGCGACGCGGTCGTGGACGCGCTCCGCGACTCCTCCCACCTGACCTTTGAGGAGATCGGCCAGGTGAAGCTGAAGGGCTTCGCGGAGCCGCGCGTGCTGTGCCGCGCGGTGCGGCGCGACGAATGAACGAGCCCGTTCTCGCGGCCGCTCGGGACAGCGGGCTGGTGAAGGAGGGGGCGCCGCTCCTGGTCATGGTCTCCGGCGGCGGGGACTCGGTCGCCCTCCTCGACGTCGCCGTCCGGCTCGGTGCTTCGGTGACCGCGCTGCACGTGAACTACGGGCTGCGCGAGGGCGCGGGGGCCGACGAGGAGCTGGTACGTGAGCTCGCCGCCCGCATGGACGTTCCCCTTCACGTGCATCAGGTGACGCTTCCCGCCGAGGGCAACCTCCAGGAGCTGGCACGGGGTGCGCGCTACTCGCTCGCCGAGCAGCTCGCCGAGGACGACTACGCCGCCGCCCACACGGCCTCCGACCAGGCCGAGACCGTGCTGTACCGGCTGGCCGTCTCTCCGGGCTCGCGCGCGCTGCACGGCATGGCGCCCCGCCGCGGCCGGCTCGTGCGGCCGCTGCTCGAGGTGACGCGCGAGGAGGTGCGCGACCACCTGCGAGCGCGCGGGCTCGAGTGGCGCGAGGACCCGTCGAACGCCGACCGCCGCTTCGCGCGCGCCCGGATCCGCCACGACGTGCTGGACGCGCTGCGCGAGCTGTCGCCGGCGGCCGAGCGGACGATCGCCGAGACCGCCCGACAGCTGCGCGACGAGGCCGAGGTGCTGGACGCCGCGGTGGCGGAGGCGCTCGAGGAGCTGGGGGCGGGACCCGCGCTGGGCACCGGCCGCGCGCTCGGCGCCACCCCCGCGATACCACTCGGCGCCACCCCCGCGATCCCACTCGACGCGCTCCGCGAGCACCCCCGCGCGCTCCAACGGCTGATCCTCCGCGCGCTGGCCGGGCGTGCCCTCTCCCGCGACGAGCTGACCCGGCTCCTCGAGGTCGGGAACCGAGGAACGGTGACCGTCGAGCTCGGCGGTGGGCTGCGCGCGATCGCCGAGTACGGCACGCTCCGCTTCAGTCGCGCCGCGGACGCCGAGCCGCCCGCGCCGGTCGAGCTCGCCGTCCCGGGCCGTGCCCGCTTCGGCGACTGGGAGCTCGAGGCCCGCCTGGACGGCCCCGGCGACGTGGCGGTCACGGACCTCGGCTCCGTGGTCACGGTGCGCGCCTGGCGCGACGGCGACCGGATGCGCCCGGCGGGCCTGGGCGGCTCGAAGTCCCTGCAGGACCTCTTCACGGACCGCAAGGTCCCACGCGCCCTGCGCCGCACGCTGCCGGTGGTGGAGTCCGCCGGCGAGATCGTGTGGGTGGCCGGAGTGGCGGTCGACGAGCGCTTCGCCGCCCGCGAGCGTGAGGAGGGGTCGGTAGGGCTGACGGCCAAAGCCAACCCTCCGAAAGGGGTCTGACCCTTTTCGGAGGGTTTGTTACGCGGTCGGCGTGGTTTGTTACGTGCCGAACACGCGGTCGCCGGCGTCGCCCAGGCCGGGGCGGATGTAGGCGTTCTCGTCCAGCTCGCGGTCGATCGCGGCGGTCCAGATCTGGACGTCGGGGTGCGCCTGCTCGACCGCCTCCACTCCCTCGGGCGCCACGACGAGGCAGACCAGTGCCAGCCGGCGTGCCCCTGCCTTCTTCAGCTTGTCGAGTGCGTGCACCGCGCTGCCACCCGTCGCCAGCATCGGATCGACCACGAAGACGTGCGCCTCGGCCAGGCCAGGCGGCAGCCGCTCGTAGTAGTCGACGGGGCGGTGCTCCTCCTCGTCGCGGTACACGCCCACGTGTCCCACGCGCGCGCCGGGCAGGAGCCGCAGGAACCCGTCGACCATGCCGAGGCCGGCTCGCAGCACCGGCACGATCGTGATCTCGGCGGGCAGGCGCACGCCGGTCGTGGATTCGAGCGGCGTCTCGACGCCGACCTCGGTCACCGGCAGGTCGCGTGCGGCCTCCACCGCGAGGATCGCCGACGCCTCGAACAGGGCCTGCCGGAAGTCGCCGTGACTCGTGGAGCGGTCCCGCATGACCGTCAGGCGATCGGCCAGGACGGGATGATCCACCACCACCAAACGCTCGGACATGGCCGCGACGATAACCTCGCGGCGGCCTTGGATGCATCCATGCGCAACGTTGAGCTCAAAGCGCGCGACCCCGACCCGGCGCGCACACTCGAGCGCGCCCTCGCGCTCGGGGCCGAGGATCGGGGCGAGTTCAGGCAGCGCGACACCTACTTCGGGGGCGCCACAGGCCGGCTGAAGCTGCGCGAGCACGAGGCCGGCGGGTCACCCATGTGGGACGAGCTGATCGAGTACTCGCACGAGCTGATCGGCTACTCGCGGCCGGACTCGGCCGAGGCGCGCACGAGCACATACCTCCGTGTGCCGGTCGCGGACGTGGCACCTCTTCAGGAGGCGCTCGAGGCCGCCTACGGGACGCTCGTGACCGTCGCGAAGCGGCGGCATCTCCTGATCTGGGAGGGCGTGCGAATCCACCTCGACGACGTCGACGGCCTCGGAACCTACGTCGAGCTGGAGGCGGTGGCCGAGCCGGGCTCGGACCTCACCGCCGAGCACGAGAGGGTCGAGCGGCTGCGCGCCGAGCTGGGAGTCGAGGACGAGAATCTCATCGCGACGAGCTACGCCGACCTGCTACTGGAGGCGAGCGGCGGCCCCGACGGGCCGATGCTGCCCGGCATGAGCATCGTGGGCGCGGACGCCGCCGGCAACGAGTCGGCCGAGGAGCTCCTTCGGGCGGCGGACGAGGTGATGCACACGGCCCACGTGCGCTACTCGCACTTCCCGGTCGGCGCGGCGCTCCGAGGCGTCGACGGCCAGATCTACGTGGGATCGAACGTCGAGAACGCCTCATACCCGCAGGGGCAGTGCGCCGAGACCTCCGCGCTCGGCGCGCTGGTGGCGGCCGGCCAGACGCGCATCACCGAGGTGGCCGTGACCGCCGTGCACATGGAGTTCTGCCCTCCCTGCGGCGGGTGCCGCCAGCGGCTCGCCGAGTTCGCCGCCCCCGACACGCCGGTGCACCTGGGCCGGCCGGGCGGCCGCCGGATGACGACGACCGTGGGTGACCTGCTGCCGCTTGCGTTCGACTTCGAGCCCAGGGCGTGAGCCACACCGAAGCCGCTGCGGTCATGACCGAGCGGTCCGGGCTGCGCCCGCGCGTGGGCGTGGTGCTCGGGTCCGGGCTCGGTGGCGTGGCGGACGCCGTCGGGGAGCCCACCGTGATCGACTACGCCGACCTGCCCGGCTTCCCCGAGACGACCGTCGCGGGCCACGGCGGGCGCGCCGTGCTGGGGCGGATCGGCGGGGTGCCGGTCGCCGTGCTCCAGGGCCGTGCCCACGTGTACGAGGGCGGCGACCTCGAGCGCATCCGCGTGCCGGTCCGCGCGCTCCGGGCTGCCGGCGCCGACATCCTCGTTCTCACCAACGCGGCGGGATCGCTCCGGGAGGAGGTGGGACCTGGGCGGCTGATGCTGATCACCGACCACCTCAACATGACCGGCACCAGCATCCTCCAGGGCCCGAACGACGAGGCGATCGGGCCGCGCTTCCCGAGCATGCGGGACGCCTACGACGTCGAGCTTCGCGAGCGGCTGAGCGCCGCGGGGGCCGAGCTCGGCACGGAGCTGGCGGAGGGCATCTACGCCGCGGTGGCCGGCCCCACCTTCGAGACGCCCGCGGAGATCCGCGCGCTCGGGCTGATCGGCGGCGACGCCGTCGGGATGTCCACCGTCCACGAGACGGCGGTGGCGCGGCACTGCGGCCTGCGCGTGGCGGCGGTGTCCGCGATCTCGAACTTCGCCGAGGGCCTGAGCGACGAGCCGCTGAGCCACGAGCAGACGCTCCGCGACGCCCGGCGGGCGGCGGACGCCCTGACGCCGCTCTTGGTTCGGTTCATCGAGGGGCTCGCCGAGTGACCTACGTGCCGGACCTGATCCGGGTGAAGCGCGACGGCGGCGAGCTCACCGAGGACCAGGTCCGCGAGCTCGTTACGGGCATCGCCGACGGCTCGGTCTCCGACGCCCAGGTGGGCGCGCTCGCCATGGCGGTAGTCCTCAACGGGATGACGTCCGCCGAGCGGATCGCGCTCACCGGCGCCATGCGCGACTCGGGGGACGTGCTCGACTGGTCGGACGCCGGCCTGCCCGGCCCCGCGCTCGACAAGCACTCGACCGGCGGGGTGGGCGACAAGGTGAGCCTGCTGCTCGCCCCGATCGTCGCCGCGTGCGGCGGCGCGGTTCCGATGATCTCGGGCCGCGGCCTCGGCCACACCGGAGGGACGCTCGACAAGCTCGAGTCGATCCCCGGCTACGACACGACCCCGGAGCCGGACGCCTTCCGCGCCGCCGTGGCGAGCGCGGGCGCGGCGATCGTGGGCCAGACCGCCCGGCTGGCGCCGGCCGACCGCCGCCTGTACGCGATCCGGGACGCCACCGGCACGGTCGAGTCGATCCCGCTGATCGTCGCGTCGATCCTGTCGAAGAAGCTCGCGGCCGGGCTCGACGCGCTCGTCATGGACGTGAAGGTCGGCTCCGGGGCGTTCCTGCCGGACCGCGAGCGCGCCGAGGAGCTGGCGCGCGCGATCGTGGAGGTGGCCACGGGGAACGGGCTGGCCACCGCCGCGCTGCTCACGGACATGGACCGGGTGCTCGGCCGGACGGCCGGCAACGCGGTGGAGGTGCGGGAGTCGATCGACCACCTGACCGGCGCCGCGAGCGACGAGCGGCTCCGCGAGGTGACCCTGGCGCTGAGCGCCGAGCTGCTGGTGCTGGGGGGAGTCGAGCCTGACGCAGGTAGGGCACGCGCGGCGGCCGAGCGGGCGCTCGACTCGGGCGCGGCGGCCGAGCGGTTCGCCGCGATGGTGGCCGAGCTGGGCGGGCCCGCCGACCTGGTGGAGGCGCCCGGCCGGCACCTTCCAGAGGCGCCCGTGACGCTCCCGGCCGAGCCGGCGGAGGAGGGCACCGTCAGCGCGGTGGACGTGCGCGCGGTCGGCCTCGCCGTGGTGGCGCTGGGCGGCGGCCGCACCCGCGAGGACGACCCCGTGGACCACTCGGTGGGCCTGACCGACGTGGCGGCGCCAGGCGAGCAGGTGGCTCCCGGCGGCCCCCCGCTGGCGATGGTGCACGCGAGGGACGAGGAGAGCGCGAGGCGCGCGGCGGAAGCGGTGCGCGAGGCTTACGCGCTCGGCCACGGCGCGGCGGATGCTGAAGTTGTGCTCGGGGTCATCAGGTGATCCCGAAAGCGGAACTGCATGTCCATTTGGAGGGCACCGCTCCGCCGGACCTGATCCGCCGGATCGGCGAGCGGAACGGGCTCCAGCTCCCGGACGGGCTGTTCGCCGGCCCCGACCGGTTCGCATACCGCGACTTCCTCGACTTCCTCGACACGTACGACAAGGCGGCGAGCGTCATCCGCACCGCGGACGACTACCGCGACATCACCTACGAGTACCTCGTCAGATGCGCCGGCGAGGGCGCCATCTACGTGGAGCTCACCGCCTCACCCGACCACGCGCGGCTCGTTGGCCTGACGGACGAGCAGCACATCGACGGCATCGCGAGCGGGATCGACGACGCCCGCGACGAGGCCGGCATCGAGGGCCGCATCCTGATCTCGTGCGTTCGCAACTTCGGACTCGAGGCTGCCCTCAAGGTCGCCCGCTACGCCGCCGAGCGGCCGCACCCCTACATCGTGGGCTTCTCGATGGCCGGCGACGAGGCCCACTACCCGGCCGGCGACTACGCCGAGGCCTTCGAGATCGCCGCCGGCGCCGGCCTGGGGTGCACCGTCCACGCGGGCGAGTGGGCGGGCCCCGAGAGCGTCAGGGCCGGCCTGGGGCTGCCCGTGACCCGCATCGCCCACGGCGTCCGTGCGGTCGAGGATCCGCCGCTGGTGGACGAGCTCGCCGAGCGCGGGATCTTCCTCGAGTGCTGCCCGACGAGCAACGTCGTCCTCGGCATCTATCCGAGCTACGAGGAGCACCCGCTCCCGCGCCTGCGCGAGGCGGGAGTGCGGGTCACGCTGGGGTCCGACGACCCCCCGTACTTCGGCGCCACGATCGGCGGCGAGTACGAGATCTGCCGCGAGCACTTCGGCTACGGCGACGACGATCTGCGCGCCATCACCGAGACCGCGATCGACGCCGCGTTCTGCGAGGAAACGCTCAAACAGCGCTTAAAGCAAACGGTGTAGGGTGGCTCCGTCCCTGACCCAATGAGGAGACTCAACCGTGCGTAAGCCCTTCCGCTTCACCCTCTTCGCGCTGCTCGCCGCGCTCGCCCTCGGAATCGCCGCCTGCGGTGGCGATGACGACGACAGCGGAGGGGGCACCAAGAGCAGCAGCGAGAGCGGTGGCGGCAAGTCCATCAAAGCCGGTCTGGTTACCGACATCGGCGGCCTGAACGACCGATCGTTCAACTTCCTGGCCAACAAGGGCCTGGAGGACGCCGAGTCCCAGCTCGGCACCCAGGGCCGCGTGTTCCTCTCGAAGTCGAACGGCGACTACATCCCGAACCTGCAGACGTCGGCGCAGCAGCAGAACGACCTGACGATCTCGGTGGGCTTCCTCATGGGCGATGCGACGGCGACGGTCGCCAAGAAGTTCCCGAACAACGACTTCGCGATCGTCGACTTCGCGGCCGAGGCCCTCAAGGGCAAGCCGAAGAACGTCGAGGGCCTGCTCTTCAAGGAGCAGGAGGCGGGCTACCTCGCCGGCTACCTCGCCGGCCTGTGGGCCAAGGACAACAACGCCGACACGGTTTCCACGGTCGGCGGCCAGAAGATCCCGCCGGTGGACCACTACATCGCGGGCTTCCAGAAGGGCGCGAAGGACGCCAACCCGAGCATCAAGACGCTCAACGGGTACTCCCAGGACTTCGTCGACCAGGCGAAGTGCAAGGAGATCGCGCTCAACCAGATCGCGCAGGGCTCGAAGGTCGTCTTCCAGGTGGCCGGCCAGTGCGGTCTCGGCGCGCTCGACGCCGCCAAGGAGAAGAAGGTCCAGGGCATCGGCGTGGACGCCGACCAGTCCTACCTCGGCCCGCACATCCTCACGTCGGCGCTGAAGAAGGTCGACGTCGCCGTGTTCGACGCCATCAAGAGCGCTCAGGACGGCAAGTTCAAGGGCGGGACCGACGTCATCGCGAGCGTGAAGAGCGGCGGCATCGGCCTCGGCAAGCTCGGTCCGGCGGGCACGAAGTACGCCGACCAGATCAAGAAGGTCCAGGACGACATCGCCTCGGGCAAGATCACGGACATCCCCGACACGGTCAAGTAGCCAGGAGTGGAGTCAGAAGCACCCGCTCTCGAACTCCGCGGAATAACCAAGAGGTTCGGTCCGGTCGTCGCGAACGACCGGATCGACTTCGATCTGCGACAGGGTGAGGTTCACGCCCTGCTGGGCGAGAACGGGGCCGGCAAGTCGACGCTCATGTCGATCCTCTACGGGCTGTACAGCCCGGACGAGGGCGAGATCCGCGTGAACGGAGAGCCGGCCGAGGTCGATTCGCCTTCGCGGGCGATCGACCTCGGCATCGGCATGGTCCACCAGCACTTCATGCTCGTGCCGGTGATGACGGTCACCGAGAACATCGTGCTGGGCGAGGAGCCGCGGCGCGGCGTTCTGCTCGACGTGCGCGAGGGCGCGCGCAGGGTGAAGGAGCTGTCGGACCGGTACGGCCTGGCGGTGGACCCGGACGCCGTGATCGAGCAGGTCTCCGTCGGGATGCAGCAGAGGGTGGAGATCCTGAAGACGCTCTACCGCGATGCCCGCATCCTGATCCTCGACGAGCCCACCGCCGTGCTCACGGCGCAGGAGACGCAGGAGCTGTTCCAGGTGCTGCGGGCGCTGAAGGAGGACGGCGTCTCGATCGTCTTCATCAGCCACAAGCTGAACGAGGTGCTCGAGATCTCGGACCGCGTGACCGTGCTGCGGCGCGGCAAGATGATCGACACGGTTCCCACCGAGGGCGCCACCGAGGAGAGCCTCGC
>DASUYU010000336.1:0-2090 GCA_036377235.1 Thermoleophilaceae bacterium
GCCGCTCACGCCGTACGAGCCGCCGGGCGACACCACCACGCCGGACTCCTCCAGCACCATCTCGCAGTAGGACGCGGACGTGTGCCCCTCGGGCACCGGCGCCCACACGTAGATCGTGCCCTTCGGCGGGGTCACGTCCACGCCGATCTCGGCGAGCGCGTCGCACACCAGGTCGCGGCGGCGCTGGTAGATGCCCGGCATCTCGGCGGGCGGCCCCGCGTCGAGGGCGGCGACCGTGGCCAGCTGGACCGCCTCGAACTCCCCCGAGTCGATGTTGGTCTTGAGCTTCCAGTAGGCGGCCACCGCGTCCGCGTTCCCCACGATCGCCGCCGTGCGCCAGCCGGTCATGTTCCAGCCCTTGGAGAGCGAGAACACCTCCACGCCGACCTCCTTGGCGCCGGGCGTCTCGAGGAAGCTCGGCGCCACGTAACCGTCGAAGGTGGTCTCCGTGTACGACGCGTCGTGCACGATCAGCACGTCGTGCTCGCGCGCGAACTCGACGGCGCGCTCGAACAGCCCGGCCGGCACCACCGCGCCGGTCGGGTTGTTGGGGTAGTTCAGGTACAGGAGCCGAGCGCGGGCGGCAACGTCGCCGCCGATCGCGTCGAGGTCCGGCGCGAAGCCGCGGTCGGGCACGAGCGGCATGAGGACGGCCTCGGCGCCGGACAGGAGCGGTCCGCCCGTGTAGACGGGGTAGCCGGGGTCCGCGGCGAGCGCCACGCTGTCGGGGTCGAGGAACGCGAGGTTCAGGTTGAACACGCACTCCTTGGCTCCGAGCGCCGGGATGATCTCCGTCTCCGGGTCGAGCGTCACCCCGAAGCGGCGCTCGTAGAAGCGCGCGTACGCGTCGCGCAGCTCCGGTCGGCCGCGGTTCGACGGGTACTGGTGCGTGCCGGGATCGGCCGCCGCCGCGGCCAGCGCGTCGACCACGACCCGAGGAGTCGGCGTGTCCGGGTCGCCGATGCCGAGGCTGATCACGTCCACCCCGGCCGCCTTCTTCTCCCTGATCTTCCGCTCCAGCTCGGCGAACAGGTACGGGGGCAGTCGGTCCAGTCGGCTACTCGGTTGCATTCAGCTCCTTCAGGAAATCCTCGCTCAGCGTTCCGGCGTACACGGGCCGTGCCCAGCCTGTCATCTCGATCCGGAGGTCATCGGCCACGTCGATCGTGAGCTCGCCGCCGTCGAGCACCACCGTGACCGGGCTGGCCACGCCGCTCAGCGTCGCGGCCACCGCCGCGCCCGTCGCGCCGGTGCCGGACGCCATCGTCTCCCCCACCCCGCGCTCGAAGATGCGCGCGCGGATGCGGTCGTCGCCGTCGCGCCGCCAGAACGACGCGTTTGTCCGGTTGGGAAACAGCTCGTTGCGCTCGATGCCGGGCCCGTAGCGCTTTAGGTCGAGCCCCTCCAGCTCGTCGCCCGCCTCGACCGAGACCTGCGGGTTCCCCACCTGCACGAACTGGAACGCGAACTCGCGCCCGTCCGAGGTGAGCGTGCCGCGGCCGTCGCCGGCTCCCGCCGGGTAGTCGCTCTCGGCGCGCAGCCGGGCGTGCCCGATGTCCATCGTGCAGAGCCCGCCCTCGATGCGCGGCCGCACCTCACCCGCCGCTGTGCGGACCGTGAACTCGTCTTCGCCCGTCCATCCCCGCTGCCGGAGGTACATGACCGCCTGGCGCACGCCGTTGCCCGACAGCTCGGCCTCCGAGCCGTCCGGGTTGAAGATGCGCACCTCCGCGACGGCATCGTCGTCCGTCTCCGAGAGCAGCAGAACGCCGTCCGAGCCGACCCCGGTGTGCGCCGCGCACACGACGCGCACGCGCGCAGGGGTCAGCTCGAACGGCAGCTCACGTTCCTCGACGATCACGTAGTCGTTGCCCAGCGCCTGCCACTTCTCGAACCGCACGGCGCCGGACTCTACGCACCGCCGATCAGGTCATGCCATCGAGCCACGAGTCGCGGCCGGGGTCGCCCCCACCCGCCACGATCTCGAGCCGCGGGAGGTAGTGATCCCAGCCCTGTGCGTGCCTCGTCGTGGCCTCGGCGTCCGCGAAGCCGCTGTGCGTGAAGCGCACGAGCGTGCCGTCGCCGTCCGG
>DASUYU010000337.1:0-4388 GCA_036377235.1 Thermoleophilaceae bacterium
TACCTGATGACCGCCGGGCCGACGCCGCTGCCGCCGGCGGTGTCCCAGGTGATGGCGGAGCCGATGATCTACCACCGCGCGCCCGCTTTCATCGAGATCTACGCGCGCGTGCTGCGGCGCCTCAAGGACGTCTTCCAGACGGCGAACGAGGTCCAGATCTTCGCCGCCTCCGGCACCGGCGCGCTCGAGTCCGCGGTCGCGAACCTCGTCAAGCCGGGCGAGCGGGTCCTCGTGGCCTCCTGCGGCAAGTTCGGCGAGCGCTGGTTCGAGCTGTGCGAGGCGTACGGCGCCGACACGATCCACTGGGCGACCGAGTGGGGCCGCAGGATCGACCCGGCCGGACTCGACGAGCAGCTCACCGCGAACCCGGGTGTCGAGCTCGTCTTCACGACGTTCTCGGAGACCTCGACCGGCGTGGTCAACGACCTTCGCGAGCTCACCGAGGTGGCTCACCGCCACGACGCGTTGATCGCCGTCGACGCGGTGTCCGGGCTCGGCGCCGTGCCGCTGCCCCAGGACGAGTGGGGAGTCGACGTGGTGGTCGCGGGCTCCCAGAAGGCGCTGATGGTGCCGCCCGGCCTCGCCTTCGCGAGCGCGAACCAGGCCGCGCTCGACCGCGCCGCGGCGAACCCCGGCCGCCGCTACTACTTCGATTGGGAGCGCACCGTGTCGGGCCAGCGGAAGGACCCGCCGGACAGCCCGTTCACGCCCGCCGTGGGGCTGATCAAGGCGCTGGACGTGGCGCTCGGCATGATCGAGGCGGAGGGGCTCGAGCAGGTCTTCGAGCGCCACGCGCTGCTCGGCCGCGCGACGCGCGAGGCGGCCAGGGCACTCGACCTGGAGCTGCTGGGCGGCGTGGCTGACGAGCACGCCAACGTGGTGACAGCGATTGCCCTTCCCGATCAGGTCGACGGCGGCAAGGTGCCGAAGATCATGCGCGACCGCTTCGGAATCACCATCGCCGGCGGCCAGGGCAAGCTGAAGGGCAGGATCGCCCGGATCGCGCACTGCGGCTACTTCGGCGCCTTCGACATCATCGTCACCATCTCCGCGCTCGAGATGACGCTGCGCGAGCTCGGCCACGAGACCGAGCCCGGCGCCGGCGTGGCGGCGGCACAGCGCGTCTTCTCCGACGCGGGCGTGGCGCTACACGCGTGAAGGTCCTCGTAAGGGAGAAGATCGGCGACTCCGGCGTGCAGCTCCTGCGCGACGCCGGGCTGGACGTCGAGCTGGGCCTCGACTGGGACCAGGACGAGCTCGAGCGCCGCATCGGCGAGTTCGACGGCATCCTGATCCGCTCGGCAACCCAGCTCGACGCGGACCTGCTGGCGAAGGCGGAGCGGCTCAAGGCCGTCGGCCGGGCCGGGGTGGGGGTGGACAACGTGGATGTGGACGCCGCCACCAAGCGCGGCGTGATCGTGGCCAACGCCCCGCAGTCGAACGTGATCACCGCCGCGGAGCACACGCTCGCCCTGCTTCTGGCGCTGGCGCGCAAGGTCCCGCAGGCACACGGCTCGCTCACCGGCGGGGCCTGGGAGCGGGCCGAGTTCAGCGGCGTCGAGCTGTACGACAAGACGCTCGGCGTGCTCGGCTTCGGCCGCATCGGCCAGCTGGTGGCCCAGCGCGCGCTCGGGTTCGGGATGCGCGTGGCTGCATTCGACGCGTACGTGTCCGAGGAGCGCTTCCGCGAGCTCGGCGTGGAGCGCGCGGAGTCGGCCGAGGACGTCTATGCAAGGGCCGACTTCATCACCGTCCACCTCCCGGTCACGAGCGAGACGGAGAACTACCTGAACGCCGCCGCCTTCGCCGCGATGCGCGACGGCGTGCGCGTGATCAACGTGGCCCGCGGCAAGCTGATGGACGAGGAGGCGCTCCGCGCGGCGCTCGACTCCGGGAAGGTGGCCGGGGCGGCGCTCGACGTGTTCCGCGAGGAGCCGGCGACCGAGAATCCCCTGTTCGCCTATCCCAACGTGGTGGTCACGCCCCACCTCGGCGCCTCCACCGCCGAGGCCACCGACCGCGCCGGCTTTCAGGCCGCCGAGCAGGTGGTGGCGGCGCTGACGGGCGGGGTCGTGACGAGCGCCGTGAACATCCCGGCGATCGCGCCGGAGGACCTCGAGGCGCTCGGCCCGTTCCTGCCGCTGGCGCGCGACCTCGGCCGGATCGCGAGCGCGATCGCCGAGCGGCCCTCAGTGGACGCGATCGAGGTGGAGTACCTCGGCCGGATCGCGGAGCGCGACACCCGCCTCCTCACCGTGCAGGTGCTCCGCGGCGTGCTCGAGGGTCACACCGAGGAGGAGGTGAACGACGTGAACGCGCCGGCGATCGCCGACGAGCGCGGGATCGCGGTCACCCAGACGAGCAGCTCGCACGCGCGCGACTTCACCGACCTCGTGCGGGTCGCGGTCGTGAGTGGCGGCGAGCGCACGCGCGTGACCGGCACGACGCTCGGCCAGCTTCACCGGCCGCACCTGCTGGAGGCCTGGGGCTCGCGCTTCAACCTCCAGCTCGAGGGCCACCTCGCGATCTTCAGCTACGAGGACCGGCCCGGCATGCTCGGCCGCGTGGGCACCGAGCTCGGCAACCGCGGCATCAACATCATCTCCGCGGCGGTGGGCCGCCGGCCCGAGGACCAGGCCGAGGGCGGCGCCGTGATGATCGTGACCGCCGACAAGCCGGTGCCGCGCGAGGTCGTGGACGGCATCGTGGCCGGCGACGGCTTCGATGCCGGCCGAACCGTAAGTCTCTGACATAAGGGGTCAGACCCCTTTCCTCTGATCTGAGTCAGACTTAGGGGGTCTGACCCCTTAACAATGCGTTGCGGAGGTCGTCGACCAGGTCCTCCGCCGCCTCCACGCCGCAGGACAGGCGCACCAGGTCCGCGGGCACGGCTGCGGTGGAGTCCTCCACGGACTGGTGGGTCATCGCCTGCGGCACCTCGATCAGCGACTCCACCCCGCCGAGGGACTCGGCCAGGGAGAAGATCTCGGTTGCGGCTGCGATGCCGGTCGCGTCGGGGTGGCGGAAGGAGACCATCCCGCCGAAGCCCGGCCAGCGCACGTCACTCACGCCCGGCGCGCCCGACAGGAACTCGCTCACCGCGCGGGCGTTCTCCGTGTGCGCGGCCACGCGCAGGTGGAGGGTGCGGAGGCCCCGGTGCACGAGGAAGCAGTCGAACGGGCCCGGCACGGCGCCCACCGAGTTCTGGACGAAGCGGACGCCCTCGTGGAGGTCCGGGTCGCGCACCACGACCGCGCCTCCCACCACGTCCGAGTGCCCGCCCAGGTACTTCGTCGCCGAGTGCACCACGGCGTCGGCGCCCAGCTCCAGCGGGCGCTGCACGATCGGGGTGGCGAACGTGTTGTCCACGGCCACGATGGCGCCCTGCTTCCGCACCACCACGGCGGCGATGTCGACCACGTTCAGGAGCGGGTTCGTGGGCGTCTCGACCCAGATCAGCCGGGTCTCCGGCCGGACCGCCGCGGTGAGGGCGTCCAGATCGGTCTGGTCGACCATGTCGTACTCGAGGCCGAAGCGCTTCAGCACCTTGTCGACGAGCCGGTAGGTGCCGCCGTACAGATCGCTCGGGAGCACCACGTGGTCGCCGGCGCTGCAATGTGCGGTGATCAGGGCGTGGGTGGCGGCCATCCCGCTCGAGAACGCGGACCCGAGGCCGCCCTCGAGCTCGCCGAGCGCCCGCTCGAGCGCCGCGCGCGTGGGGTTGGCGGAGCGCGCGTAGTCGTAGTCCTCGACGAACTCGCCGGGGCTCGGCTGCACGTAGGTCGAGGTCTGGTGGATCGGCGGGATCACCGAGCCGTATGTGGGATCCGGGTCGAGGCCCGCGTGGACCACGCGCGTCTCGATTCGGGTCTTGCGCGAGGGCGCGGGCGTGCCCGCGCCGGAGCGATGCTGTCCGTCGCTCACCGCGCCAGTGACTCGAGCAGGTCCGCTCGCGTCAGGATCCCGGCCGCGCGGCCGTCCATGTTCACGAGCAGCGCCTCGCGGCGGTCGGCGAGCAGCTCCACGGCCTCGCGCACCGCGTCGCCGTCGGACACGGCGGGGAACGGCGCCTCCATCACCTCGACGATCTCGGCCGAGAGCAGCGCCGGGTCGTCCATCGCGTGGCGGAGCAGGCCGCGCTCGCTGACGGAGCCCACCACCGTCTGCGGGTCGTGCGCGGAGACCACCGGCAGCTGCGACACGCGGTGCTCGTGGAGGAGCGCCACGGCGTCGCGCACCTTGGCATGCGTCTCTACGGTCAGAAGCGGCGGAATCTCGCCCTCGGCGTGCTTGCGCCGCAGCACGTCGCCCACGGTCAGCTCCTCCTCGCGCTCCAGGAAGCCGTACTGGCGCATCCAGGCGTCGTTGAAGACCTTCGACAGATACGA
>DASUYU010000338.1:0-8142 GCA_036377235.1 Thermoleophilaceae bacterium
ACAACGTGGCATACGCGCTCCGCGAGCAGGCCAGCAGGCGCCCGGCGCGCGACCAGCTCCGCGCCCAGGTCGAGGAGGCGCTCCGGCGCGCCGGCCTGTGGGAGGAGGTGGGTGACGACCTGTCGCATCCCGCGCTCCGGCTGTCGGGGGGCCAGCAGCAGCGGCTCTGCATCGCGCGAGCGCTGGCGGTGCGCCCGGAGGTGCTCCTCCTGGACGAGCCGTGCTCCGCGCTCGACCCGCGCTCGACGCAGACGATCGAGGACCTGATCCTGAAGCTGCGCGACGAGCTCGCGGTCGTGATCGTGACCCACAACCTCCAGCAGGCCTACCGGATCGCGGACTTCGTGGGCTTCATGTACCTGGGCGAGCTCGTGGAGTACGGGCCCGCCGACCAGGTCTTCGGCGAGCCGAAGGCGAAGCGGACGAAGGACTACATCAGCGGTGGCTTCGGATGAGGCTTGTGGCCTGTGTAGTCCTGCTGGCCCTTCTGGTCGCCGGCTGCGAGTCGACGCAGTCGAAGAGCGCGCGGCTGCAGAAGAGCTCCAAGGGCCAGCTCTCGTCAGGTAAGGGCGTGGTGGTGAAGAAGGAGAACCCGCACGTCAAGGTGATCGCGACCTCGACCCTGAAGGACAAGAACGGCGAGGCCGTGGTCGTCCATATGCGGAACACCGGCAAGGCCCCGCTGGCCAACCTCCCGATCTCCGTGAGGCTGGCCGACCAGAGCGGCAAGCCGGTGTACACCAACACCACCCCCGGGCTCGAGGCCGCGCTCGCGCACGTGGCGTTCCTGAACCGCGGCCAGGAGCTCTACTGGGTGAACGACCAGGTGGTCTCGACGGGCCGGCCGGCGCAGGCGAAGACGCTGGTGGGTGCCTCGAGGCCGGTCACGGGGTCGGTTCCGCGGGTCGCGGTGAAGAACGTCCACCTGCTGAACGACCCGGTGTCCGGGATATCCGCGCTCGGCCATGTGGTGAACCACTCCAAGCTGCTCCAGCGCCGGCTCCCGGTGTTCTGTGTCGCGCGGCGAGGCACCGCCATCACCGCGGCCGGCCGGGCGATCCTCGAGAAGGTCAAGCCGTCCAAGCCGGCGTCCTTCCAGGTCTTCTTCATCGGCAATCCCCGCGGCGCGGAGATCACCTGCACGCCGCTCCCGACCACTCTGAAAGGCACATCCAGTTGAGCACGACCACACAGGCCAACTGCGCAACATGTGACGCCCCGCTCGCGGAGGACCAGCGCTACTGCCTCGAGTGCGGTGCGCGCCGGAACGGGGCGCGGCTTCCGTTCACGGAGACCGGCGCCAGGCCGGCCCCGGCGGCGGAGCCGCCTCCTCCTCCGCCACCCCCCGACCGGCCGCTCCAGGCGATCACGCCCAGCATGGCCGCCGCTGGTGTGGCGCTCGCCGTGCTGTTCCTCGGCGTGGGCGTCTTGATCGGCCGCTCTGGCTCCGGCGCCGAGCAGACCGCGGCGAAGCCCACGATCGTTCGCGTGGGCGACGCGGGCTCGTCCGCGACGTCGGGCACCGCCCAGCAGGCCTCGAATACGACCGTCAAGGGCGACTGGCCGGCCGGCAAGGCGGGTTGGACGGTGCAGCTCCAGGCGCTGCGCAAGGACGACCCGGCGAAGATCACGGCCGCCAAGCAGGACGCGAAGGACAAGGGCGCACCCGACGTCGGGCTGATCGACACCGACTCGTTCGAGTCGCTGCCGGCCGGCAACTACATCGTGTACTCAGGCCAGTTCGACTCCAAGGCCAAGGCCGCTGCGGCGCTGTCGAAGCTGAAGAAGGACTTCCCGAAGGCGAAGGTCATCCACGTGGGCGCGTCCGCGCCCGCGATCGGCGGCGCCAAGGCCCAGGCCGACAAGCAGGCCGTCCAGAACCTGGACAACCTGTCCGGCAGCGACTACGCGAAGCAGTCGCGCAAGCTCCCCGACACGCTCGCGCTCCCGGGCAAGCCCCCGCCCAAGGACAACAAGGAGGGTGGCGGCGGCACTGGGTTCGAGACGATCAACTGAGCCGGTGGCGGATGCCGTGACATCGTGCCCCCGATGCGACGCCTCGGTCGCGTCGGATCAGCGCTACTGCCTGAACTGCGGCGAGCGGGTCGGGGAGCGGCGCCTCGATCCGGTGGCGCTGCTGCGCTCCAAGCCGGAGGTGTCGGAGACGGCCGCGGCGCCCCTGGCGCCACCGGCCGGACGGCGCTATACGTGGAGCCCGCGCACGCTCGGCGCCAGCTGCCTCGGGGTGCTGCTTGGCGGCGCGTTGATCGGGGCCGCCTTCGCGCCCGGGCCCGCGCGGTCCCTCGCCGCAACCGCCGGGCAGATCATCGTCGTCACGGCGCCCTCGGCCCCGAGCGCGGGAGGCTCCGGCGCCGGCGGCCCGACGGCGGCCTTCGCCCCCTCCGAGCCACCCGTGCCGGCTCCGGCCGCGCCGGCTCCCGCGCCCGCACCGGCTCCGGCACCCGCCCCTGCACCCGCGCCGGCCGCCGAGCCGCCCGCCGAGCCCGAGCCACCCGCCGAGCCCGAGCCTCCGCCCCCGGAGAGGCCCTCGATCGGTCACGTCTACCTCGTCGTGCTCCCCGCCCCGGCCGATCCCGCGCAACCCGATCCCGAGCAACCCGCGTTCGACGCCTATCTGGACCGCGGCCAGCTTCTGAGGTCCTTCAAGCCCGTCTCGGACGATCCAGCCATCAACCGGATCGCGCTGATCAGTGGACGGGACACGAACGAGGAGTTTCCGCCGGACGTGACGACGCTCGCCGAGCAGCTCTCGACCTGGGGATTCGAGTGGCGTGCGTACGTCGAGGGGATGGAGGAGCCCTGCCGGCACCCCGACCCGCTCGACCCGTTCGCGTCGTTCCACTCGATCGTCGACCGGGGCGACTGCGGGCAGCACCTGCTGCCACTCGACCAGGTCGACCCGAAGCCGATGTTCAGCTTCATCGCGCCGCTCGCGAGCGATGGGCTGGAGACCTTGCTCGACCCGATCCTGAAGTCGAAGCCCTACAGGAAGGACGGGCTCGTCGTCGTGATGTTCGACAACGCGCCCCAGGCGCTCGTCCTGTCGCCCTTCGTGGAGGCCGGCAGCACCAACGACAGGCCCTATGACAGCTACTCGCTCCTGAAGACGATCGAGGACCGGATCGGCTTGGGCGAGCACCTGGGCGGCGCGGACGGCGAGAACGTGCGCGCCTTCGGCAAGGACGTCTTCGACCGCGAGCTCGACCCGTACCAAGACCCGGAGGGACTATGAGCGACACCACCGATCTCCAAGAGCGAAAGAAGACGCTGGAGGAGCAGCTCGCCGCGCTCCAGTGGGACCTCGGCGGCCTCACCTACGAGATGGCGATCCGCGACCATTTCCGCCTCGACGTGCTCGTCAGAGCCGCCGCGAAGCTCCAGGAGGTGGACGCCGAGCTCGCGGAGGTAGAGCGCCTGCTCCGCCTCGACGGCGCGGCCGCGGCCGGCGCGTGCACCTCCTGCGGCGCGCTTCACGCGCGCGGGGCGACGTTCTGCTGGCAGTGCGGCACGCGCCTGATGGAGAGCGCCGAGGCGGCGACCATCGCCGCTTTCACCACCCCGTCACGCGGCCTTCACACCGCGCCGCCGCCCCCCGCGGATGATCGAGCCGACGTGAGTCCCCTCATACAGGAGAACGCATGACCCTGCCCCGCCTGCTCGGCGTCCTGGCCGCTTCCGCGGTCCTGGCCGTCGCCGTGCTGCCGTCCGCCTTCGCCGCCGACGGCTCGTTCCAGCCCACCTGTCTCGGCAGCGCCAAGCTCGGCGAGAGCCGCGCGGACGGCGACGTCGCCTACAAGTTCGCCTGCAGCAGCGCGATCGCCGGCTACTCGATCATCACGCTGAACAAGACGACCGACTCCTTCGACACCGAGCCCGTCGTGCTCACGCCGGCCGGCGACGCCGTGCCGGGCGAGGACTTCGGCTGCTCCGGCGAGATCCCCGGCATCGGCATCGGCTGCGGTGGCAAGGCGTCGGCCTGGAATCAGGTGAATGGGACCGTCCACGTCTCGAGCGACCCGTGCGCGAGCCCGCGCCCGCGGCTCGCGGTCACGATCGCGGACTCCAAGGGCCGCACGGCCGGGCCGTACAGGATCGTGTCCTCGCGCACCGGCGGACGGCTCACCGGCTGCCCGGCGAAGGCCACGCGGAGGCACCGCGCGGCTCGCTCGCACCGCTAGGCGATAGCCGGCGCGTCCGGCAGGCGCTCGAGCGCCGCTTCCATGTCCGTCTGCGAGAACTCCGGGTCCTCCAGCTGCCCGGCCAGGTAGCTCTCGTAGGCGGACATGTCGAAGTGGCCGTGGCCGGACAGGCCAAGCAGGATCACGCGCTCCTCGCCCGCCTGCTTCGCGGCCTCGGCCTCGTCCAGGACCGCGCGGATCGCGTGGGCCGGCTCCGGGCCGGGGATGATCGCCTCGGTCCGCGCGAACCGGAGCGCGGCCGCGAAGGTCTCGTTCTGCTTGTACGCACGCGCCTCGATCAGGCCGTTCTTCACCAGGCCGCACAGCATCGGCGAGTCCCCGTGGTAGCGGAGGCCTCCGGCGTGCACGGGCGGCGGCACGAAGTCGTGTCCGAGCGTGTACATCGGCATGAGCGGCGTGAGCCCGACCGTGTCGCCGAAGTCGTACCGGTAGGCGCCGCGGGTGAGCGTGGGGCAGGCGGCGGGCTCGGCCGCCACGAAGCGCGTCTTCGCCTCGCCGCGCAGCACGCGCCGCACGAACGGGAAGCTGAGGCCCGCGAAGTTCGAGCCTCCGCCCACGCAGCCCACGATCACGTCGGGCTCCTCGCCCGCCATCTCCATCTGTGCGATCGCCTCCTGGCCGATCACGGTCTGATGGAGGCACACGTGGTTCAGCACCGAGCCGAGCGCGTAGTTCGTGCCCTCGTCTCCGGCGGCCACCTCCACCGCCTCGGAGATCGCGATTCCGAGTGAGCCCGTGGGGTGCTCCGCCTGGCTCTTGCCCGCCTCCGTGGTGTCGCTCGGCGACCGGATCACGGTGGCGTCCCAGCTCTCCATCATCGCGCGCCGGTACGGCTTCTGGTCGTAGCTCGCGCCGACCATGTACACGACGCACTCCAGTCCGAACAGGCTGCACGCGAGCGCGAGCGCCGAGCCCCACTGGCCGGCGCCGGTCTCGGTGGAGAGGCGCCTGACGCCGGCCTCCCTGTTCGCGTACGCCTGCGCGACCGCGCTGTTCGGCTTGTGCGAGCCGGCCGGTGAGACGCCCTCGTACTTGTAATAGATGCGCGCGGGCGTATCGAGCTCCCGCTCGAGCCGGTGGGCGCGGAAGAGCGGCGTGGGGCGCCACAGCCGGTAGGCGTCGCGGACCGGCTCCGGGATCTCCACCTCGGTGTCCATCGACACCTCCTGGCCGATGATCTCCATCGGGAAGATCGGCGTGAGGTCCTCCGGCCCCGCGGGCTCCATCGTGCCCGGGTTCAGGGGCGGTAGCGGGTCACCCGGCAGGTCCGGCAGCAGGTTGACCCAATGCGTGGGAATGCGGTCCTCGGTGAGGACGAACTTCGTCTGCTCGGTCACGGAGCGATCCTAGACCGCGCCGGTGGCGGCCGCGATCCCCGCGTAGGCACCGGCCGGGTCGGAGCTGCCGAAGATCGACGACCCCGCGACGAAGAGCGTGGCGCCGGCCTCGCGGGCGGCGCGGGCGGTCTCGGCGTCGATCCCGCCGTCCACCTCGATCGGCACGTCCGGGCCGAGCAGCTCGCGCAGCCGCGCGATCTTCGCCGTCGAGCTCTCGATGTACGCCTGGCCGCCCCAGCCGGGGTTGACCGTCATGCAGAGCACGTGGTCGAGGTCGCCCGCCACGCCCTCCACGACCTCGGCGGGCGTGGCCGGGTTGAGCGCGAGGCCCACGTTCAGGCCGGCGTCGCGCACCGCCTGGAGCGCGTAGTTCACGTGCGGCGTGGCCTCCCAGTGGACGGCGATCGAGTCGGCGCCGGCCTCGGCGAAGTCCGCGATCCGGCGCTCCGGGCGCTCGACCATGAGGTGCACGTCCAGCATGCCGTCGCGCCCGTGCACGAGGTCGCGCAGCGCGTCGACGATCAGAGCCCCGATCGAGATGGGCGGCACGAAGTGGCCGTCCATCACGTCCACGTGGATGACGCGCGCGCCGGCGTCCATCACCGTCTCGACCTGCTCACCGAGGCGCGCGAAGTCGGACGCCAGGATCGAGGGCGCTACGCGGACGTCCGTGAGGAGGTCGTGGGCCGGCACGGCCGGGCGACCGTACCAGCCCTGACCGTCGTCAGTTCCCGGGCTCGACCCGGTTCTCGTCCCCGTCGTCCACCTGGTCGAGCGAGGTCACGTCGCGCCGGTCCACGTGCTCGCAGTCGTTGTCCACCTGGTCGAACTGGTCGGCCTTCACGTGGTCCGTGCCCTCTCCGCAGTGCACGAGGTCGACCTCGCCGTCGCGGACCCGGAAGCGATCGTTGCCGTTTCCGCCGCTCAGCGCGTCGCCGTTCGGGTCGCCGATGAACTCGACGTCGAAGCGCGACAGCGCCCACAGGAGGTTCGAGCTGGCGTTGCCGATCACGCAGGCCGCGGCGAGTTGCGGGGTCGGCCGGACCTCTCAGGCGCGCGCGGCCTGCTTCGCGTGCGTGCGGATCTCGGAGAGGATGCGCTCGAGCCTCGGCTCGGTGTCGCGGTCCACGAACGTCATCGTGGCCGCCACCGCGGGGTGCACGCGAGCGATCTCGGCGTGCAGGGCGTGCGCCACGGCGCGGTAGGCCGGGTGGCCCTCGCGGCCGGAGCGCAGCTCGATCAGGTGCATCGCCTCACGCGCGTTCATGTCGAGCACGTAGCGGATCCGGTACCCGAGCGCGAGCGCGTAGTGGGCGAGCTCCGGGTGCCCCGCCTCCGCGATCCGCGCGTACTCCTCGCGCGAGCGCTCCAGGCCGGCGCGGTACAGATCCCCCACCCCGGCCTCGTCGAGCTCGTGCGGCACGCCCGCGCCCAGCTCCGGGCCGAGCGTCTGCCACTGCACGGTGAGGAGCCGGTGGCGTTGCAGGTCGCGGAACGCGCCGTAGTCGGACACGACCTCGAACCGGTAGCGGAGCGCCTCGAAGCCGCGCCCGGGGCGGTGGCGGCGGTTCTCCCGCTCCCCGACGAGCTCGGCCAGCATGGCCGCCCGCTCGTCGGGCGGGAGGTTGCGGAGCGCCGCGCGCGTCTCGTCCTCCGACACGGAGGCGGCCTCGAACAGGAGCGCGGCGAGCAGGTCCTCCTCGCTTCCCTGCACCGACAGCAGCCTCACCGCGGGGCCGCTCTCCTCGTCGCGCGTCGTCCGGTCGAGCCCGAGCCGCGCGGCCCACCGCTCGCCGGCCTGCTCGCGCTCCTCGAGGTACGAGATCCACTCGCCGCCGCGATCCGGCCGCTCCACGCGCGCGACGAAGCTCGGCACCACGGCCTTCAGCTCCTCCAGGATCATGCTCGCGTAGTCGCGCGCCTCCGGCAGCGGCGAGGCGAACAGGCGGAGCAGCAGCTGCTCGTAGGCCTGGCCCGAGGCGAAGATCCCGACGTGCGACAGCGAGGACGCGGGCAGGAGGCCGCGCAGCAGGTCGAGCGCCTTCGCGCGGATCGAGCGCGCGTGCGCCGCCTCCGGCTCGTCGTCCCCGCGCGGGAAGCGCTCGGCCGCCCACGCCTCCACGCGCGGCAGCGCCTCGGAGTACGACTCGAACAGGAAGTCCATCGCCGCCTCGTACTCCGGCCCGAGCTCGGCGTGGCGCCAGTAGCGGTAGCCGAGCCCCTCGCCGATCGGCACGTCGTACGGCATGTAGCGGGTCGACTGCTCGAGGTAGGCGGCGAGCCGGCCGCGCTGCAGCAGCTTCGTCATCACGTTCGAGACCCACTCGCAGGCGATGTGGGCGCCGCCGAGCTGGGCCACGGAGTCGTCGCCGTAGCCGATGAAGATGCGCTCGTACAGCTTCCGCGCGCGCTCGCCCTCGCCCTCGCCCTCGCCGTCAGGTCTCGACCTGACCCCGTGCGCAGCGTTCTCCACGAACTCCTCCAGGTACAGGCGCCTGAGCGTGCCCTGGTAGCGCGAGTAGCGCGCGAACAGCGCGCCCTTCACGGTCTCCGGCAGGTTCACGAGCGCGAAGACCGGCCGGTCG
>DASUYU010000339.1:0-2548 GCA_036377235.1 Thermoleophilaceae bacterium
ATGATCCCGATGTTCCGCGTGTTATCGAGTGTGACTGTGCGTGCCATGACTATCCGTTGTCCAAGTTCGTTTCCGGGCAGAAAAAAGGCCCAGTCCGGGCCCGGTGCTGCGTGCGGTGCCTGCCCGGAAGAGTTCTATGTCTGTGAGGACTCCATCGACGTGAGCAACCGCCCGTCCCCGCGTGGCTGAGCGAGGCAGCGAGCGGCGGGGAACCGCCCGCAGAGCGACGAACGATGGTAGCAGGCGATTCGCGCTGCCTACTGGCATTTCGCGCTATGCGATAGCCATTGCGACGGCCGCCCTGATCGGCGGACTGCTCATGCTTCTCGCCGAGGTGACGACAGTCATATCGGTGGACCTGAAGACCACGAGCTGCGAGGGGATCTACGACACGAATCCGGCCCTGGCGGACGACTGCAACCAGGTCGGGTTCGAGCGCCATTCCGTGGCGCTGCTGCTGCTCGGGCTGCTCACGTTCGTGATGGGCTCGGGCGCCGCCTTCGGGCGGTCGCGGCCGGCCGCCCTGGCGCTGATCGCGATCGGCGTGGTGGTGCTCGGCGTGGCGTTTGCCATCGACCTCCCGGCGAGCGACGACACCGGCGTGATCGGCCAGGACTACGCCGAGGCCCACGCCTCGGTGGGGATCGGGCTGTGGTTCGAGGTTGTGGGGGGCGCCCTGGCGGTATTAGCGGGCTTCTTGCGGGTTATACGACCGAACGACTGATGCTCAGGGGGATCTCCATTGCACTCGCCGCTGTGACGCTGGCGGCGCCCGCCGCTGCGGCGCCGCCGCGCGTGACCGTGGGCATGGGCGAGCAGAACCCGGGGATGTTCGACGACTCCCGGTTCCTCGACACCGGCATCCGTCACGCCCGGCTGATCCTTCCCTACGACGTGGTGAAGGCGGGCGGCTGGCAGCTGGCGTCGGCCGACGCCTGGCTGGCCGCGGCGCGCCGCGAGGGGATCGAGCCGCTCGTGACGTTCACGTCGCGGTGGGGCGACCGGCACCGGCACCACCTCCCGAGCGTCCGGGAGTACTCGCGGCGCGTTGGCGAGTTCCGCGCGCGCTATCCGTGGGTGCGCGAGCTCGGCACCTGGAACGAGGCGAACCTGGCGAGCTCCCAGCCCACCGGCCACCACCCGCGCCGGACGGCGGCGTACTACCGCGCGCTGAAGCGGCAGTGCAGGCGCTGCACCGTGGTCGCCGTGGACATCCTTCTGACCGGCAACTGGCGCACCTGGCGGTGGCTCCGTGCCTTCCGGGCGCGCGCGGGCGGTCGCGAGCTGATCTACGGGCTCCACAACTACCCGGAGGTCACTCGGTTCCGGAGCCAGGTCACGCGCGCGTTCATGCGCCGGTTCCCCCGCGCGCGTGTATGGATCACGGAGACGGGCGGGATCGTGCGCCACAACCACTGGGAGTACAACGAGGACCGCGCCGCCCGCGTGATCCGTCACGTCTTCAGGATCACGAACCGGCTGCACCGGATCGAGCGCCTATACCTCTACAACTGGCGCTTCGACGGGAACCGCGACTGGGACTCGGGCCTGATCGCGGACAACGGGAGGCCGCGGCTCGGCTACTACGAGCTGCTCGACGGCCTCTCGCTGGCACGCTTCAGGCCGACCCCGCCGCCCGTGACCGAGCCGATCGCGCCGCCGCTGCCCGGCGACGGCGGCTAGCGCCCGCGCCGCTTCTCGCGGTCGGCGGCGAACTTCTCCTGGCGTTTTTCCTCGCGGTTCTTGCGGTGGGCGTTGGACTGCGCGGCCGCTTTGCCGAACAGGCCGACGGGCACGCGGCCCTCGCTGATCTGTGAGTAGCGCCGCTCCACCTCCAACGACTTGCATTGAGGGCAGGGGGCCGTCTCACCAGCGCGGACCAACTCTTCGAACCGCGCGCCGCACGATCGGCATTCGAACTCGTAGATCGGCATGGTGTCGTACTTAGGCCCGTATTACGTGCATAAGTACGACATCATCGCCTGAACCCGCCCTTCAATGCCGCCGTTGGCCGGCCGCACGGCCGCCGCCCGAGGACTACCAGCGGTAGTGCGCGAAGGCCTGGTTGGCCTTCGCCATGCGGAAGATGTCGTCCTTCCGCTTGTACGCGCCGCCCTGCTGGGACTGCGCGTCCACGAGCTCGCCGGCGAGGCGCTCCGCCATCGACTTCTCGCGGCGGGCGCGGGCGAATTCGATCAGCCAGCGCACGGCAAGCGTGCGGGCGCGGCGCTGCGGCACCTCGACGGGCACCTGGTAGGTGGCGCCGCCCACGCGGCGGGAGCGCACCTCGAGCACCGGGGTGATCTGCTTGATCGACTCCTCGAGCGCCGGGACGGGGTCCGAGCTCGTGCGCTTGGCGAGGATGTCGAGCGCCTCGTAGACGATCTTCTCGGCGGTGGACTTCTTCCCGTCCACCATCACCTTGTTGATCACCTGCTGGACGAGCTTCGACCCGTACATCGGGTCGGGCTCGACCGGGCGCTGTCCTGGAGAGGCGCGGCGCGGCATCGCTACTTCGCCTTCGCTCCGTACTGCGAGCGAGCCTTCT
>DASUYU010000340.1:0-5037 GCA_036377235.1 Thermoleophilaceae bacterium
CCTGCCGGTACTCCGGCCGGGCGCCCGGGCTGGCTCCGCAGAACACGCAGATCCGCTCCACCCGTCGCAGGCTAGATTGTTCGCCCGCGATGGAACCGCCCGCCCACACCCGAGTGAAGGTGTGCTGCATGAAGAGCATCGAAGAGGTGTGGATGGCGATCGAGGCGGGCGCCTCGGCCGTGGGCCTCGTCTCGCCCATGCCGAGCGGGCCCGGGCCGATCTCGAACGAGAAGGCCGCCGAGATCGCGGCGCAGGTGCCGCCGGGAATCGACGCCTTCCTGCTCACGCCGCTTCAGACGGTCGAGGAGCTGGTGGAGCAGAACCGGCTGGTGAAGGCGCGCACGCTGCAGCTCGTGGACGAGCTGCCGGCCGGCGCGCACGCCGAGCTCCGGCGCGCGATGCCGGGGGTGAAGCTGGTGCAGGTGATTCACGTGACCGGGCCGGAGTCCGTGAACGACGCACTGAGGGTGGCCCCGGATGTGGATGCAATTCTCTTGGACTCCGGCAATCCGTCGCTCGAGGTGAAGGAGCTCGGCGGCACCGGCCGGCGGCACGACTGGGCGATCTCGCGGCAGATCCGCGAGGCGGTGGACGTTCCGGTCTGGCTGGCCGGCGGACTCAACCGCGACAACGCGCGCGAGGCGATCGAGACCGTGCGGCCCTTCGCGCTCGACCTCTGCTCCGGCATCCGCTCCGGCGAGGGCTACGACCTCGATCAGGAGAAGCTGAACAGCTTCATGGCGGCCGTCAGGTCGGCCGGCACCCCGGCGCCTTCGTAGCTGACCCGCTGGCATGTGAAGCGGATGAGCCAGACGCCCTCATGGTGCGTTCGTGGGTGTTACGGGAGGGTGACGAGGGTTACGGCTAGGCCCCGACCGGGTGCCAGGCGGTCTTCAGCTCGGTCAGGGATTCGAGCCGGCTCAGGGGATCCGCCGTCGCGGCGGCGTAGTCCTTCGGCGCGGCCGTGTGACGTACGCGCGTGACCGACTCGGCGGCGAGCCTGTCGATCTCGGCGGCGAGCGCGGAGTCGCCGCTGGAGTCCACCACCGCGTTCAGCGCATGGTGGCTCGCCAGCACGGGGGCCAGCTCGGCTCGGCGCCCCGAGAGCAGGTTGACCACGCCGCCGGGCACGTCCGCGATGCCGAGCACCTCACCGAGGTCCAGCCCTGGAAGCGGTCGTTCGTCGGACAGGACCGCCACGACCGTGTTTCCGGACGCGAGCGCCGGGGCCAGCTCCGCGGTGAGGCCGAGCAATGGAGGGGCATCGGGCGCCACGACGCCCACCACGCCCGTCGGCTCCGGAACCGAGAACGACAGGAAGGGCGCGGCCACGGGATTGATGCCGCCCAGCACCGGCTGCAGCTTGTCCGTCCAGCCCGCGTAGTGCACGAGGACGTCGATGGAGGCCTCGACATCGGAGCGCTCGGCCCCGATGTCGGCCGCGCGCGACTCGAGCGCCTCCGCGAACCGGTACAGGATCTGGCCGCGGTTGTAGGCGGTGCGGCCGGCCCAGCCCGGCAGCGCCTTGCGCGCGGCGGCCACGGCGTCACGCACGTCCTTCCGGGAGCCGCGCGGGATGTTGAAACCTGCGCCGGGACCACCATCGATGCGGTCGTACCGTCCCGACTCCGACCGCACGAAGGAACCGCCGATGAACAGCTTGTAGGTCTTGCGAACCGGCAGGCGCTCGCTCACGACGCCACCCGCAGGTACGGACGCAGCCCGGACATCCCGCCCTCGCGGCCGAAGCCGCTCTCCTTGTAGCCGCCGAACGCGGCGGACGGGTCGAACTTGTTGTACGTGTTCTGCCACACCACGCCCGCCTGGAGCGCCGCCGCCACCTCGAACGCCTTGGAGCCCTTGTCGGTCCAGATGCCCGCGGCCAGGCCGTACGGTGTGGAGTTCGCCTTCTCGATCGCCTCGGCCTGGGTCCGGAAGGTGAGCACCGACACGACCGGCCCGAAGATCTCCTCGGCGGCGATCCGGTGAGCGGGCGCGACGTCGGTGAACAGCGTGGGCGCAAACCAGAAGCCGCGGTCGGGCAGCGAGCACGCGACGGTGCGCCGCACCGCACCCTCCTCCTCGCCGCTCGCCACGAGCGACTCGATCCGCTCGAGCTGCTCGCGTGAGTTGATCGCGCCGACGTCGGTGTTCTTGTCGAGTGGGTCGCCGACACGAAGCCGCCCCATCCGCGCCCAGAGCTTGTCGATGACAACCGAGGCCACGCTCTCCTGGATCAGCAGGCGCGAGCCGGCGCAGCACACGTGGCCCTGGTTGAAGAAGATGCCGTTCACGATCCCCTCGACGGCCTGGTCGAGCGCGGCGTCCTCGAACACGATGTTCGCCGACTTGCCGCCCAGCTCGAGCGTGAGCGGGATCCCGCGGCCGGCCAGCGCTGCCTGGATGTCCTTGCCCACCGCGGTCGACCCGGTGAACGCCACCTTGTCGATGTCGGGCTCGCGGACGAGCGCCCCGCCGGCGGCGCCGTCGCCGGGGATGATCTGGACCACGCCGGGCGGCAGCTCGGCCTCCTGGATGATCTCGGCGAGGAGCAGCGCGGTCACGGGCGTGGTCTCGGCCGGCTTCAGCACCGCCGTGTTGCCGCAGGCGAGCGCGGGCGCCAGCTTCCACGCGGCCATCAGGAGCGGGAAGTTCCACGGCACGATCTGGGCGGCCACGCCGAGCGGCTCCACGGCCCGCCCGCCCATCCCGTAGGAGAGCTTGTCGGCCCAGCCCGCGTAGTGGAAGAAGTGCGCGGCGGCGAGCGGCACGTCCACGTCGCGCGACTCGCGGATCGGCTTGCCGCCGTCCATCGACTCGACGACGGCCAGCTCGCGGGCGCGCTCCTGGATCAGCCGCGCGACGCGGAACAGGTACTTCCCTCGCTCCAACCCACTCAGTGCTGCCCAGCCAGGCTGCGCGGACCGGGCCGCCTGAACTGCACGCGAGACGTCCTGCGCGCCGGCGAAGGCCACCTCGGCCACCACGTCCTCGGTCGCCGGGTTGATCGACGGCACGCGCGTGCCGTCAAGCGGGTCCACGAACTCGCCGTCGATGAAGAGCCCGTACGACTCGCGCAGCCGCACGTGGTCGGGCGACTCGGGCGCGGGCGCGTAGTCCCAGACGATGCTCGTGCGCTGTTCCTGGGTGGCCACCGTCTACTCCTTCGAGAAGTCCTCGGGGCGGGCGTAGTGCCCGGTCTCCGTCTTCTGGTACTGCATCAGCAGGTCGTTGAGGAGCGACGACGCGCCGATGCGGAAGCGCTCGTTCGTGAGCCACTCGTCGCCCAACGTCTCCTTCACGATCACCAGCATGTGCAGCGCCGCCTTGCTGTTCGACACCCCGCCGGCGGCCTTCATGCCCACGATCCGGCCGGTGCGGTCCACGTAGTCGCGGAGCGCCTCGAGCATCACGAGAACGACGCCCGGGGTCGCGCCCGAGGCCGCCTTGCCGGTGGAGGTCTTGATGAAGTCGGCGCCGGCCTCCATGGCGAGCATCGACGCGTGCCGCACGTGGTCGTAGGAGCCGAGCTCGGCGGTCTCGATGATCACCTTCAGGTGGGCGTCGCCGCACACGTCCTTGACGCGCACGATCTCCTCCATCACGCGCGCGTCGTCGCCGGCGAGGAAGGCCTCGCGCGAGATCACCATGTCGATCTCGTCGGCGCCGGCGGCCACCGCGTCCTCGGTGTCGCGGAGCTTCACATCGAGCGACGCCTGGCCGGACGGGAACGCCGTCGACACGGACGCGGCCTTCACGCCCGTTCCCTCGAGCGCCTCCTTCGCCACGCCCACGAGCGACGGGTACACGCACACCGCCGCGACCGACGGGATCTCCGGCATGCTGGGCGCGGGGCAGACCGCCTTCGCGCACAGGTGCCGCACCTTGCCCGGGGTGTCTGAGCCCTCGAGCGTGGTGAGGTCGATCATGGACACGGCGAGGCGAATGCCCTGCTGCTTGGCGGTCGTCTTGATGGAGCGGCGGCCGAGCGTCGCGGCGCGCTCCTCGACGCCCACGCGGTCCACGTGTGGAAGCCTGCGGATCACCCCTTGAGTATGGCGAAGGTCCGCATCGACATAATCGCCGCGCAATGGCACGTGCGGCTGTGATCGTGATGGACGCCTGCGGGGTGGGAGCCCTGCCGGACGCGGCCGCCTACGGGGACCCGGTCGACGCGAACACGCTGGCGCACGTCGCGGAGGCCGTCGGCGGGCTCGACCTGCCCACCCTCGGCTCGCTCGGGCTCGGCAACATCACGCCGATCGAGGGGGTCCCGCCGGCCGACCGCCCGGTCGTGCACGGCCGGCTTCATCCGCTCGGGCCCGGCAAGGAGTCGACCACCGGCCACTGGGAGCTGATGGGCGTGGTGCCGCAGCATCCGCTTCCCACCTACCCGGACGGCTTCCCGCCCGAGGTGATCGAGCGGCTCGAGGAGGCCACCGGGCTCCGCTTCTGCTGCAACCGCCCCTACAGCGGCACGGAGGTGATCGAGGACTTCGGCAGGCACCACCTCGACACCGGCGAGGTGATCCTCTACACGTCGGCCGACTCGGTGCTGCAGCTGGCCGCCCACACCGACGTGCTCTCCGAGCCGGAGCTGTACGCGGCGTGCGAGGCGGCCCGCGAGGTGATGGCCGGCGAACACGGGGTCGGGCGCGTGATCGCGCGGCCGTTCGACGGCGAACCGGGCAGCTTCCACCGCCGCGAGGGCCGGCGCGACTTCGCGCTGCCGCCGCCCGGGCGCTCGTACCTCGACGAGATCCAGGACGCCGGCCTCCCCGTTCACGCCGTCGGGAAGATCCGCGACCTGTTCGCCGGTGTGGGCATCACCGAGAAGCACGAGGGCGGCACCAACCCGAAGGGCATCGCCTCGACCACGCGGCTACTCGAGGAGCTCGACGAGGGCCTCGTCTTCGTGAACCTCGTCGAGACCGATCAGGTATACGGCCACCGGCACGACGTCGAGGGCTTCGCCGAGGCGCTGAGGGAGATCGACGCGGCGGTGGAGGACTGGCTCGCCCTGCTCCGCGACGACGA
>DASUYU010000341.1:0-11511 GCA_036377235.1 Thermoleophilaceae bacterium
GCTTGCGGACCGCTCAGCGCATGCCCGAGTGGCAGGTGGCCCACCGCCAGGCCCTGGTCCGCCTCGATGACGTGCATCACGGCGTTGATCAGGGCCAGGTGCGTGAAGGCCTGCGGGAAGTTGCCCAGGTGGCGGCCTGAGCGCGGGTCGATCTCCTCGGCGTACAGGCCGAGCGGGCTCGCGTAGGAGAGGAGCTTGTCGCACAGGTCGCGGGCCCGCCGGACCTCGCCGATCTCCACGAGCGCGGACACGAGCCAGAAGGAGCAGATCGCGAAGCTCCCCTCCTCGCCGGACAGGCCGTCGTCGGTCTCGTTGACCCGGTAGCGGAGGACCATGCCCTCCTCGGTGAGCTCCTCGGCGATCGCCAGCACCGTTGCCACCACGCGCTCGTCGTCCGGCGGCAGGAACCGGGTGAGGACGATCAGGAGCAGCGAGGCGTCCAGCGCGTCCGTGTCGTAGTGCTGCACGAACACGCCGCGCTCGTCCACGCCGTGCTCGAGGATGTCCGCCTGGATCTCGTCCGCGGCGGATTGCCAGCGCGCGGCGTGCTCCATCTCGCCGCGCATCTCCGCCAGGCGCGCGCCGCGGTCGGCCGCCACCCAGCACATCATCTTCGAGGACGTGAAGTGCTTCGGCTCCCCGCGGATCTCCCAGATCCCGCGGTCGGGCTCGCGCCATTTCTTCAGCATCGTCTCGACCTGGTGCTTCACGATCGGCCAGACGCGATCGTCGAGGTGGTTGCGCGACTTCGTGTGCAGGTACATCGAGTCGAGGAGCGCGCCCCACACGTCGTGCTGGTCCTGCCGGTATGCGCCGTTCCCCACCCGCACCGGCCGGGCGCCCTCGTATCCCGAGAGGTGGTCGAGCGTGAACTCAGGGATCTCCCCCTCGCCGTCGATCGCGTACATGATCTGGAGGTCCTGGTGCTGGTCCGCGATGTCGGCGATGAAGTAGAAGAAGTCGTTCGCCTCCCAGTCGAAGCCGAGCGTGTAGAGGCCCCACAGCATGAACGTGGAGTCGCGGATCCAGGAGTAGCGGTAGTCCCAGTTCCGCTCACCGCCGGGCGACTCGGGCAGCGACGTGGTCGCGGCCGCCACGAGCGCCCCGGTCGGCGCGTAGGACAGCCCCTTGAGCGTCAGCGCGGAGCGCTGGAGGTGGGTGCGCCACGGGTGGTCGGGGAAGGTCCCGTGGTCGAGCCAGTGCTGCCAGTGGTGCGCGGTCCAGACGAGTCGCTCGTACGCCTCCTCGTTCGTCTGGGGCGCCGGGTGCTCGGACCACGACAGGGCCACGAACACCTTGTCGCCCTCGTGCATGAGCGTCCGCGCCGTGGCGTTCGGGCCCTCGAAGCCCATGTTCATGTCGCTCGTCAGCCGCAGCTGCACGTCGCAGTCCTCGGCGCTGCAGATCGCCTCGTGGTAGCCCGGGCCGGTGAACTCCCACTTCCCGGGCTTGGCCGCGTAGTCGAAGCGGGGGTCGCAGTCCATGGTCACCTGGATCTCGCCGTTCACGCACCGGATCATCCGGAGCAGCACGTGGTCGGCGTCGTAGTCCGTGGGAGCGCGCCTGTGCGTGTGCGAGCGGTCGTCCTCGTGATGCCACGGCCCGATCAGGAGCACGTCGCGGACGATGATCCAGCCGCCCGAGGTGCCCCAGCTCGTCTCGAGCACGTTCGTGCCCGGCAGGTAGCGCCGCGCCGCGGGCACCTCCAGGTCCGCCGGCCCGAGCCGGAAGCCGCCCCCGTCGCGGTCCAGCATCGACCCGAACACGCTCGGGGAGTCGAACCGCGGGAGGCACAGCCACTCGACGTTCCCGTTCGGCGCAACGAGCCCGCACGTCTCGCAGTCCGAGAGGAAGGCGTACTCGGCGATCGGCGGGAACGGGCTTGCCGTGACGCCCCGGTCGGGCGCCCACTCGGTCACAGACGGGCCGCCGCGGCCGGGTCCAGCAGCGCCACCACGTCGCCCTCCACGAGCGAGCCGGGCGCGCTCGGGTCGGGCGGCCCGGCGAACACGCGCCGTGCCGCCTCGGCCTTGTCCTCGCCGGCCACCAGGAAGACGATCCGCGTGCTCGCGTTCACAACCGGAAGCGTAAGCGTGATCCGCGACACCAGCGGCGCCATTCCCGGGGTCTCGACCCCCACCACGCGCCGCTCGCGCTCGCCCAGCGCCTCGTCGCCCGGGAACAGCGAGCAGATGTGCCCGTCCGGCCCGACGCCGAGCAGGATGAAGTCGAGCGCCTCGGGGCCGAACTGGTCCAGCTCGTTCTCGTACGCGGTCGCGCCGTCCTCCGGTCCGAGCTCTCCGCGCATGCGGTGCACGGTCGCCCCCTCGGCGCTCGCGAGCAGCGCGCGGTCGGCCATGCCGAAGTTCGAGTGCTCGTGCTCGGGCGGCACGCACCGCTCGTCCGTGAACCAGAAGTCCACGCCGGACCAGTCCTCGCGCGTCGCGGCGGCGCGCTCGTAGGCGACCCGCGGCGTCGACCCGCCCGTGAGCGCCACGTGGCCGCGGGCCGCCACCAGCAGCTCGGCCGCGGCCTGCGCGGGGTCGTCCGTAACCCTGATGTCGGCGTTCACCGCAGGAGCGCCTCGCCGCAGCCGAGCGCGCCGGCGTACGTGGGGTCGCGCAGGAGCGCCTGGCGGATCCCCTCGCCGAGGATGCCGCCCTCGCCGCGTGACGCGCCCAGGACCGTCCAGCGCTGCTCCTTGCCCTTCCTGTCCCGCCTGCAGGCCACGAGGCCACCGGGCCCGCGGTCGAGCGAGATCGACGTGCCGGACGAGGTGTGGATCTCCACGCCCGCCAGGCCGGGCACCGCCTGCTCGGACTCGGGCTCGAGCGTGAGCGCGATGTCGTCGCGCGGCCCGTGCGCGGTCCCGCGCGAGGCGCCGTTCGCCTCCATCAGGGTGCCCGGGCGCCATCCGAGCCGCGAGCTCAGCCAGCCGAAGAAGAGGACCCCTGCGGCGCGCGAGGTCGGGTGGTGCCGGATCGTCACCGAGTCGATCCTGAGCAGGTCGTCACGCAGGCGCGGGGGGTCGAACGTGGCCGCCACCCGCTCGCGCCACGGGGTGCTCCGCAGCCACGCCAGGTCCACCACGTAGGCGTCGTCCGACAGCTCCTTCGCGCGCCGCAGCGCCGCCGCCGCGTCCGGCTCGTTCACCGAGTCCACGAGCACGACCTGCGCGAGGTGCAGCAGCGCGTCGACCGCCTCCGGGTGACCGTGGGGCGACCACACGAGCGTCTGCAGGTCGGTCACCACCAGCGGATCGACGATCGTGTCGAGCTTCGGCAGGTGCTTCTCGCCGACCGTCAGCACGACCCGCTCGCGCATGAGGGCCACGTCGTCGCGCGCCCCATCGCCGTCCACGGTCATCAGCACCGACGCGTCGATCGTCTCGCGCCGCGGCTCGACCGTGCACAGGATGGTGCGCGAGGCGTGGTAGCGGCCCACCTGCTCGAGCCGGTTCATGACCTCGCCGCGCCACTCGCGGTCGATCACCACCACGAGGTTGAGCACACGCGCGGGCGCGTGGGCGCCGTCGCGCGCGTATTGCTCCTGGAGCAGGTGGCGAAGGGCCTCCTCGACATCGCCCGGCGCCACGTCCTCTCCGGACCAGGTGGCGGCCGCGTCCGGCACCTCTGGCGCCGTCCTCGACACTAGATGGCCCGCCACCGGTGGCCGGGCATGAGGATGCTGTCCGCCTCCTTCGGGCCCTGGGTCCCGGCCGCATACTCCGCGACGGGGTTCTTCCCCTTCTCCCACGACTCGAGGATCGGGTCGATGATCCGCCACTGCGCCTCCACCTCGTCGTTGCGGGTGAAGAGCGTGGGATCGCCGCGCATGGCGTCCATGATCAGCCGCTCGTACGCCTCGGGCGACTGGGACAGGAAGGACGTCCCATACAGGAACTCCATGTTCACGGGCCGGATGCGCATCTGGCTGCCCGGGATCTTGGCTCCGAGCGAGAGCGACACGCCCTCGTTCGGCTGGACGGTGAGGATCAGCTGGTTGGGCTGCACGCCGACCGACCCCTCGGCCTTGAAGGCGAGGTGGGGAACGGGCTTGAGCGTCACGGCGATCTCCGTGACCTTGCGGGCGAGCCGCTTGCCGGTGCGGAGGTAGATCGGCACGCCGGCCCAGCGCCAGTTGTCCACCTCGAGCCGGAGCGCCACGTACGTCTCCGTGGTCGAGTCGTCGGGCACGCCCTCCTCGTCGAGATAGCCCACGGCCTCCTTGCCCTCGGCCATCCCTGCCGTGAAGCGCGCCCGCACCACCTCGTCCTCGGAGGGTGGGGCCACGGCGTGGAGCACCTTGACCTTCTCGTCGCGCACCTCGTCGGCGTCGAACGTGACGGGCGGCTCCATGCACAGGAGCGTCAGCAGCTGCAGCATGTGGTTCTGCACCAGGTCGCGCAGCGCGCCCGAGCTGTCGTAGTACTCGGCGCGCCGGCCGATGCCCATGTCCTCGGCCGCCGTGATCTGCACGTAGTCGATGAAGTTCCGGTTCCAGATCGGCTCGAACATCCCGTTCGCGAACCGAAACGCCAGGACGTTCTGGACCGTCTCCTTCCCCAGGTAGTGATCGATGCGGTAGACCTGGGATTCCTTCAGCACCTTCAGCACCTGGCGGTTCAGCGCCTTCGCCTCCGACTCGCGCGTGCCGAAGGGCTTCTCGATCACCACCCGGACCTCGGCGTCCTCGTGCTTGCCGAGCCCGTGCTCGCCCAGCTTCTCCACGATCAGGCCGAAGAAGGAGGGCGCTGTCGACAGGTAGAAGATCCGGTTGAACGTGATCTCGGCATCGCGGTCGAACTGATCGAGGTCCTCCTCGAGCCGGTCGAACACGCTGTCGTCGTCGAACGTGCCGGACACGTAGCGCACCTGCTCGAGCATCTTCTCGAGCACCTGCTCGTCCGGCTCGCGACGCGAGTACTGCTTGATCGAATCGCGCGCCCCCTTGCGGAACTCGTCGTCCGACATCTCGGAGCGCGACACGGCGATCAGGTTGAAGCGCTCCGGGAGCGCTCCCTCGTGCGCCAGGTTGTAGATCGCCGGGAGGAGCTTCCGGTGGGCGAGGTCGCCGGTGCCGCCGAAGATCACCATCGTCGTCGGGTGGACCGGCCGGCGCTCGAGCCCCTCGACCAGCGGGTTGTCCTGCTGATGCTTCTCCTCCACGACCGCCATGGCGCTACTCCGCGTGCGGCTGTCCCTGAGCCGCCGAGTCGGCCGCGTGCACGGCGTGACCGCCGAACTGGTTGCGCAGCGCGGCGTTCACCTTGGCGGCGAAGTCGCCCATGCCGCGCGAGCTGAAGCGGGCGAACAGCGCCTCCGTGAGCACCGGCATCGGCACCCGCTTGTCGATCGCGTCCTCGACCGTCCAGCGGCCCTCGCCCGAGTCCTCCACGTACGGCGCGATCGAGGCGAGGTCGTTGCCCTCCTGCTCGAACGCGAGCGCCGCCAGCTCGCACAGCCACGAGCGGACCACCGAGCCCTGCATCCACAGGTGCGCGATCTTCGCGTTGTCGAGCTCGTACTCGGAGGAGTCGAACAGAGCGAAGCCCTCGGCGTAGGCCTGCATCATCCCGTACTCCACGCCGTTGTGGACCATCTTCACGTAGTGGCCGGCGCCGGTCGGGCCGAAGTGACCCCAGCCCGGCCCGTGCTCCTCCGTGGACGGCGGGGCGAGCACGTCGAGTATCGGGCTGAGCCGCTCCACGGCCTCGTCGTCGCCGCCGACCATCATGCAGTAGCCCACGCTGAGCCCCCAGACGCCGCCGCTCACGCCCACGTCCACGTAGTGGATGCCGTGCTTGCGGAGGTCTCCCTGGCGGCTCTTGTCGTCGGTCCAGCGCGAGTTGCCGCCGTCGACGATCGTGTCGCCGTCCTCGAGCAGCCCCGCCAGCTCCTCCACCGTGCTCTGGGTCGGATCGCCCGCCGGCACCATGATCCAGACCGTTCGGGGCGGGTCGAGCTTCGAGACCATGTCCTCGAGCGACTGGGCGCCGGTGGCGCCGTGGCCCTCCGCCTCGCCGATGCTCTCCTCGTGGTGGTCGAACACCACGCACTCGTGGTCCGAGTCGCGGTGGATCCGGTGCACCATGTTGCCGCCCATCTTCCCCAGGCCGACGAACCCCAGCTGCATCAGACCAACCTCCTCACATCGTCGGGTCCGTCCACCTCGATGCGCACCACCTCGAGCCCGTGGGCGCGGAGTGTCTGCATGTCGCCCAGCGCCTGCGCGTTCTTCAGGTGCTCGAACGAGTAGCCCGCGTCGGGGATCTCCACGTCCTCGGAGCCGCGCTGGTAGAGCTGGATGAACAGGCCGTTAGCCGGGCCGCCCTTGTGGAACTGCCCGGTCGAGTGGAGATACCGCGGCCCGTAGCCGAACGTGGTCGTGCAGCGGGTGCGCTCGCGGAGCTTCGTCCGCAGCTCGGTGACCGCCGCGGTGTACTCCTCGGACGGCGTGACGAAGCCGAGGATCGCGATGTACTTCGGCGGCTCGGCCTTGGCCAGCAGGTCCTCGAGCGAGCCCGGATCCTCGTCCGGCAGCCCCTCCTTCAGGATCCGCGCGGTGTTGTCCTTCGCCTCCTGGACGTTCGGCTGGTCGAACGGGTTGATCCCGAGCGCCCAGCCGGCGACCGCGGTGGCGAACTCGGTCATGAAGAAGATCCGCCCGAGGTCCGACGCGCCGCCCACCACGCGTCCGGTCGTGGTGGGGTGGCCGGCTCGGCCGAGCGCCTCGATCTTCGCGTCCAGCTCCTCGTCCGGCTCGTCCTCGTTGCGCAGGTAGGCGAACACGCGGTCGTCGCCGTACACGTCCGGGTCGCCGAGTGGCTCATCGGCCACCGGCAGGATGCCGGTGCCCTCCTTGCCCGTGGACTCCGCGATCAGCTGCTCGATCCACAGCCCGAGGCTGGAGATCGGCTCCGAGACCACGTACGTGAGCTTGTCGCGGCCCTGCTGCGCCAGCGCGCCCATCACGCAGCCCAGCCACAGGCCGGAGTTGTGCTCCGGCGAGTCGTACTGGGCGCAGTTCTGCTCGGCGACCTGCGCCTGGTGGAGCATCGCCTCGATGTTCACGCCGGCCAGCACCGCCGGCACGAGCCCGAAGTAGGAGAGCACCGAGTAGCGCCCGCCGATGTCGGGGTCGTTCTCGAACACGCGCCGGAAGCCGCGCCGGCTCGCCTCCTCGATCAGCGGGCTGCCGGGGTCGGTGACCGCGCAGAAGCGCGAGCCGTCGCCGCCGGTGCGCTCGTAGAAGTAGCGCATGTGGGACAGCGTCTCGATCGTGCCGCCGGACTTCGACGACACCACGAACAGGGTCTTCTCGAGATCCACCTCGCGCTCCACGGCCAGCACGGCGCCGGGGTCCGTCGAGTCGAGCACGTGCAGCCGCAGCGCGTCCGGAACGCCGCCGTAGGAGCGCCGGATCACCTCCGGGCCGAGGCTCGAGCCGCCCATGCCGAGCAGCACCGCGTGTTCCAGGCCGTCCGCCTTCGCCTGGTCGGCGAACTCGTGCAGGTCGCCCGCGTGCTCGAGCATCTTCTCGCTGATCGTGAGCCAGCCGAGCCGGTTGCCGATCTCGGCGACGCCGGGGCCGCCCCAGAGCGACTCGTCCCGGGCCCACACGCGCTTGGCGACGTCCTCGGACTGGGCGCGCTGGATCCGCTCGATGATCGCCGGCTCCAGGTCGTCGGGGAGCGTGGACCTGATCGTCTTCGGCCGCCCCGTGACCACGCCCTCGCGGGCGAGCTCGATTCCGGCGATGAGGTCGTCGAACGGCTCGACGAACTTGTCGATCCCGTCCCTCAGCAGCTTCTTCGTGACGTCGCCCATGTCGATCCCGGCGTCGGCGAGCCGCTTCAGGTCCTCGGACGGGTCCTGGTCCGCCGTGTTGCCCTTGACCTCCAGCTCCTCGGCGCACGAGAGCAGGGTGTTCATCGGCATCGTGTTGACCGTGTCCGGCCCCACCAGCGAATCGACGTACTTGGTCTCGGGGTAGTGCGGGTCCTTCACCCCGGTGGACGCCCATAGCGGGCGCTGCACAGGTGCCCCGGCGTCGCGCAGCTCCGCGAAGCGGTCGCCGTAGAACAGCTCCTTGAAGCGCATGTAGGCGGCCCGCGCGTTCGCGACGGCCGCGATCCCGCGGAGATCCTCCTTGCCGAGATCGGCCAGCCGCTTGTCGACCTCGGTGTCCACGCGCGAGACGAAGAAGCTGGCGACCGAGTGGACCTCGAGCGACTCCCCGGCCTCCTTGCGCCGCTCCATCCCGCGGATGTACGCCTCCGCGATCGTCTCGTAGGACTCCACCGAGAACAGCAGCGTGACGTTGACGTTGATGCCGGCGGCGATCGCCTCCTCGATGGCCGGCACACCCTCCTCGGTGCCGGGGATCTTGACCATCAGGTTGGGCCGGTCGACCCGCTGCCAGAAGTCGCGCGCCTGCGCGACCGTCTTCTCGGTCTCGTGCGCGAAGGCGGGCTCTACCTCGAGCGAGACGAAGCCGTCGGCGCCGTGCGCCCCGTCCCAGACCGGGCGGAGCACGTCGCAGGCGAGCTGGACGTCGAGGATCGCGATCTCCTCGAACATCTCGCGCGCCGACATCCCCTTCTCCGCCAGCTCGGCGACCTGCTCGTCGTAGTCGGTCGAGCCGAGGATGGCCTTCTCGAAGATCGCGGGGTTCGAGGTCACGCCGCGGAGCGAGAGCTCGCGCTCGAGCCGCTCGAGCTCGCCGCACGTGATCAGGCTGCGGCGGATCTGATCCAGCCACACGCTCGTTCCCGCGGCGGTCAATGCCGCGAGCCTTTCGTTCTGCGCTGCGCCGACGCTCATCGTCTGGCTCCTTTCACGCGCGCGCGGACACGCGCTCTACGACCGCGCGCGCACGCTCGGCCACCTTCTCGGGGGTGAAGCCGAAGTGCTCGTAGAGGTCGGGCTGGGGGGCGGAGGCGCCGAATGTGGTCATGCCGATTGCCTCTCCATCCTCTCCGATCCACGTACTCCAGCCAAGCGGCGAGGCCGCCTCGACGGACACACGCGCGCGCACGGCGCGCGGGAGCACGGTCTCGCGGTAGTCCTCGTCCTGTTCGGCGAACCGGTCGAGGCAGGGCGCCGACACCACGCGGGTGGCGATCCCGTCCTCCTCGAGCAGCTCGGCGGCGCCCTGGCAGATGTGCACCTCGGAGCCGGTCCCGATCAGGATCACGTCGGGCTCGCCGTTCGAGGACTCGGTGAGCACGTAGGCGCCGCGGTCGATCGCGTCGCCTGGAATGTCGTCCGGACTCTGGATCGGGAGCCCCTGGCGGCTCAGCACGAGCGCCGTGGGCGTCTCGGTCTGCGCCAGCGCGAACCTCCACGCGAGCGCGGTCTCGTTCGCGTCGCCCGGGCGCACCGCGTAGATGTTCGGCTGCGCGCGGAGGGTCGCGAGCTGCTCGATCGGCTGGTGGGTGGGGCCATCCTCCCCCAGCCCGATCGAGTCGTGCGTGTAGACGTGCACGGTCGGGATGTGCATGACCGACGCGAGCCTCACCGAGGGCTTCATGTAGTCCAGGAAGTTGAAGAAGGTCGAGCCGAACGCGCGGAAGCCGTGCAGCACGAGGCCGTTCACCATCGCGCCCATCGCATGCTCGCGCACGCCGTAGTGCACGTTGCGGCCGGCGTAGTCGCCGCGCTCCACGGAGCCGCCGTCCTCGATCTCCGTCAGGGTGGACGGCTCGAGGTCGGCCGATCCCGAGATCAGGTTCGGCACCCGGCCGGCCGCCCACTGGATCACCTTGCTCGAGGCCTTGCGGGTGGCGATGGCGTCGTCGCCGGGGTCGAACGTCGGCGCACCCTCGTCCCACCCGTCAGGCAGGCGGGCGTCCATGATCAGCTCGAGCTCGGCGGCCTCGTCGGGGTTCGAGTCGCGGAACGAGGCGAGCTGCCCGTCCCACTCCTCAGCCGCCTCGCGGCCGCGCTCGGCCGCCTCCGCGAACGGCTCGCGCGCCTCGTCGGGCACGTAGAAGGTCTTGTCCGGAGGCCACCCGTAGACCTCCTTCGTGGCCTTCACCTCGTCCTCGCCGAGCGGCGACCCGTGCGCCTGGTAGGTGTCCTGCTTGTTCGGCGAGCCGTAGCCGATGTGCGAGCGCACGATCACGAGCGAGGGCCGGTCCTCCACGCCCTTGGCCTCCTCGGTGGCGCGCTCGAGCGTCTCGACCGAGAGGTCCTCGCCCACGTCCTGCACGTGCCAGCCGTAGGCCTCGAAGCGCTTCCCGACGTCCTCGCTGAAGTCGCGGTCGATCGGGCCCGCCAGCTGGATGTGGTTGTTGTCGAAGAAGACGACCAGCTTTCCGAGCCCAAGGTGGCCGGCGAGCGAGCACGCCTCGGAGGCGACGCCCTCCTGGATGTCGCCGTCGCTCGCGATCACGTAGGTGTGGTGGTCGATCAGGTCGTCGCCGAAGCGGGCGGCGAGCATGCGCTCGGCCAGCGCCATGCCCACCGACATCGCCAGGCCCTGGCCGAGCGGTCCCGTGGTCGCCTCGATGCCCGGCGCCTCGCGGTACTCGTACTCGGGGTGCCCGGCGGTCGGGCTGCCGAGCTGGCGGAAGTTCTTCAGGTCGTCCAGCGAGAGCCCGTAGCCCGCCAGGTACAGCGTCGAGTAGAGCAGCATCGACGCGTGGCCGGCGGACAGCACGAACCGGTCGCGGTTGAACCAGTCCGGGTTCTCCGGGCTGTGCCTCATCACCCGCGTGTAGAGCGTGAATGCCAGCGGAGCGAGCGCCATCGGGGTCCCGGGGTGCCCGGAGTTCGCCTTCTGGACGGCGTCCATCGAGAGCGTGCGGATCGTGTTGATGGCGAGCTCGACGCTGCTCTCCGTACTGGTCGTCATTCGATTCCTTCGCTTGTCGTGGCCTTGGTCAGGTCAGTATCGCGCTCGCGCTCCAGTTCAAGAGCGGCGAGCAGTCCGGCGCCGATCACGCCGGCGTCCGCGCCGCCCTCGGCACGGGCGACCGTCACCCGCTTCCACAGCGCGGGAAGCGCCCGGGCACCGGCCTCCTGGATGGCGCGGTCGAGAAACAGGTGCGAGGCGCGGGAGAGCCCGCCGCCGATCGCGAGCCGGGTGGGCTCGAAGATGTTCACGTAGTTCGCGATGCCGATGCCGAGCATTCGCCCGAAGTTCTCCATGATGAGGAGAGCGTCGCCGTCGCCGTCCTCCGCGGCGGCGACGAGCCTGCGGGCGGACAGCGTTCCGTCCGGCCCGAGGCGCTCGGCGAGGCGGCTGTCGGGCTTGTCTTTGGCGAGCTCCGTGCCGTCGCGCGCGAGCGCCTGTCCCGAGCAGTAGGACTCGAGGCAGCCGCGGTTCGGGCAGTTCCCCGGGCAGGGTGGGCCGTCAGAGTTCACGGCGATGTGACCCAGCTCGGCGCCGAGTCCGTGAGCGCCGCGGAAGGTCATGCCGTCGATCACCACGCCCCCTCCTACCCCGGTCCCGAGGGTGAGCATCACGAGATTCTGCACGCCCACCATGTGCGCCTCGGCGAGC
>DASUYU010000342.1:0-2105 GCA_036377235.1 Thermoleophilaceae bacterium
TGGCGCCCCGCAAGCGCGTGGTGAACGTCGTCTTCCAGCAGCGCGTGCGCGGCAGCTGGCGCACCGTGGGCAGGCGCGCGGTCCGCACCTCCAAGGGCCGCTTCGCCACCTCGTTCGCGCCGGCCTTCAGGGCGAGCTATCGCTACTACGCCGCCGTGAGCTCGGATCTCGACACCGACCGCGGCGCGACGAAGACGGTCGCGCTCCGCGTTCGCTGAGGCTCACCAGCCCTGCTTCAGGTCCTCGCTGTAGAGGCCGTGGCCGGTGGCGAGCATCCGCGCTGTGCGCGCGAGGATGCGGAGGTCGAGCCGCACCGTGCGGTGCTCCACGTACCAGACGTCCAGCTCGATCCGGTCCGGCCACGGCAGTGACGCGCGGCCGTTGATCTGAGCCCACCCCGTGATGCCGGGCTTCACCTCGAGCCGGCGGCGCTGGCGGCCTGTGTAGCGGTCCACCTGCTCCTGCACCGTCGGGCGCGGGCCCACGATCGCCATCTCGCCCCTCAGCACGTTCACGAGGTTGGGCAGCTCGTCGAGCGAGAAGCGGCGCAGGAGCCGGCCCACGCGGGTTATGCGGGCGTCTCCCTCGAGCACGTAGATGCCCGCGCCCATCGTCTCGGCGCCGGGCACCATCGTCCGCAGCTTCCACAGCTCGAAGCGCTCGCCGTCGCGTCCGACGCGCAGCTGCCGGTAGAAGACCGGTCCGCGACTCTCCAGCCGGATGGCAAGCGCGGCAAGCGCGAGGAGCGGCGAGGTGATCAGGAGCAGCGTGGCGGCGAGCGCCACGTCCAGAACGCGGCTCACGGCCGGTTACCTTTCCGCCCGCGTTGCGGATTCTGTACCTGCATCAGTTCTTCGTGACCCGTGAGGGAGCGGGCGGCACGCGCTCGTACGAGTTCGCGCGCCGCTTCGTGGAGCGGGGTCACGGGGTGCGGATGGTAACCGCGGGCACGACCGACCGAACCATCGACGGCATCGAGGTCGTGGGCGTGCGCGGCGCGTACTCGGACTACATGCGCGCCACGGGGATGTCGAACCTGGGCCGCATGGCCGCGTTCGCGCGCTTCGCGGCCGGCGCCACGGTCGCCGCGGTGCGCGGCCCCCGCCCGGACGTGATCTACGCGACCTCGCCCCCACTCACGATGGCCCTGCCGGCGATCGCCGCGTCGCTGCGCTGGCGCGCTCCGCTCGTGTTCGAAGTGCGCGACCTGTGGCCCGAGGCGCCGATCCAGATGGGCGCGCTCCGCAACCCCGCCGCGCGGCGGCTCGCCCGCGCCCTCGAGCGGTTCGTGTACGCGCGGAGCGCTCGCCTGATCGCCCTGTCGCCCGGGATCCAGGCGGCGCTGCCGGCCGGGAAGACGGAGCTCGTGCCGAACTCCGCCGACCTCGATCTGTTCGATCCCGAACCACCGGACGGGCCCTTCCAGATCGCCTACTTCGGGGCCATGGGCGAGGCGAACGACCTCAGCTCCGTCGTGGATGCCGCGCGGCTCGTCCCGGACGTGCCCTTCGTCCTGATGGGCGATGGGAAGCGGCGCGCCGAGCTCGAGCGGACCGCGCCGCCGAACGTGAGCTTCCGGAGCGGCAGCAAGACTGACGTGGCGCGGCTCGCGGCCGAGTCGAGCGCCTGCCTCACCGTCTTCAAGGACGTGCCCGTGCTCGCCACCAACTCGCCGAACAAGCTCTTCGACACCTTCGCGGCCGGTCGCGCGGCGATCGTGAACATGGACGGCTGGATGCGCGAGCTCGTGGAGCGGAACGACGCCGGCGTGTACGTGCGCGCGGGCGACGCCCGCGCGCTCGCCGAGAAGGTGGCCTGGCTGCGGGACAACCCGGGCGAGGCCCGGCGCATGGGCGAGAACGCGCGGGCGCTGGCCGAGCGCGAGTTCGGCCGCGACGAGCTCGCCGGGCGCGCGGTTGCCGTGCTCGAGGAGGCGGCGCGGTGACCGAGCTGTCGTACTGCGTCGTGAACACGGGCGGGCGCGACTACCTGCTGGACTGCCTCGCCGCCATCGAGCGCACCCACCCTGAGGGCGTCTCGCACGAGGTGCTGGTGCTGGACAACGCCTCCGAGGACGGGTCCGCCGAGGCGGTGCGCGAGCGTCA
>DASUYU010000343.1:0-3601 GCA_036377235.1 Thermoleophilaceae bacterium
AAAGAGAACCGCCCGCATCATGCGGGCGATTCTCTTAACGGCCCTATCAGGACGGGCAGGGGTACGTGCCATGAAAGGGCCTTGCGGTTCGGACGGCGGGAGGCGCCGATACGATGCGGCTTCGCCCGAACCTATGTACCGGATGGAAACCTACGGGTTCGCCGCAGGCCTACTCCACCCAGCTAGCCCACTATAGCCCAGGGCGGGGAATCGCGCCAGAAGTTTTCGTCAGGCGAGATTCGCCTTGCGCGGGTACACCACGGACGGGTCCGTGAGCACGTTCACGAGCGTCGGCTTTCCGCTCGCGAACGCCCGCTCGAGCGCCGGCCTCAGCTGGTCTGGCCGCTCCACCAGCTCGCCGTGCCCGCCGAGCGCCTCGACCACCTCGTCGTAGCGGCAGCCCGGCTGCAGATCGGCGGCCACCGAGTACCCGTACAGGAACTCCATCGGATGCTTCTCGAGCGCCCAGATGCCGTTGTTGCCCATCACGCCGACCACCGGCACGCCGTGGCGCACGAACGTGTCGAACTCCATCCCTGCGAACCCGAAGGCGCCGTCGCCGAGGAGTAGGCACACCTGGCGCTCGGGATGCGCGAGCTTCGCCGCCAGCGCCGCGCCGGGCCCGGCGCCGAGACACCCGTACGGGCCCGGGTCCATCCAGCACCCGGGCTCGTGGGTCTCGATCATGCGGCCCGCGAACGAGACGAAGTCGCCGCCGTCGCCGATCACGACCGCGTTCCGGTCGAGCACCTGCGCCAGCTCGCCGTACACGCGCATCGGGTGGAGCGGCGCGCGGTCGTCGGTCAGGTCCTCCTGCTCGGCCGCCCGCTTCTCGTTCTCCACCGCGCGCAGGTCGTTCACCCAGCCCGACCGGCCCGGCCCGCCGGCGGCTCCCGAGCGGAGCGCCTCGAGCGACCCGGCCACGCTCCCGTAGAGCTCGGCGGCGACCGGGCGCGGGTGCTCGCGGTCCGGCCGCGCCGACCCGATCACGATCAGCTCGGTGTCGTCGCCGAACGAGCCGCCGAAGCCGAGCCTGAAGTCCATCGGCACGCCGATCACGAGCGCCACGTCCGCGCCCTTCAGCCCCGTTCCCCGCGCGCGCGAGAAGAAGTACGGATCGTCGGCCGCCACGCAGCCGCGCGCGAGCCCGTTGAGGAACACGGGGATCTCGAGCTCGCGGCAGAGCGCCTGAAGCTCGCCCTCCGCCCGCGCCCAGTACAGCCCGGTGCCCGCCATCACGACGGGCCGCTCGGCGCCGCGCAGGAGCTCGGCCGCGCGGTCCAGCGCGTCACCGTCCGCCGCCGGCAGCGAGGCCGGGTCCGCGAGCGACGCCGGCGTGTCGGCGTCCACGTCGGCCTCCATGAACACCTGGTCCATGGGGAAGTCGAGGAACGTCGGGCCGCTCGGCGGTGCCACGCAGGCGGCGAGCGCCTCGTCCATCAGCGCCGGGATCTCGGCCGTGGCCTCTGCCGTGCGCGCGAGCTTCGTGAGCGGCGCGACGAACGGCACGTGGTCGATCTCCTGGAGCGACCCCATGCCCCACCGCCCCGCGGGCGCGCGTCCGCCGAGCGCCAGCATCGGGGACGCGTTCATCTGGGCGGACGCGAGCGCGCTCATCCCGTTCGTCACGCCGGGGCCCGCGGTCAGGGCGCACACGCCCGGCTGGCGCGTGGCCTTCGCCCAGCCCTCCGCGGCGAACGCCGCCGACTGCTCGTGGCGCACGTCGACGATGTCGATGCCCTCCTCGCGGCAGCCGTCGTAGATGGAGAAGAGGTGGCCGCCGGAGAGCGTGAAGAGCTTCGTGACCCCGTGCGCGCGGAGGCGCTTGGCCACGAGCCGTCCGCCGTGCAGCGCGGTGCCCCGCTCGGTCTCGGTGTCGGTGCTCACGAGCGATTGGATGCTATAAGCCATCGGCGAATGGCCGGCGCAGGGCTCGAAACGGACTTCGAGGGCACCTTTCCGTTCGAGCCGCGCTACCTCCAGGCGGGCGACGTGCGCATCCACTACGTCGACGAGGGGCCGCGCGACGCCCCCACGCTCCTGTTCGTGCACGGCAACCCCACCTGGAGCTACATGTGGCGAACGCAGATCGCCGCGCTGTCGCAGCAGGGCCGCCGCTGCGTGGCCTTCGACCACATGGGCTTCGGCCGCTCCGACAAGCCCCCCCACCTGTCCCGCTACTCGCTGCAGACTCACATCGAGCACGCGCGGAGGCTCGTGGACGAGCTCGACCTCACGGACGTGACGCTCGTGGCCCACGACTGGGGCGGCCCGGTCGGGCTCGGCGCGATGCTCGACCACGCCGAGCGGCTCAGCGCTGCCGTGCTGATCAACACCTGGGCGTGGGAGCTGCCGAGCTTCGTGCCGCCCTTCATCCGCGAGTTCCGCACCGAGGGCCTCGGCGAGATCCTCGTGCTCGGCGGCAACCTGTTCGTGGAGTCGATCCCGGGCGGGATGGCGAACCGCGAGACCGACCCGGTGATGATGGACGCCTACCGGGCGCCGTTCCCGGACTACTGGTCGCGCGTGGGGATGCTCGCGTTCCAGCGCGACATCCCGTTCACCGAGCGCGACCGGAGCGCCGCGCTCATGCGCTCGATCCACGAGCGGCTCGAGCGGCTGGAGATCCCGATCACGCTCGTCTGGGGCATGCGCGACCCGGTGTTCCAGCCCGTCTTCATGGACCAATGGCGCGAGCTGTTCCCGGATGCCCGTGCGGTCGAGGTCGCGGACGCGGCGCACTTCGTGCCGGAGGACCGGCCCGACGCGATTACCGACGTTCTCAGCGGGTAGCGGCTGCGGCGCGGCGCGAGGCCGCCTCGATGCTCTCCACGTTGCGCGGGAGCACCTCGACACGGAGCCGGTTGCCGAACACCACGTGGAGGATCACGCCGCCGAAGCGGTCGGAGATCATCCGCGCATCGTCGAGCGCGCTGTCGATGTCGCGGTCGCTGAGGCCGCACGCCTCGAGGAAGCGCTCGCCGACGCCGGACTCAAGCTCGCGCGAGGTGAGCTCGAGCTGCTCCGTCCTGAACAGACCGGCGGTGGCGGCGTTCGTCGGCTGGATCACGACCGCGGCAACGTCGTCCGACATCACGCGCGCCTCGCGATTGACCGACTGCACGAGCCCGCGGGCCGTGGCCTCGTCGCCCATCTCCTCGAGCAGCTCGGAGAGCCGCTCGCGGCCGAGGAGGCCGCCCTCGACGCGAGCCTCGAGCAGGCCGTCGGTGAACATCGCCGCGACCGAGCCGGACACCAGCGGCACCGTCGTCTGCCGGAGGCCGGTGCGCACGCCCACGCCGATCGGCGGGGAAGAACCGGCCGTGACCGGCTCGTGCGGCTGCGGTCCGACGACGAGCGGCGCCGGGTGGCCGGCGGTCGCGTACGTCAGCGAGCCCGTCTCGGGATCGTGCACGGCCAGGAGCACGGTCGCGAAGTCTCCGCCCAGGTTCTCGTCGATCACCCGGCCGGCGACCTGCAGGGCCACGCGCGGCTCGAGACCTGCCTCGAGGTAGGCGCGCAGGGTGTAGCGCATGAAGGCGGTGCGGGCCAGGGCGCCGCGGCCGTGGCCGGACACGTCGCCGAGGATGAAGCCCACGCG
>DASUYU010000344.1:0-6452 GCA_036377235.1 Thermoleophilaceae bacterium
AGCCGGCCGTGATCCCGGCGGCGAGCTTTCGCATTTGTGGCCTCCTTGGAGTTAGGCATACACCGGCTAACTCGCGCGGACGCCTCTTTTGTGACCGGCTTACGGGATATCGGCGAGGAGGCGCTCTATCGCCGCGACGCAGCGGTCCACGTCCGCCTCGGTGGTGCTGTGGTTCGAGATCGAGATGCGCATGTACTTGCGCCCGCGCCAGGTGGTGCCGCCGGCCCAGAACGTGCCGTCCCGCTGCGCGGCCTCGATCAGCCTCTCCGTGCGCTCATCCGAGCCGAAGCTCGCGAGCGCCTGGTTCAGGACCACCTCGTTGCCGATCTCCACGCCGTCGATCTCGGCGAGCCGCTCCGCGAACCGCTCCGCGAGCGCACAGCAGCGGTCCACCAGCTCGGCCACGCCGCCGCGGCCCAGCTCGCGGAGTCCCGCCCAGGTTGCGAAGCCGCGTGCGCGGCGGGAGGACTCCAGCGCCCAGCTGCCCGCCTCGGTCCCGGCGAGGTAGGCGGCGGTGTATGCCATGGAGGCGGCGTGCGCGTCGCGGTCGGCGCAGAGCACGAAGCCCGCGTCGTAGGGCACGTTCAGCCACTTGTGCCCGTCGACCGCCCACGAGTGCGCCCGCTCAGCGCCCTCCACGAGGTGGCGCTTGGCCGGGCTCGCGGCCGCCCACAGGCCGAACGCGCCGTCCACGTGCACCCACGCGCCGTGATCGCTTGCGTGGGCGGTCGTCGCGGCGAGGTCGTCGCACGCGCCGGTGTTCACGTTGCCCGCCTGCGCGCAGACGATGGTCGGACGGTCACCGTCACGGTCGAGCGCGGCGGCCAGCGCGTCCGGGTCCATCGCGCCATTGGCGCCGGCCGGGAGCGGCTCGAGCGCGTTCGCGCCCATGCCGAGCAGCCGCAGCGACCGGTCGATCGTCGCGTGGCGCTCCTCGCCCGCGAGCACGCGGACGGGCGGCGCGCCGGTCAGGCCGTCCTGCTCCACGTCCCAGCCGGCCTCCGACAGGACGCGATGCCGTGCGGCCGCGAGCGCCACCGTGTTCGCGCCCTGCGCGCCGCTGGTGATGCCGAACGACGCGTCGCCCGGCAGCCCGAGCAGATCCCTGATCCAACCGGCCACCACCGTCTCCGCCGCGGCGGCGGCCGGCGAGCTCACCGGGTTGAACGCCATCTGGTCCCAGCCGGTCGCCAGCACGTCGGCCTCCGTCGCGGCGTCGAGCGAGCCGCCGACGACGAACCCGAAGTAGCGCGGCCCGGCGCTCGCCACGAGCCCCGGCTCGACGGCCGTGACGAGCTCCTCGATCACCGTCTCCGGATCGGCGCCCTCGTCAGGGAGCGGCCCGCCGAGCGCCGCCTCCAGGTCGGCCCGCTCGACCGGCGGCGCGACCGGACGTTCGCCGACCGTGCGCCTGTACTCCGCGACGCGCTCGGCGGTGCGCCGGAGCGCGTCGGCAAGGTCGGACACGGGCCGGCTACCGGCCGTAGCGCTCGCGGCCGAGCACGAGCTGGTCCGGCAGGGCGGTGCGCGGCGGGGGCGAGGGATCCGCCACGACCGAGACCGTCTCCGCGACGGAGCGGGTCACCGAGTGCGACGCGCCGTCCGAGTCGACCACGATCTCGTCGTCGCCGGCGCGGGTGAGCCTGCCCTCGAGCCCCGGCGTCAGGCCCGTGTCCTTGAGGTAGTGCAGCAGGTCCTCGGCCTCGTTCTCGAAGCGCAGGACGCGGACGCTCGCGCCCTCCGCCACGTCGGCGAGCGGCACGCCGTCCTCGCGCTCGCCCTCGAAGATCGGATGGCCGTGCGGGCAGGTCTTCGCGTCGCCGATCGCGCGCAGCATGCGCTCCTCGACCATCGGCGACATCCAGTGCTCGAGCCGCTCGGCCTCCTCGTGCACCTGGTCCCAGGGGATGTCGAATACGTCCGTCAGGAACCGCTCGATCAGCCGGTGGCGGCGCACGATCCCGGCCGCGTGCTCCTGGCCCGAGTCGGTGAACGTCAGCGCCTTGTCGGCGCCGCGGGTCACGTATCCGTCCGCCTCGAGGCGTCCGATCATCTCGTGCACGGTCGGCGCCGACACCTGCATGGCCCGGGCGATGTTCGCTCCCGTGATCGGCAGCCCGGCCTCCTGAAGCCAGTAGATGATCTGGAGGTACTCCTCCTCGGCGACGGTGGCCTGCTCCTGGGACATGAGGCCATCCTAGCCGCGGTCGATCATGGGGTCAGAGCTCCGCTCTGACCCCGGCTGCGGTGATCGGCTGACTAGCATCTCCGCCCGTGCAGATCGGGCCAGGGAGTCGCGTGCTCGTAACGGGCGCCTCGCGGGGGATCGGCGAGGCGATCGCCCGCGCCTTCGCGGCGCGCGGCGCCACGCTCGGGCTCCTCGCGCGGAAGCGCGAGCCGCTCGACGAGCTGGCGGCGCAGCTTCCCGGCGACGGGCACGTGACGCTGGTGGCGGACGTGACCGACGCCGACTCGGTCGCGGCCGCGGTGAAGGAGTTCGGCGACGTGGACGTGGTGGTGGCGAACGCCGGCATCACGCACTACCGGCCGTTCGCGCAGCTGCCGCTCGACGAGGCGCGCCACATGAACGACGTGAACTGGCTCGGCACGATCTACACGGTGTGGACGGCGCTCCCGGGCATGCTCGAGCGCGGCCGGGGCCACATCGTGGTGGTCTCCTCGGGAGGCGGCGTGCGCGGCTTCCCGTCGGCGGCCGTCTACAACGGCACGAAGGCCGCGCAGCGCGGCTTCGCCGAGGCGCTCCGCCACGAGCTCGCGGGCACGGGCGTGTCGGTCACGACCGTCTACCCGGGCGAGATCGCCACCTCGCTGCACGACCACGAGCTGGACCACATGCCCGACTGGTACCGAATGGACCGCCGTGCGCCGGCGGGGCCCCTCGGCGAGCAGGTGCTCGAGGCGGTCGAGAACGACCAGCGCGAGCTCTTCTATCCCCCGCTTGTCCGCATGCTGCGGGTCGCCAACGGGATCTCGCCGCGGCTGGGCGACCTCGTCCTCAGGCGCATCCTCGGCCGGAGCGCGGCGCCGCGATGACGCTTCCGCTGAAGCCGCCCGTGAAGCCGCAGCTCGCGAAGTCGGCGCGAGAGCTGCCCGAGGGCGACCAGTGGTGCTACGAGCCCAAGTTCGATGGGTTCCGGACCATCGTCTTCCGCGACGGCGACGACGTGCAGCTGCAGAGCCGGAACGGCCGGCCGATGAACCGCTACTTCCCCGACGTGGTCGAGCAGGTGCTCGAGCTGCCGCACGACCGGCTCGTCCTGGACGGGGAGATGATGGTGGTGGTGGACGGGGTGCAGGAGTTCGACCTCCTGTCGCAGCGGATCCATCCCGCCGCCTCGCGCGTGGAGCGCCTGCGCCAGGAGACCCCCGCCGAGCTCGTGGCGTTCGACCTGCTGGCCGAGGGCGACGAGGTGCTGTGCGCGCTGCCGTACACGGAGCGGCGCGAGCGGCTGTCGGCGGTGGTGGCCGATCCGGTGCAGCTCACCCCGATGACGCCGGATATCGAAGACGCGGGCCAGTGGCTCACCGGCACCTCAGAGGGCGTGATCGCCAAGGAGTGCGACTCGCCCTACCGCCCGGGCGAGCGCAAGGGCATGGTCAAGATCAAGCGGGTGCGCACCGCGGACGCGGTGGTGGCGGCCTTCCGGTTCGGCAAGGAGGAGGGCACGCTCGGCTCGCTGATCCTCGGGCTGTACGACGACGACGGACAGCTTCACATCGTCGGCCACACCTCGGGGTTCAAGGCGAAGGAGAAGCGCGAGCTGATCGCGAAGCTCGAGCCGTACCGGACCGGCGAGCGCGGCTCGGGCGAGCCGAGCCGCTGGAAGTCCGACGAGGAGCTCGTCTGGGAGGGGCTCCGCCCGGAGCTGGTGGTAGAGGTGGCGTTCGATCACATAACCGGCCAGCGGATCCGCCATGGGGCGAAGCTGCTGCGCTGGCGCGACGACAAGGACCCCACCGAGTGCCATATCTCGCAACTGCGTTCCTGATCCTGCTGATGCTGATCCCCGCCGCCCCGGCCGCTGCGCAGGCGCCGTCGGAGGTGTACGTGCTGGGGATGCGGAACCCGTACCGCTGGTCGTTCGACCGCCAGACGGGCGACTTCTACGTTGGCGACGTGGGCGGGATCAACGAGGAGATCGACTATCTCCCGGCGGCCTCGGCGCGCGGCGCGAACCTCGGCTGGAACTGCTTCTCGGGCACCGACGTGCAGAGCGGGTGCACGCCCTCCGGCGCGTACTTTCCGCCGACGTACGAGTACCCGAGCGGCCCGGACGTGGTGATCGGCGGCTACACGGTGCGCGACCCGTCGCTCCCGTCGTTCGCCGGCCAGTACCTGTTCGGCCGGTTCGACAGCGGGAAGATCATGAAGCTCGGCCCGCACGCCGCGCCGCCGGTGGACGACACCCTTCTGAATGTGCCGAGCGTGTCGGGCTTCGGCGAGGACGGCGTCGGGCATCTGTACGTCACGTCGCTCGCGGGCGGCGTCTACCGGCTCGGGGAGACCGGCGGCACGCTGACGAAGACGAGCATCGACACGCTCAACCAGCCGGTGTCGGTGTCGGCCGCGCCGGGTGTCACGAACGAGCTGTTCATCGCCGAGAAGCCGGGCCGCCTGATGCGGTGGACCCCGTCGGGCACGACCGTGGCGCTCGACATCACCGACCTGGTGCAGGACTCCGGCGAGCAGGGGCTGCTCTCGGTCGCCGTGTCGCCTGACTACGCGACGACCCACCGCATCTTCATCTTCTACGTCGACAACGGCGGCGACCTGCAGGTCGAGCAGCTGAAGGACGGCACCCGTACGCCGGTGCTGACCATCCAGCACGACCAGGCCGACAACCACAACGGCGGCCAGCTGCTGTTCGGGCCCGACAACGCGCTCTACCTGTCGGTCGGCGACGGGGGCACCCAGGGAGACCCGGAGGGAGACGCCCAGAACCCGAGCTCCCAGCTCGGCAAGATCCTGCGGATCGACGTGAGCGCGGCCGGCCCTCCGGCGGGCGGTCCCGGCCCGGACCTCACGGCGCCGGTCATGTCGGCCCGCGCCCCGCGCCGCCAGCGAGTGCTGCGCCGCCGTGCGACGGTCGTCTACGTCCGTTGCAGCGAGAACTGCACCCTGAACGCGGCGGGGACGCTTCTGATCGGGCACCGGAGGCTGGTGCTGCGCCGGGTGCACCCGCCGCTGGTCGCCGGCCGGCGCACGCGGCTCGCCGTCCGGCTGCGGCCGCGCCAACAGCGGCTTCTGCGGAGGGCGCTCCGGCATCACCGGCGCGCACGGGTGGCCCTGCGGCTGCGGGCATCGGACGCTGCGGGGAACCGCACGGCGCTGGTCCGGCGCGGCGTGCGGGTCCGGCGCTAGCCGTCAGGATGTAGGCCATGGCCGAGCTCGAGGTGGTGGCCACCGACGTGACGACGGTGGAGGTGGACGCGATCGCGAACGCCGCCAACACGGAGCTGCGCCACGGCGGCGGGGTGGCGGGCGCGATCTCGCGCGCGGGCGGGCCGGAGGTGCAGCGGGAATCCGACGCCAAGGCGCCGATCGAGCTGGGCGAGGCCGTGGAGACGACCGCCGGCCACATGCCCGCCCGGTGGGTCATCCACGCGGCGACGATGGAGCTCGGCGGTCCCACTTCGGCCGCGATCATCGAGCGGGCCACGCGCTCGACGCTGGCCAAGGCGGAGGAGCTGGGCGCGCGGTCGCTGGCCCTGGTGGCGTTCGGAACGGGCGTGGGCGGCTTCCCGGTGGACGAGGCCGCCCGGATCATGGTGCCGGCCGCGCGTGAGCACGCCGGCACCCTGGAGCGAATCGTGTTCGCCGTCCACGGCGAGGAGGCCGAGCGCGCCTTTCGGGACGCCCTTTGACGCTTCCCGTCCTCGTCTCCCCTGACTCCTTCAAGGGAACGTTCTCGGCCAGGGAGGTGGCGCGCGCGATCGCCGGCGGGCTCCGCGCGGCCGGGCGGGAGGCGGACGAGCTGCCGGTGGCGGACGGCGGAGAGGGGACGATGGAGGTCCTCGTGAATGCACTCGGCGGCGAGATCCGCAGGCTGGGCGTCTCGGATCCGCTGGGGCGGCCGGTCGAGGCCGGCTACGCGCTGCTCCCGGACGGGAGCGCGGTGGTGGAGATGGCGCAGGCGAGCGGCCTCTCACTGGTGGCCGAGCAAGAACGGGACGCGTGGGCGGCATCCACGCGCGGCACCGGCGAGCTGATCGCGGCCGCCGTGGAGGCCGGCGCGTCGCCCGTGATCGTGACCGTGGGCGGCTCGGCCACCACGGACGGCGGCGCGGGCGCGATCGAGGCACTGAGGGAGGCGGGGCTGGTGCCTAGCGGCGGCTCTCCCCGCTCGGCCAGCGCCGGCGGCCCCCGGCCCCGCCCGGCCTCGCCGGCACGCATCGAGATGCACGTCGTGTGTGACGTGCGTGTTCCGTTC
>DASUYU010000345.1:0-3502 GCA_036377235.1 Thermoleophilaceae bacterium
AGGCGGTCCGGGCCGGCGGCGGTGAGAGCCACCGGGGCGGCCTGTACGACGCGATCCTCGTCAAGGAGAACCACGCGCGACTCGCCGGCGGCGTCGGTGAGGCCGGCCGCAGGGCGGTGGAGGCGGCGCCCGCCGGCGTGACGGTCGAGGTGGAGTGCGCGACGCTCGACGAGGTCGGGGACGCGCTGGAGGCCGGCGTGAGCCGCATCCTGCTGGACAACATGACGACGGCCGAGCTGCGCGAGGCGGTGGCGCTGGCCGGCGGCCGCGCCGAGCTCGAGGCGTCCGGCGGCGTCACGCTCGACACCGTGCGCGAGGTCGCCCAGACGGGCGTGGACTACATCAGCGTGGGATCGCTGACCCACTCGGCGCCGGCGCTCGACCTCAGCCTCCTGCTCGAGCCGCTGTAGGCGGCCGGAGCACCGCGAACGGGTCGGTCACCGAGAGCTCGCGCGAGCCGAAGCGGAAGACCGCCGCCGGGCGGCCTCCGCCCGGGCCGGAGGAGCGCCGCTCGCCGGTGGGCTCGAGCACGCCGCGGCGCTGGAGCACGCGCCGGAGGTTGGTCGGGTCCACCGGATAGCCGAGCGCGGCGGTGTAGATCGCGGACAGCTCCGACATGGTGAACGTCTCGGGCGCGAGCGCGAACCCGATGTTCGTGTAGGACAGCTTGGCCTGCAGCCGCTCCCGGCCGGCCAGCACGATCCGGCCGTGGTCGAAGGCGAGCTCGGCGGGGAGGTCGTCCACCTCGTGCCAGGCGGTGTCCGGCGGCAGCGCCGGGTCCATGCCGCGCGGCACGAGCCCGAGGTAGGCGGTCGCGAGCTGCCATTCGCCGGGATGGCGGTTGGGGTCGCCGACCGTCTCGAGCTGCTCGAGCCGGGACAGCTCCGCGACGTCCACCTTGCGGGCGAGCTGGGAGCGGATCGAGTCCTCGAGCGTGTCGCCCGGCTCGAGGTAGCCGCCCGGCAGCGACCACGCGCCCTCGAACGGCGGCCGGGCGCGCTGCCACAGGAGCACGCAGAGCGAATCCCCCCGCACCTGGAGCACAACGGCGAGCGTGACGTGGGTGGGGCTGCTATGCTGATTCGGCACGGTTTTCGACTATAAGGCAAAAACTCTCCGCGCGTCGCGCTCGGAGGACTCGCCATGAAGCCAATCGAACTCCCCACGCTCGCTCCGGCAGGTCCAGCTCCGGTGGACCCCGCGGAGCTCACTCGCATGGCCACCGAGGTGCGCGCGCTCGCCGAGGAGCGGAACGCCGTGATCCTCGCCCACAACTACCAGGTGCCCGAGGTGCAGGACGTGGCGCACTTCGTGGGCGACTCGCTCGGCCTCTCGCGCCGGGCGGCCGAGACGGACGCCGATGTGATCGCCTTCTGCGGCGTGCACTTCATGGCGGAGACCGCGTCGATCCTCTCGCCCGACAAGACCGTCCTCCTGCCCGACCTCGACGCCGGCTGCTCGCTCGCCGACTCGATCACGGCGGATCAGCTCCGCGCGTGGAAGGCGGAGCATCCGGGCGCGATCGTGGTGATGTACGTGAACACGACCGCCGAGGTCAAGGCGGAGACGGACTACTGCTGCACGTCGGCGAACGCCGTGCAGGTGGTGGAGCACATCTACCGCGAGCACGGCGAGGACACGGAGATCCTGTTCGGGCCGGACATGTGGCTCGGCGCCTACGTGGAGCGCACCGTCGGCCGGCGAATGCACGTCTGGGACGGCGAGTGCCACGTGCACGCCGGGATCCGGCCGGCCGACATCGCGGCCGTCCGGGCGGCGCACCCGGACGCCGAGTTCATGATCCACCCCGAGTGCGGCTGCACCACCCAGGTGATGGAGTACGTGGCCGCCGGCGACGTGGACCCCGAGCGAACGCACATGCTCTCCACCGGCGGGATGCTGCGGTTCGCCCACGACTCGGACGCGGACACCTTCATCGTGGCCACCGAGACGGGCATGCTGCACCCGCTCGAGAAGGAGAACCCCGGCAAGGAGTTCATCCCGGCGAACCGCGCGGCGGCGTGCCGCTACATGAAGATGATCACGCTGCCGAAGCTCCACGACGCGCTGCGCGACCTGAAGCCGGTCGTGAAGGTCGACCCCGAGCTCGCGAAGCGAGCCCGCGTGCCGATCGACCGCATGGTCGCGATCGGCTAGAAGCTGCGTTCGCCGAGCGGCTCGGCGAGCTCGCCGCTGCCACTCCCGCTGCTGCCGCTCGTGCCGGACCCGGAGTCTCCGCCGCCGGGGCCTGAGCTTCCTCCGCTGCCGTCGAGGGAGGGCGCCTCCGCCTCCGCCGGCTCGTCGATCGGGTCGCCGCTCCCGCTCCCGCCGCCGCCGGGGCCGCTGTGGTCGTCCGGGGCCTCGAGGTCGGGGCCGTCGTCGCCGCCTACGCCGCCTGGGCCGCTGTTGTCGTCCTCCTCGTCGCCGCCGCGGCGGCCGGTTCGGTCGTCGTCGCCGGGCTCGCTTCGACCGTGTCCGCCGTCCTCACCCGTCCCGCGGTCGCCACGATCCGCGCGCGGACCGTCGTCGCTCCGGTCGCGCCGCCCGCCGCCGTCCGCGCGGCCGCTGCCGTCGCCGGCCTCGCCACGCCGGCCGGCGCCGTGCTCGCCCGCCTCACTCGTGTCCTCCGACGCCGCATCGGATTCGCCGCTCGAGGCCTCCGCCGCGCGCGCCGTGCCGGCTCCCACCGCCCGGCTCGCCTGCTCGCGCCCGATGTCGGACACCACCGCGGCGCCGCCGACCACCGCCGCCCCGGTCACGAGGGCGGTCGCGCATACCTTCATCGCCAGCGCGCCTCCGCCGAGCCCCACCAGCTCCGCCACCCGGGCGGTCACCGGGTCGGTCGAGTCGGACGAGGCGACCCGCTCCACGAGCGGCATCGGGATCACGCTCGCCGCGGCGGCCCGCAGCGAGTTGCGCGCGCGGTTCAGGAGCTGGCGCACCGCGCCGTCGCTCACACCGAGAGCCGTCGCGATCTCCTCGTAGCTCCGCCCCTCCAGTTCGCGCAGCAGGATCGCGCTGCGCTGGCGCTCCGGAAGCGCCTGGACGGCCACCACCAGCTCGCGCAGGCCGACCGTCCGCTCGAATGCCTGGTCCGGCCGCTCGACGCCGTCGAGCGTGTCGCTCAGCTCCGCGTGCGCCGCGCCCCGGTCGCGCAGCGCGTTCAGCGCGCCGTTGTGCGCGATCCGGTACAGCCAGGGCTTCAGGTTCAGCTCGGCCGAGTTCCGGTGCATCGCCTCGTACGCCTTCACGAACGCCTGCTGGACCACATCCTCGGCGCGCTCGGGCGGGAGCAGCCGCGAGACGTACCGCATCAGCGCGCGCCGGTACCGCTCGACGATCGCCTCGAACGCCGGGTCCGAGCCGGCCCGCACCAGATCCACCAGCCGCTCGTCAGATTGGGTCGAGAGCACGGGCCTGCGGGCCAGACGGGCAGGGTGAAAGAGCGCTCTCGGGGTCATGGTGCTGTTATCGGCTCGAACGTGAAACACGCAAGGGGGCG
>DASUYU010000346.1:0-2881 GCA_036377235.1 Thermoleophilaceae bacterium
CGGGCGAGCATGGGCTTCAGCAGGTTGGCGGCGTCCACGGCGCCCTCGGCTGCGCCGGCGCCCACGATCGTGTGCAGCTCGTCGAGGAACAGGATGATGCGGCCCTCGGCCTCGGCGACCTCCTTGAGGACGGCCTTCAGCCGGTCCTCGAACTCGCCGCGGTACTTGGCGCCCGCCACGAGAGCGCCGATGTCGAGCGCGATCACGCGCCGGTCGCGCAGCGTGTCGGGCACGTCGCCGTCCACGATCCGCTGGGCGAGGCCCTCGACGATGGCCGTCTTGCCGACCCCCGGCTCGCCGATGAGCACCGGGTTGTTCTTGGTGCGGCGGGACAGCACCTGGATGACGCGGCGCACCTCGTCGTCGCGGCCGATGACCGGGTCGAGCTTGCCGTCCTCGGCCTGCTCGGTGAGGTCGCGGCCGAAGCGCTCGAGCGCCTGGTAGCGGTCCTCGGGGTTCTGATCGGTCACGCGATGGGGGCCGCGAACCTGCTCGGCCGCCTCGGCGAGCTGATCGCGCGAGGCACCGGCGTCGATGGCCGGCTCGGCGGCGAGGGCGAGCAGCAGGTGCTCGGTCGAGACGAACTCGTCGCCGAGCCCGCGCGCCTCCTCGTCGGCCGCCTGGAGCAGGCGGATCAGGGACTGGCCGAGCGCGGGCGTCGCGGCGGCCTCGCCCGTGACCTTCGGCTGAGCGTCGAGCGCCTCGTTGGCGAGGCGCCGTACCCGCTCGGGATCCGCGCCCGCGCGCCGCAGCACGGGGACGACGATGCCGCCGTCCTGCTCGAGCAGCGACACGAGCAGATGCTGGGGCGTGACCTCGGGATTGCCGCGCGCGCCGGCCAGCCGCTGCGCGGCGGCAAGCGCCTCCTGGGACTTGATGGTGAAACGATCTGCTTGCATAAAATCTAAGTCTGATTATGGCAGATTCGTGAGGTAGCGCCCACTCTTTCTGCGCCGAGTCGGCGCCGGCGAGCGACAGCGGTAAAGGGCAGGGATCGGGGTTGGGCGTTTTTCCTGGCCATATGCCCAGGTAAAGCGCCCGACCCTTCCCCTCCATGCCCGTCGTTCGCCCGAGCAAGCCCGGCACGCCGGCGGGAGACCGGCGCGGCCGATTCTTAGCGCGCGGCTGCCGCCGCCGCCCCGCCCGCCGGTGCCGCTCCGGCTCCGGCCCCGATCGGGTCCTGCGACAGCCGGTTGGCGAAATAGACCGGGATGATCGAGAGCAGGATCACCGTCAGGCCGACCACGTTGACGATCGGAAGCTGGTTCGGGCGCGCGTAGTTCGTGAAGATCCAGATCGGCAGGGTCTGCTCCTGGCCGATCGTGAACGTCGTGACGATGATCTCGTCGAACGAGAGCGCGAAGGCGAGCAGCGCGCCGGCCACGAGGGCGGTCCGCAGCGTCGGGAACGTCACGAACCGGAACGTGCGGAGGCTGTTCGCGCCCAGGTCCATCGACGCTTCCTCCAGGGAGGTGCCGCTTCTTCGCAGCCGCGCCACCGCGTTGTTGAACACCACGACGATGCAGAACGTCGCGTGGCCCACGATCACCGTGAACAGCGACAGGTCCACTCCGAGCACCTGAGTGAATGTCGCGTTCAGGGCCATCCCGGTCACGATGCCCGGCAGCGCGATCGGCAGGATGATCAGGAACGAGACGGTGTCGCGCCCGAAGAAGCGGTACCGGGAGATCGCGAGCGCCGCGAGCGTGCCCAGCGCGAGGGCAATCAGTGTGGCGCCGGTCGCCGCCTTCACGGACGTCCACAGCGCGTCGCGCACGCCCGGGTTGTGGAACGCCTTGTCGAACCACTCGAGCGTGAGCCCGTCGATGGGCCACGCCTGTGAGCGGGAGTCGTTGAACGCGTAGATCGCGATCACGATCAGCGGGACGTAGATGAAGGCGAGCGTGATCGCCGTCCCGGCCCGCAGCACCCAGCGCATGCCGTCCGAGATGTGCATCAGAGCGACTCGAACGCGCCGAGGCGGCGCGCGATCAGGAGGTATACGAGCATGATCGCCACGGGCACCGTGGCGAAGGCCGAGGCCAGCGGCAGGTTGTTCGCGATGCCCACGTTCGAGTAGACGACGTTGCCGATGAACTGGGTGCTCGACACGAGCGTCGGCGCGATGTAGTCGCCGAGCGTCAGGGAGAAGGTGAAGATCGAGCCCGCGGCGACCGCCGGCATGGCCAGCGGGAGCACCACGCGCCGGAACGTCGTCCACGGGTGGCCGCCGAGGTCACCGGACGCGTCCAGCATCGAGTTCGGTATTCGCTCGAGCCCCGCGTAGATCGGCAGCACCATGAACGGCAGCCAGAGGTAGGAGAAGACGAGCCAGGTGGCCACGTTCCCGAAGCCCGGCCCGCTGAGCCCGAATGGGTCGAGCGCCCAGTTCACGATGCCGTCGTGCTGGAGCATGATCCGCCACGTGTAGACCTTCACGAGGTAGCTCGACCACAGCGGCATCAGCACCGCCACAACGAGCAGGGCGCGCACGCGCGGGGAAGCGACCTTCGCCATGAAGAACGCGATCGGGAAGGCGAGGACGATGTCGGTGATCGTCACGAGCGCCGCGATCGTGACCGTCCGGAGGACGATCTTCCGGTACACCGGGGTCTCGATCAGCTCCTGGAAGTTCTGGAAGCCGACCTTGTGGACGATCTCGCCGCTGAAGTCGTCGAGCTGCCACAGCGACGCGATGAACAGGACTGCGAGCGATCCGAGATACGCGATCAGGAGCCAGCCGACCGGCCCCGACAGCAGCAACGACAGCTGAAGTCGGGGCCGGCGCCAGAGATATCTGGCTACGACGGCCAGCTCGAACCCAGGGCGCTCAGCCCTTGATCTCCGTCCACGCCTTGACCCACTCGGAGTAGTCCTTGCA